>NZ_JAILXP010000120.1 GCF_020740895.1 Streptomyces sp. UNOB3_S3 | reverse complement strand
CCCGGGCGGGGTGGTGGTCGGTGACCTCGACGACGAGGCTGCCGCCGCGCGCCGGGTCGAGCCGGCACTCCAGGTCGACCGATGTCCCGGCGTGCACCACGGCGTTGGTCACCAGCTCGCTGACCAGCAGCGTGGCGTCGTCGGTGACCATGGCGTGGGCGTTCCACCCGGCGAGCACGCTGCGGACGAACCGCCGGGCGGCGGAGGGCGCGCGGGCGTCGCCGGGCAGGCTGGTGCGGGCCGTGGGCGGTCCGGTCGGCGGCGGGTCCGGGCTACGAGCCGGGGTGCGCGGAACCGGCCCGTCCGTCCGGGGCTTCGGTGATGTCCTCACAGTGGCGCTCCTGACCGCATACGGCATAGTGCGGATTTCACCACCGACAGACTGACAGACTGTCGGTGTTCAGGTGCGCCGAGCTGAGTAAGTGACCGCTATGGGAGTACACGGGCCGCGCGGCCCCCGACCGGCCTCCCCGACGGCCCCACCTGTCAGTCCTCCCTGGAGCCCGCGTACATCTCCTCGATCAGGTCCTTGTACGTACGCTCGACGACCGGCCGCTTGAGCTTGAGGCTGGGCGTCAACTCTCCGTGCTCGATGTCCAGATCGCGGGGCAGCAGCCGGAACTTCTTGATCGTCTGCCAGCGCTGGAGCCCCTCGTTGAGCTCCCGCACATAGCCCCCGATGAGCTCCTCGGTCTCCGGGGCGGCAACCACCTCCGCGTACGACCGGTCCTCCATGCCCTGTTCCTTGGCCCAGGCCAGCAGGGCCGGGCCGTCCAGGGCGATGAGGGCGGTGCAGTAATTGCGGTCGGCGCCGTGCACCAGGATGTTGGAGACGTAGGGGCACACGGCCTTGAAGCGGCCCTCGATCTCGGCGGGGGCGATGTACTTGCCGCCCGATGTCTTGATCAGGTCCTTCTTCCGGTCGGTGATCCGCAGATAGCCGTCCGGGGAGAGCTCGCCGATGTCGCCGGTGTGGAACCAGCCGTCCGGCTCCAGGACCTCGCCGGTCTTCTCGGGCTGGCCGTGGTAGCCCTCCATGACGCCGGGGCTGCGCAGCAGGATCTCGCCGTCGTCGGCGATACGGACCTCGGTGCCGGGCAGGGGCTTGCCGACCGTGCCGGTGCGGTAGGCCTCGCCGGGGTTGACGAGGCTGGCGGCGCTGGTCTCGGTGAGGCCGTAGCCCTCCAGGATGTGGATGCCGGCGCCGGCGAAGAAGTAGCCGATGTCGGGGGCGAGGGCGGAGGCGCCGGAGACGCAGGCGCGCAGCCGGCCGCCGAAGGCGTCGCGGATCTTGGCGTAGACGAGGGCGTCGGCGACGCGGTGCTTGGCGGCGAGCCCGAAGGGGACGGCCTTGCTGCCGGTGCGGCGGTAGTTGTCCTGGGAGACCTTGGCGTACTCGCGGGCGACCTCGGCCGCCCAGCGGAAGATCCTGTACTTGGCCGGGCCGCCCGCGCGGGCCTTGGCCGCGACGCCGTTGTAGACCTTCTCGAAGATCCGGGGGACGGCGGCCATATAGGTGGGCCGGACGACGGGCAGATTCTCGATGATCTTGTCGACCCGGCCGTCCACGGCGGTGATGTGCCCGACGCTGATGTGCCCGGCGGTGAGCACCTTGCCGAAGACGTGGGCGAGCGGCAGCCACAGGTACTGCACGTCGTCGGGGCGGACGAGCTCGGTGGCCTGGATCGCGCGGGACATGTACGACCAGGCGTCGTGGCGCAGCCGTACGCCCTTGGGGCGGCCGGTGGTGCCGGAGGTGTAGATGAGGGTGGCGAGCTGCTCGGGGCGCAGGGCGGCGATGCGGTCCTTGACGGCCCCGGGGTGGGCCTCCAGCCGGGCGGTGCCGCGCTTCTCCAGGTCGGCGAGGGAGAGCACCCAGCCCTCCGGGTCGCCCTCGGCGGGGACGGCGTCGGCCGCCTCGATGACGACGACATGGGCGAGGTGCGGGAGTTCGGCGCGGCGCAGCCGGGCCTTGGCCAGCTGGGCGGCGTCCTCGGCGATCATGACCCGGCAGCCGGCGTCGGAGAGCATGAAGGCGGTCTCGTCGGCGTTGGTGCTGGGGTAGACGGGCGTGGTGGCGGTGCCCGCGCACATGATGCCGAGGTCGGCAAGGATCCACTCCACCCGGGTGGAGCAGGCGAGGGCGACGCGTTCCTGGGGGTCGACGCCGAGGTCGATCAGGCCGGCCGCGATGGCGAAGACACGGTCGGCGGCCTGCCGCCAGGTGAGCGAGGCCCAGGTGTCGGGGCCCTCGCCGGAGGGGGACGGCACGGGGTGGCGGTAGGCCTCCGCGTCCGGTGTGGCCTCGACCCGTTCGAGGAAGAGCGTCGCCACGGAGGGCGGCCTGTTCTCGATCAGAGCCTGTGTCTCGGTCACGGCATCCTCCGGAGCCCGCTTCGTCGCTGGACTGCTTTCGCTGCTCGACTGCTCTTACGACTGCTCTTACGACCCGCGCTGGTGACTGGCGAGTAACCTGCGCGAGCAGTGATCAGACTAGAGCGGAAGGGCTGCTCGCGTAAGAGTGCGAGGGAACACGGTTTGAGCCACTAGAGATCACCGGATCCCACAAACGGCGACGTGCCCCGACCGGGACCGGTCGGGGCACGTCGTGCGCCGCGCAGTGGGCGCGTGAGAACTCGCGTGGGGGCTACTTCTTGCCCTTCTCGCCACTCTCGTCGCTGGACAGCACCGCGATGAAGGCCTCCTGGGGGACCTCCACGCTGCCGACCATCTTCATGCGCTTCTTGCCTTCCTTCTGCTTCTCGAGCAGCTTCCGCTTACGGGAGATGTCACCGCCGTAGCACTTGGCGAGGACGTCCTTGCGGATGGCGCGCACGGTCTCACGGGCGATGACCCGCGAGCCGATGGCGGCCTGAATCGGCACCTCGAAGTTCTGCCGGGGGATGAGCTCGCGCAGCTTGGCGACGAGACGGACGCCGTACGCGTACGCCTTGTCCTTGTGGGTGATCGCCGAGAAGGCGTCGACCTTGTCGCCGTGCAGCAGGATGTCGACCTTGACCAGGTCGGCGGTCTGCTCGCCGGTGGGCTCGTAGTCGAGGGAGGCGTAGCCGCGGGTCTTGGACTTCAGCTGGTCGAAGAAGTCAAAGACGATCTCCGCGAGGGGCAGGGTGTAGCGCAGCTCGACCCGGTCCTCGGAGAGGTAGTCCATGCCCAGCATCGTGCCGCGGCGGGACTGGCAGAGCTCCATGATCGCGCCGACGAACTCGGTGGGGGCGAGGACGGTCGCCTTGACGACCGGCTCGTGCACCTCGGCGATCTTGCCCTCGGGGAACTCGCTCGGGTTGGTGACGACGTGCTCGACGCCGTCCTCCATCCGCACGTTGTAGACCACGTTGGGCGCGGTGGCGATGAGGTCGAGGCCGAACTCGCGCTCCAGCCGCTCGCGGACCACGTCCAGGTGGAGCAGGCCGAGGAAGCCGACGCGGAAGCCGAAGCCGAGGGCCGCCGAGGTCTCCGGCTCGTAGACCAGCGCGGCGTCGTTGAGCTGCAGCTTGTCGAGGGCCTCGCGCAGCTCCGGGTAGTCCGAGCCGTCCAGCGGGTACAGGCCCGAGAACACCATCGGCTTGGGGTCCTTGTAGCCGCCCAGCGCCTCGGTGGCGCCGTTCTGCTGGGAGGTGATCGTGTCACCGACCTTGGACTGCCGCACGTCCTTCACGCCGGTGATGATGTAGCCCACCTCGCCGACGCCGAGGCCGTCGGCGGGCGTCATCTCGGGCGAGGAGACGCCGATCTCCAGCAGCTCGTGGGTGGCGCCGGTCGACATCATCTTGATGCGCTCGCGCTTCTTGAGCTCACCGTCGACGACCCTGACGTACGTGACCACACCGCGGTAGGAGTCATAGACCGAGTCGAAGATCATCGCGCGGGCCGGGGCGTCCTTGACGCCGACCGGGGCCGGGACCTGGGCGACGACCTTGTCGAGCAGCTCGTCGACGCCGACGCCGGTCTTCGCGGAGACCCGGAGCACGTCCTCGGGCTCGCAGCCGACGAGGTTGGCCAGCTCGGCGGCGAACTTGTCCGGCTGTGCGGCCGGCAGGTCGATCTTGTTGAGGACCGGGATGATCGTGAGGTCGTTCTCCATCGCCAGGTAGAGGTTGGCGAGGGTCTGGGCCTCGATGCCCTGGGCGGCGTCCACGAGGAGGATGCAGCCCTCGCACGCGGCCAGGGACCGCGAGACCTCGTAGGTGAAGTCCACGTGGCCCGGCGTGTCGATCATGTTGAGGATGTGGGTGTTGCCCTTGTCCTCGGTGGGCGCCCAGGGCAGCCGGACCGCCTGGGACTTGATCGTGATGCCGCGCTCGCGCTCGATGTCCATCCGGTCGAGGTACTGCGCGCGCATCTGCCGCTGGTCGACCACGCCGGTCAGCTGGAGCATCCGGTCGGCGAGCGTCGACTTGCCGTGGTCGATATGCGCGATGATGCAGAAGTTACGGATCAGAGCCGGGTCGGTACGGCTCGGCTCGGGCACGTTGGTAGGGGTGGCGGGCACGCAGGATCCATTCGGTGACTTCGGCGCGGAAACGCCAGTCTCGGCGGGAGTCGGGTATACGACCCCACCATGGTCCCATGAGCGGCGGGTACGGTCCGGTTTGGGACGGCCGAGTGGCTGCTGGTAGCCTGGTGCACTGTGCCTGTCGTGCCTCTCACACGACACCCGGCACTGATCGAAATCCAACGAACCTGAAAAGGCTCTTTTCGTGGCGAACATCAAGTCCCAGATGAAGCGGAACAAGACCAACGAGAAGGCGCGCCTGCGTAACAAGGCCGTCAAGTCCTCGGTCAAGACCGCTGTCCGTGCGGCCCGCGAGGCCATCGTCGCCGGTGACGCCGAGAAGGCCACCGCCGCCGTCGCCTTCGCCGGCAAGAAGCTCGACAAGGCCGCCAGCAAGGGTGTCCTGCACAAGAACGCCGCCGCCAACAAGAAGTCGGCGCTGGCCAAGCAGGTTGCCGCCCTCCAGGGCTGAAGCCTTTCCGGGGCGTGAGCCCCGGTTCCTTCGCCGGTACGGATCCAGCGGCCCCTCTACCGCTCCGTTCCCGGCACCCCGCCGCGCTCGGTCGTTCGCCACGCGGGTGCGGCATGAGCCCTTCGGGCTCACCTGAACGATCTCGGAGGCCCGTCTCCGCCCTTCCCCAGGGCGGAGACGGGCCTCCGGGCGTTTCCGGGGCTTTCGCCCCGGGACGGGTGTGCTCTACGCGCGGCTGCGGGCGGCCCGGGCCACTGCCACCACCGCCTTTTCCAGCGCGTACTCGGGGTCGTCACTGCCGCCCTTGACGCCGGCGTCGGCCTCGGCGATCGCGGTGAGCGCGGCCGCCACCCCGTCCGCCGACCAGCCGCGCATCTGCTGGCGCACCCGGTCGATCTTCCACGGCGGCATGCCCAGCTCACGGGCGAGATCCCCGGGGCGGGCGCCGCGCGGCGCGGAGGCGAGCTTGCCGATCGAGCGGACGCCCTGGGCCAGGGCACTGGTGATCAGCACGGGGGCGACACCCGTGGAGATCGCCCAGCGCAGGGCCTCCAGGGCCTCGGCCGCCCGGCCCTCCACGGCACGGTCGGCGACGGTGAAGCTGGAGGCCTCCGCGCGTCCCGTGTAGTAGCGGGCGACGACGGACTCGTCGATGACGCCCTCGATGTCCGCGACGAGCTGGGCGCAGGCGCTCGCCAGCTCGCGCAGATCGCTGCCGATGGCGTCGACCAGGGCCTGGCAGGCCTCCGGCGTCGCGGAACGGCCGGTCGCGCGGAACTCCCCGCGGACGAACGCGAGCCGGTCCGCCGGCTTCGTCATCTTCGGGCAGGCGACCTCACGGGCCCCGGCCTTGCGGGCCGCGTCCAGCAGCCCCTTGCCCTTGGCGCCTCCCGCGTGGAGCAGCACCAGGGTGATCTCCTCGGCGGGCGCGCCGAGGTAGCCCTTCACGTCCTTGATCGTGTCCGCGGAGAGGTCCTGGGCATTGCGGACGATCACGACTTTGCGCTCGGCGAACAGCGACGGGCTGGTCAGCTCGGCCAGCGTGCCGGGCTGGAGCGCGTCCGGGGTGAGATCCCGGACGTCGGTGTCCGCGTCGGCCGCGCGGGCGGCCGCCACCACCTCCTGAACAGCGCGGTCGAGGAGGAGATCCTCCTGGCCCACGGCGATCGTCACGGGCGCGAGCAGGTCGTCGGTTGCAGTCTTCCTGGCCATCGTGACCAGCATCCCATGCGCCAGTGACAGACCCCGCCGAAAGCCGCTGGAGGCATACCGCACAATAAGCGGGTGACCAGCGCTTCTCCCTTCTCTTCCCAGTCTTCCGACCCCGTACGGCACCTGCTGGTGCTGCCCGACCGCGACGCCGCCGAGGAGGCGGCCGAGGAGGCGGGACGGCGGTTCATACTCGACGACGACCCCGAGATCGTCCGCGAGGCGCTCGCCGGTGAGGACGACGCCGAGGACGCCCAGTGGCTGGTCGTCATCGACGACCCCGACGGCGAGCTCGACCGCGCCGCGCTGCGCGAGCTCGCCGAGGAGTACGACGGCTGGACCGAGGTCGAGTAGCACCCCCGGACCGGTGGCCCGGTGACGTGAGGCGGAGGTGGCGGCCGGGGTGGGATCAGCTCCCCTGACCCGCGCCCCGCACCTCGGGGATCCGCTCCAGCTCCAGGCCGAAGTGCTCCTGGTAGGCGGCCGCCACCTCCCCTTCCGCCAGCGTCCGCTCCACGCGCCCGCCGACATCCGTCGTCACGAGCGTGCGGCCGCTGATGGTGATCCGGCCGCCGTCCTCGGTGAGGCGGGAGCAGAGCACCGACTGCCCGAACGGCGACAGCGGCGAGGTCCGGTGCCACCAGTTGCCGACCTCGAAGTCGGCCAGCGCCCGGGGGCGCCGCTCCAGGCGGTACTGCACCGCTCCGTCCTTGCTGACGTCCAGGTCCCCCTCCTCCGTCTCGGCGATCCGGAACACCCCTCCCGGGTCCAGCTGGTCGCCGCGTTCGGTGAAGCTCAGCGGGTGGTGGCTGTTCCGGCCGAAGCCGACGTCCACCAGCCACTCCTGCCGCTGTACGCCGTCCGGTCGGGTGCCGGTCCTGACCAGCAGGGCCAGGTGGTCGAAGGGGATCCCGAACTTCCCGTCCGGCCCCATCACCCGTGCCGCCAGCAGCGTCACCTCATAGCCGAGCGCCGTCAGCAGCTCCGCGAACGCGCCGTTGATCTCGTAGCAGTAGCCTCCCCTCCTCCTGTGCACCACCTTGTCCACCAGGGCCCCGCCCTCCAGCACGATCTCCTCACCGAGGTGGATCGAGAGGTTCTCGAAGGGCACCGCCACGAGATGGCGGAACTGAAGGTCCCGTAGCGCCTCCGAGGTGGGGGCGGCCGGGCGGGTGGCGTCGATGTGACGGAGGTAGGCGTCGATGTCCGCTGCGTGCATGACTCCGTTATCCCCCGGACGGGGAGGGCACGGCATCGGTCCACAGTCCTAGATCGTCTCGGTCTTTCTGCCGGGCGGTCTCCTCTCCCGCGGCTTCTCCTTCTCCCCGCGACGGCGACCGGGCCGTCCCGCCCGCCCGTGACGGCCACCGGGCCGTCGGTGTCGGTGCGCAGGACCGCCGCCCCCTGCTCCCGCAGCGCGCCGATCGTGCGGGCCGCCGGATGGCCGTAGGGGTTGCCGGCGCCCACGGAGATCACCGCCAGCCGGGGGTGGAGCCCGCGCGTCAGCCGGGGGTCCTGATAGGCCGAACCATGGTGGGCCACCTTGAGGACGTCCACCGGAGGAAGCCCGGGGTGCGTCTCCCACAGCTCCTGCTGTGCGGGCGGTTCGAGATCCCCCAGCAGCAGGAAAGTCAGCCCGCCCGTACGGACGAGGAGGACGACGCTGGCGTCATTGGGACCGTCCTCCGCCACGGCCGACGTCCCGGCGGGCGGCGGCCACAGCACCTCCCACGACAGCCCGCCCACACGCCGCCGCTCCCCCGGCACCGCCTCGACGACCGGCACCCCCGCCCGGCGGGCCTCCCTCCGGACGAACGCCGCCTGACCCGGCGGCAGGGCGTACGGCGTCGTCTCGATCGCCCCCACCGCGCGACCGCGCAGCACCCCCGGCAGGCCGTCGACGTGGTCGGCGTGGCAGTGGCTCAACAGCAGCAACGGCACCTCGTCGACGCCCAGCCGCCTCAGGCAGCGGTCGACGGCTCTCGGCTCGGGCCCGGCGTCGACGAGAACCGCGCTGTGCGGGCCGGTGGCGAGCACGAGGGCGTCCCCCTGGCCGACATCGCACGCGACCATCCGCCAATCGGGCGGCGGCCATCCGGTGAGGCCCCTCGTCAGGGGCGCCGGGCGGACCACGGCGAGCAACAGGGCCAGCGCGCACGCCCCGCAGACCCACGGGCCGCGCAGCACCCGCCCTGCGGCCAGGAGGACGACCACCGTCGCCGCCGCCAGCCACAGCCCGCCCGCCCAGCCGCCGGGCCAGTCCAGCTCGGCCCCGGGCAGCCCCGCTCCGGTCCGGGCGACGGTCGCCGTCCACCGCGCCGGCCAGCCCGCCAGCCAGGCGAGGCCCTCGGCGAGCGGCGGCGCGAGCGGGGCCGCGGCGAGCGCGGCGAACCCCAGGACCGTGGCGGGCGCGACCGCCGGTTCGGCGAGCAGATTGCACGGCACCGCCACCAGGCTCACCCTCGCCGCCAGCACGGCGATCACCGGCGCGCACACGGCCTGCGCCGCGCCCGCCGCCGCGAGGGCCTCCGCGATCCTGGGCGGCACCCCGCGCCGCCGCAGCGCCGCCGCCCAGCGCGGGGCGAGGGTCAGCAGGGCGCCGGTGGCCAGGACCGAGAGCAGAAAGCCATAGCTCCGCGCCAGCCACGGGTCGTAGAGGACGAGCAGGAGCACGGCGCCCGCCAGCGCGGGCAGCAGACCGCGACGCCGGCCCGTCCCGATGGCCAGCAGAGTGATCAGCCCGCACACGGCGGCCCGCAGCACGCTCGGCTCGGGGCGGCACACCACCACGAACCCGAGCGCCAGCCCGCCGCCGAGGACGGCCGTCAGCCGCAACGGGATCCCCAGCCGGGCCGCGAGCCCACGGCGCTCGGCGCGCGAGGCGAGATGCGGCGGCCCGACGAGCACGGCCAGCAGCACCGCGAGGTTTCCCCCGGACACGGCCAGAAGGTGCGTCAGATCCGTGGCCCGGAACGCCTCTTCGAGGTCGGAGGGGACGCGCGAGGTGTCCCCGACGACCAGGCCGGGCAGCAGCGCCCGGGCGTCCGGCGCCAGCCCGTCGGCCGCCTCGCGCAGCCCGGCACGCAACCGGCCCGCCGCCCGCTGCACCAGGGACGGGCCCGCGACGACCCTCGGTGGGCCGCTGTCACCGACCCGGACGACGGCCGCGACACGGTCGCCCGGCCGGGAGGGCGGCATCAGCCGGCCGTCCACCCTCAGCTCGGTGGAGGGCAGCAGCCCGAGCCATGACTGATGAACCATCAGCAGCACCGGGGTACGGACCTCTGTCGTCACCCCGCGCGTGGTGGTCACCCGGGTCGCCTCGGCCTCCACCACGACGGCGGGCGCGGCCCGGACCGAGCCCCGCACCCGTGGCCGGGTGGCCCTCGGGTCCCCGGTCACCCTCGCCTCGACGGTCGCCTCGGCATGCCGCCGTGCCAGCTCCGGCACCGGCCCGCGCCGGGTGTCCGCCCCCGCCAGCGCCCCGGCGGCCGCCCCGGCGGCGGCACACAGCAGCACGGCCGCGACCGCTCCGGCCACGCCCACCCTCCCGGCCATCCCCGCACGGCCCGGCGTGCCCGTACGTCCTCCGCCTCCGGCGCCGCGACGGACAGCGGTCACCACCAGCAGCACGCAGGACGTGAGCACCGCCGCCCCACAAGCGATGGCCACCGTCCGGCCCTCCATCGTCAGGGCGGCCGCCGCGGCGGCCCACGCGGCGAGTGCGGGGCCGACCAGTCGTAGATCGACCGAAGCGGCGTCCCGGCCCGCGTCGGTGACAGCGGCCCGTGTCATGGCTGGACCAGTGGTTTGAGGTCCGTGAAGCGGCGGGCCCCGATGCCGTTGACGTGGCGGAGGTCGGTGACCGAGCGGAAGCCCCCGTGCTGGGTGCGGTAGTCGAGGATGTGCTGGGCGAGGACCGGGCCCACGCCGGGGAGGGAGTCGAGCTGCTGGAGCGTCGCGGAGTTGAGGCTGACCGGCCCGGCCCCCGCGCCGCCGCCCGGAGGGCTCGTACCGCCGCCCGAAGCCGACGCCGGGCCTCCGAGGGCCGGGGCCGGGGCCGGGGTGCCCACCGTGATCAGTTCGCCGTCCATCAGTACGCGCGCCCGGTTGAGCCCCGTCGTGTCCGCTTCCGGGCGCGCTCCCCCGGCGGCCTCCAGCGCGTCCTCGACCCGGGAGCCCGGTGGCAGGCGCTGGACCCCGGGACGCCGCACCTTGCCCGCCACGTCCACCACCACGCTCCGCGCCGACGGCCCCGGGCCGGGCATCGCCGGGACGGCCGCCGGTGGCGACGCCGCGACCGGCCCCTCACGCGCCGGCACCCGGACCGTCCGTGGGCGCCCCGACCAGAAGTGGTACGCGCCCAAGGCGACCGCCGCGACCAGCACGGCCGTCAGCGCCGCGAGCGTCCTCGGCGCGATGCCGCACCGCAGCCGTACCCACAGGGGCAGCCGGTCCCCCAGTGCCTCGCGCCAGCTCCGCCCCCTTCGCGTGCGCACAGCGTCGGAGTCGGCATCAGTCGCCGCGCGGTCGCGCAGCGAGCCGAGGCCCAGGTCAAGGGCGGTCACGGTACGTGTCGGAGAGGCCGCGAAGGAAGTCATGCCGTCACGCTAGGTGACGTCACCCGATCCTGTCCGGAGTCCTCAATTCCTGTGGAACACCGGTCGGTTGTGGAAAATCCCGTCACTCACAGGAGGAGCACCATCCCCTCCTCACCTCGCCGAGACCACCACGCCCAGCAGCCCCGGCCCCGTGTGCGCCCCGATGACCGCGCCGACCTCGCTCACATGGAGTTCCACCAGCCCCGGCACCCGCTCCCGCAGCCGCTCCGAGAGCAGCGCGGCCCGCTCCGGGGCCGCCAGGTGGTGCACCGCGACGTCGACGGGCGCGGCACCCGCGCGCTCGACGACGATCTCCTCCAGCCTGGCGATCGCCTTCGAGGCCGTACGGACCTTCTCTCTCAGCTCGATGCGGCCGCCGTCCAGCTGGAGCAGTGGTTTGACGGCGAGCGCCGAGCCCAGCAGCGCCTGGGCTGCGCCGATGCGCCCGCCGCGGCGCAGATAGTCGAGGGTGTCGACGTAGAAGTAGGCGGCCGTGCCCTGCGCGCGCTTCTCCGCGGCGGCCACCGCCTCGTCGAGCGTGCCGCCCGCCTCGGCGGTCCCGGCGGCGGCGAGGGCGCAGAAGCCGAGGGCCATCGCGACCATGCCGGTGTCCACGACCCGTACCGGCACCGGCGCCTCCTTCGCCGCGAGCACCGCCGCGTCGTAGGTGCCCGAGAACTCGGAGGAGAGGTGGAGGGAGACGATGCCGTCGGCGCCGGCCTCGGCGGCGGCGCGGTAGGCGGCCGCGAAGTCCTCGGGGGCGGGGCGCGAGGTGGTCACCGGCCGGCGTTTCTGGAGGGCCTGGGCGACCGACCGGGCCGAGATCTCGGTGCCTTCCTCCAGCGCCTCGTCGCCCAGGACCACCGTCAGCGGTACGGCGACGATGCCGTGCCGCTCCATCGCCTGAGCGGGCAGATAGGCCGTGGAATCAGTGATGATCGCGACATGGCGGGACATGCCCCGGAGGTTACCCGCCGGGCCGCCGCCACGGCAGTGCGGGGCCCGGGCCGCCTGATCGTTTCCGCTGGTCAGGGGCGCTTCGCTCAGGCGGGGCTTTCCGGATGCTTGACCTTCTCCCATGTGTACCCCCATTGCCGGGAGCCATCCCTCCCGCTGATCGCGGGCCGCTCCGGCCCGGCAGCGGATCCAGCGGCACCGGCGGACCCGGTGGACCCGGCCGTACCAGCGGACCCCGCCGCCGGCTTCGCCTTGGGCTCCGCGCCCGCATTCGTGCCCGGACCCGCGTCGGCCTCCCAGTGGCGGAGCGCGCCCGTCTCCATGCGGATCTGCTCGCTCAGCAGCGACAGCTCGTCGTCGGCGAACTGCCGGGCCCGGTCCTGGGCGGCGAAGCGCAGCGAGTCGGCGGAGTGCGTGACCTGCTTGGTGCGTTCCCGCAGGTCGGGCAGGCAGGCGGCGAGACGCTCCCGGTCGGGCTCGGACTCCAGCTTGCGCAGGTCGTCGTCGAGCTCGCGGCCGTGCGCGCTGAGGCGGTCGAAGAGGGCCAGGGACTCGGTCAGGGAGGGGTCGTCCTTCAGGCCCTCCCGCAGCACTTCCTGGGTGGCGCGCATCGACGTGCGCAGCAACAGGCGCAGTTCGGCGACCTCGCCCGCCGGGCCGGCCTGGGTGAACTGGCGTGCCTTGAGCCGGGTGTCCTCGACCGTGCGGCGGGCCTGGGTGACGGCCTGGTCGACGCCGTTCTTGACGGTCCGGACCGCCTTGACCGTGGCGATCACCGCCAGCGTCACGACGAGCGCACAGATCAGGGCGATGATCACGGCCGCGGCTACCATTCGCGCTCCTCAGCAAGCGGGACACAAGCGGGACACTCGGCGAGCCCCGAAGAGCCCGTCGGCGGGGCGCCCCCGCCTCCTCTCCACCGTAAACGCAACGGGCAGGCCGCGGGTTCCTTCGGAACCCCCAACCTGCCCGTAGGGACAAACCCCCAGCGACGAACTCCTAGCGCGTCACGCGGCGCGTCACGCCGGGACGATGTTCACCAGCTTCGGCGCCCGCACGATGACCTTGCGGATGCCCGCGCCGCCCAGCGCGGCGACGACCGCCGGGTCGGCCAGCGCGACCTTCTCCAGCTCCTCGTCGGAGATCGACGGGGCGACCTCCAGGCGGGCCTTGACCTTGCCCTTGATCTGGACGACGCAGGTCACGGTCTCGTCGACCAGGTAGGCCGGGTCGGCGGCGGGGAAGTCCGCGTGGACGACCGAGCCCTCGTGGCCGAGCTTGCGCCACAGCTCCTCGGCGATGTGCGGGGCCAGCGGAGCGATCAGCAGCACCAGGCCCTCGGCGACCGTGCGCGGCACCTCGTTCAGCTTGGTGACGTGGTTGTTCAGCTCGGTCACCTTGGCGATGGCGGTGTTGAAGCGCAGGTTCGCCATGTCCTGGCCGACGCCGTCGAACGCCTTGTGCAGGGCGCGCAGCGTCGCCTCGTCGGCCTCGGTGTCGACGACCGTGACCTCGCCGGTGTTCTCGTCGACGACGTTGCGCCACAGGCGCTGGAGCAGCCGGTACTGGCCGACGACCGCGCGCGTGTCCCACGGGCGGGAGACGTCCAGCGGGCCCATCGCCATCTCGTACAGGCGCAGGGTGTCGGCGCCGTACTCGACGCAGATCTCGTCCGGGGTGACGGCATTCTTCAGGGACTTGCCCATCTTGCCGAGCAGCCGGCTGACCTTGCCGCCCTCGTAGTAGAACGCGCCGCCGCTCTCCTCCACCTCGGCGGCGGGCACCGCGATGCCGCGCGCGTCACGGTAGACGTACGCCTGGATCATGCCCTGGTTGTAGAGCTTGTGGAACGGCTCGGCCGAGGAGATGTGGCCCAGGTCGAAGAGGACCTTCGACCAGAAGCGGGCGTACAGCAGGTGCAGCACGGCGTGCTCGGCACCGCCGACGTACAGGTCGACGCCGCCGTGCGGCTGGCCCTCGCGCGGGCCCATCCAGTACCGCTCGGCGTCGGCGGAGACCAGCTGCTCGTCGTTGCGCGGGTCCAGGTAGCGCAGCTCGTACCAGCAGGAACCGGCCCAGTTGGGCATGGTGTTGGTCTCGCGGCGGTACCGCTTCGGCCCGTCGCCCAGGTCCAGCTCGACATCGACCCACTCCTCGTTGCGGGAGAGGGGGGTCTCCGGGGAGGTGTCGGCGTCGTCCGGGTCGAAGGTGCGCGGGGTGTAGTCGTCGACCTCGGGCAGCTCCAGCGGGAGCATCGACTCGGGCAGCGCGTGGGCGACGCCGTTCTCGTCGTAGACGATCGGGAAGGGCTCGCCCCAGTAGCGCTGGCGGCTGAAGAGCCAGTCGCGCAGGCGGAAGTTGATGGTGCCCTCGCCGATGCCGCGCGCCTCCAGGTGGGCGATCGCGGCGCGCTTGGCCTCGTCGACCTGCATGCCGTCGAGGTTCAGCTCGGCGTTGGCCGAGTTGATCGCCGGGCCCTGGCCGGTGTAGGCCTCGCCCTCCCAGCCCTCGGGCGGCTGGACGGTGCGGATGATGGGCAGCTCGAAGACGGTGGCGAACTCCCAGTCGCGCTCGTCCTGGCCGGGCACGGCCATGATCGCGCCGGTGCCGTAGCCCATCAGGACGTAGTCGGCGACGAAGACGGGGACGCGCTCGCCGGTCAGCGGGTTGAGGGCGTACGCGCCGGTGAAGACGCCGGTCTTGTCCTTGCCCTCGGTCTGCCGCTCGACGTCGGTCTTGGACTGCGCCTGCTTGCGGTAGGCGGCGACGGCCTCGGCCGGGGTGCTCGCGCCACCGGTCCAGATGTCCTTGGTGCCCTCGGGCCACTCGGCGGGCACGATCGTGTCGATCAGGTCGTGCTCGGGGGCCAGCACCATGTAGGTGGCGCCGAAGAGGGTGTCGGGGCGGGTGGTGAAGACGGTGATCTGCCGGTCCTCGGCGCCGGCGACCCGGAAGCCGACGCGCGCGCCCTCGCTGCGGCCGATCCAGTTGCGCTGCTGGAGCTTGATGGCCTCGGGCCAGTCCAGGGCGTCCAGGTCGTCGATCAGGCGGTCCGCGTAGGCGGTGATCCGCATGTTCCACTGGCGCAGCTTGGACTTGAAGACGGGGTAGTTGCCGCGCTCGGAGCGGCCGTCGGCGGTGACCTCCTCGTTGGCCAGCACGGTGCCCAGGCCGGGGCACCAGTTCACCGGCGCGTCGGAGGCGTAGGCCAGGCGGTAGCCGCCCAGCACCTCGTCGCGCTCGACGGGGCTCAGCTCGCTCCAGGCGCGGCCGCCGGGGACCTCACGCCGGCCGCTGTCGAACTCGGCGACGAGCTCGGCGATCGGGCGGGCCTTCCTGGCCTCCGTGTCGTACCAGGAGTTGAAGATCTGGAGGAAGATCCACTGGGTCCACTTGTAGTACTCCGGCTCGATCGTCGCGAACGAGCGGCGCTTGTCGTGGCCCAGGCCCAGCCGGCGCAGCTGGGCCTTCATGTTCTCGATGTTGGCCTCGGTGGACACCCGGGGGTGGGTGCCGGTCTGCACGGCGTACTGCTCGGCGGGCAGGCCGAAGGCGTCGAAGCCGAGGGTGTGGAGGACGTTGTGGCCCGTCATGCGGTGGTAGCGCGCGTAGACGTCCGTGGCGATGTAGCCCAGGGGGTGGCCGACGTGGAGGCCCGCGCCCGAGGGGTACGGGAACATGTCCATGATGAACTTCTTGGGGCGGGCGACGACGGCCTCGTCGCCGGCCAGCTCACCGCTGGGGTTGGGCGCGGCGTACGTGCCGTTCGCGTCCCAGAAGTCCTGCCAGCGCGCCTCGATGTCGGCGGCCAGCGCGGCCGTGTAGCGGTGCGGGGCGGCCACCTCTGCGGCGGTGGGGGTCTCGCTCATCGTCCTCAAAGCTCCATCGATCGTCGTCTGTCGCCTGTCCGCTCACGGTCCGGAGCCACAGGGCCCGGGGCCGCAAATGAAAAAACCCCTCGCACAGGAGGGGATGCCGCGCCGATGCCGGTCCGGACCGCCGAGGGGTCGGCGATCACCTGCCGGTGCTTGATCAGCGCGGCTCGCTAAGCAGAAGGCGTACGGCACGCATGGGGTCAGGTTACCCCAGCGGGCCCGGGGCCCGCACCGACGCGTGGTACGGGCGGGCCCCGGGTTCCGGCAGGGGGTCAGCGGTGTCCCGGCGGGGGTCAGCGGTGCTGACGGGGCACGTACGAGGTGACGTAGCCGTCGGCGGGGGTGCCGACGCCGGTGACGTTGTCGTAGCCGACGGTCGCGGAGAGCGAGCTGTCGCTGCCCAGGGTGCGCAGCGAGGTGAGCAGGCCGCCCTTGGCGTCGACGCCGTTGGCGTAGTCGACGCGGACGTCGCCGATGGTCCGGCCCTGGCCGAGCGGGTGGTCGGTGACGTCGTGGTAGGCGGCGGTGCCGTAGCGGTCGTAGATGCCCGGGTTGGCGAAGCCGATCGGGACGCCGTGCCGGGCCTGCTGGGCCAGCGCCTGGACGCCCGCGATCACGGGCGCGGCCAGGGAGGTGCCGCCGATGCGGTACTCGTCGTACTTCACCGAGCCGTCGGGGAAGGTCTGGGTCTGGCCGACGAGGAAGCCGGTGGTGGAGTCGGCGACGGCCGCGATGTCGGGCCCGACGCGCATCGGCTTGGCGGTGCCGTTCGCCTTCGCCAGCGTGTCGGGGACGACGCCGCGCTGGTAGAAGGGCTGCTCGAAGACCTTGCTGGTGCCGCCGCCGGCGCCGCCGGTGAAGGCGCCGGGCATGCCCTCCCAGGTCAGCCCGTCCTTGGACAGGGCGGCCTTGTGGGTGCCCCAGCCGGTCTCCCACAGGTACTTGTCGCCCTTGCCGACGGCCAGGGAGGTGCCGCCCACGGAGGTGACCCACGGGGAGTTGGCGGGCGTGTCGACCTGCTTCACGCCGTGCTTGGCGACGTTGTCGCCGTCGTCGCCGGAGGAGAAGTAGAAGCCGATGCCCTCGACGGCGCCCTTCTGGAAGACCTGGTCGTACGCGGCCGCCACGTCCGGGGACTCATTGGCCTCGACGTCGCCCCAGGAGTTGGAGACGATGTCGGCCAGCCGGTTGTCGACGATCTTGTGCAGGGAGTCGATCAGGTCGTCGTCCTGGCAGGAGGAGCCTGCGACGTAGACGATGTCCGCGTCCGGGGCGACGGCGTGCACGGCCTCGACGTCGAGGGTCTCCTCGCCGTACCAGCCGGCCGCGTCGCACTCCTTGGGGTCGGCGTGCGTCCAGGCGGCGGGCAGCACCTGAGAGTACTGGCCCTTGCGGTAGGCCTTGTCGCCGTTGCGCTTGGCGTACTGCTGGATGTCGGCGGCGATCGTCGGGGAGGCGTAGGCGTCGGTGATGGCGACCGTCACGCCCTTGCCGGTGAAGTTCTTCGCCCCGTAGACGGCGCGCAGCTGCTTGCCCGTGTAGCCCTTGATCGCGTACGGGGCGTGCTCGCCGTACGCGGAGGGGAGGCCGGTGTTCACGTTCGAGCCGTAGTACGTGGAGAACGGGCCGGCGTTGCGGAAGCCGGCGCTCGGGCCGGGCAGGGTGTCGCGGTGGTGGGTCAGGCGCGGGGCGTTGTTCAGGCCCACCACGGTCAGGACGGCGCCGTCGAGGCCGGCCGGGACGGAGGCGTTCCGCGCCGGGGCGTGGTAGGTCTTCCCGTCCTTGACGTAGTTGTGGAGCTCGGTGCCGAACGCCTTCCGGGCGGCGGCCGCGTCACCGGTCACGGTGACGTAGTGGTCGTTGGCGCCGGTCACCGTCAGGCCGGAGGACTTCAGCCAGCCGGTGACCGCGGCTATCTGGCCCTTGGTCGCGCCGAAACGTTCCTTCGCCTGCTGGGCCGTCAAGTACTTGCCGTACGAGGCGGACTTCGGGTCCGAGACGGCGCGCGCGTACGCGGCCAGGCCCTTGGCGTCACGGCCGGCGAGGTAGACCCGGGCGGTGACCGCCTTCTGCTCCGGGACGGCACCCCGGTCGGCCCCGGGCGTCGCCCACAGCGGCTTGGTGCCCGCCAGCGACTGACGGTCGTGCGGGCCGGAGTCGGCGTGGGCCGCGGGCACACCGAGCGCGAGCGCTCCGGCGACCAGCGGCAGGGCCGCCGCCAGGGACAGGGCGGCGCGCGTTCTGGAGCGGCTGCCGGAACGGCTTCGACGTGAAGTCAAGGAAAAACCCCCTGTGATGCGAATGGTCGGCCACACTCTGACCGATAAACCGTTCACTCAGGGGACATGTGTTCACCAAGAAGTGACCAAAGGAAGACCACGGGCGCGCAATCAAATCCACTGCGCGGGTGGTTTGTTGGGAATGCGGCCGCAAACGGATCGAACTTCCGCCGAACGAACAGACGTTAGCAGCGGCGACCGGTCGCGCACCGGGGTTGCGCGAAGCGGGCCGCGCGGACCGGTCCGCTGCCTAGCCTGCCGGGGCATGGAACTCCACCGCTTCCTCGACGAGGCCGGGGGCGTCCTCGCCCTGGTCTCGCTCACCGCGACCGTCGTCTGGGGACTCGTCGCCGCCGACCGCCTGGCCCTCGGCCCGCGCGGCAGGCTGCTCGCCCAGGCCGTGCACCGGGCCCTCGCCGTCGGTGCGCTCGGCTTCCTCCTCGTGCACGTGGGCGTCAAGGTCGCCGAGGCGCACGCCTCCGCGACCGCCGCCCTGATCCCCTTCGCCTCCGGTGTCGGCGGACGCGCCGGGCTGATCGGGCTCGGCTCGCTCGCGGGCTATCTGCTCGTGCTCGCGGCCGCGACCGGCGCCCTGCGCAGCGCCTTCGCCGGGCGAGGGCGCGCGGCACACCGCTGGCGGATCCTCCACGCGAGCGCGTACGGGGCGTGGTGCGCGGCGCTGCTGCACGGGCTGAACGCGGGGCGGGAGGCGGCGGGG
>NZ_JAILXP010000012.1 GCF_020740895.1 Streptomyces sp. UNOB3_S3 | reverse complement strand
CCTCCCCGGCCCGTCCCCGGCCCGGCCGCGGGCACGACTCCGGCCCCGGCGGCCGGACGGTGGAGTTGTCAGTGCCCGCAAGTAGGGTGTGTGACATGGCCGACCCCAGCAGCTACCGACCCAAGCCGGGACAGATCCCCGACTCGCCGGGGGTGTACAAGTTCCGCGACGAGCACGGCCGGGTGATCTACGTCGGGAAGGCGAAGAGCCTGCGCCAGCGGCTCTCGTCGTACTTCCAGGACCTCGCCGGCCTGCATCCGCGCACCCGGACCATGGTCACCACGGCGGCCTCCGTGGAGTGGACCGTGGTCTCCACCGAGGTCGAGGCGCTCCAGCTGGAGTACTCCTGGATCAAGGAGTACGACCCCCGCTTCAATGTGAAGTACCGGGACGACAAGAGCTACCCCTCCCTCGCGGTCACCCTCAACGAGGAGTTCCCCCGCGTCCAGGTCATGCGCGGCCCCAAGAAGAAGGGCGTGCGCTACTTCGGCCCGTACGCCCACGCCTGGGCCATCCGGGAGACCGTCGACCTGATGCTGCGGGTCTTCCCCGTGCGCACCTGCTCCGCCGGGGTGTTCAAGCGCTCCCACCAGATCGGCCGCCCCTGCCTCCTCGGCTACATCGGCAAGTGCTCCGCCCCCTGCGTCGGCCGCGTCACCCCCGAGGAGCACCGCGAACTGGCCGAGGAGTTCTGCGACTTCATGGCCGGACGTACCGGTGCGTACATCCGCCGTTTGGAACAGCGGATGCATGATGCCGCCGAGGAGATGGAGTACGAGAAGGCGGCCCGGCTGCGGGACGACATAGAGGCGCTCCGCCGCGCCATGGAGAAGAACGCCGTCGTCCTGGCCGACGCCACCGACGCCGACCTGATCGCGGTCGCCGAGGACGAGCTCGAAGCGGCCGTGCAGATCTTCCATGTGCGCGGCGGCCGGGTGCGCGGCCAGCGCGGCTGGGTCACCGACAAGGTCGAGGCGGTCGACACGGCGGGCCTCGTCGAGCACGCCCTCCAGCAGCTCTACGGCGAGGAGAGCGGCGACGCCGTCCCCAAGGAGGTGCTCGTTCCCGCCCTGCCGGAGCCGGCCCTGCCCGTCGCCGAGTGGCTGACCGGCCGCCGGGGCTCCCGTGTGGACCTGCGCGTCCCGCAGCGCGGCGACAAGAAGGACCTGATGGCCACCGTCCAGCGCAACGCCCAGCAGGCGCTCGCGCTGCACAAGACCAAGCGCGCCTCCGACCTCACCACCCGCTCCCGGGCCCTGGAGGAGATCGCCGAGGCCCTCGGCCTGGACTCGGCGCCGTTGCGCGTCGAGTGCTTCGACATCTCCCACCTCCAGGGTCAGGACGTCGTGGCGTCCATGGTCGTCTTCGAGGACGGCCTGGCCCGCAAGAGCGAGTACCGCCGCTTCCAGATCAAGGGCTTCGAGGGCCAGGACGACGTCCGGTCGATGCACGAGGTCGTGGGCCGCCGCTTCCGCCGCTATCTGCGGGAGAGCCTGAAGACGGGGGAGTGGGCCGAGGAGGCCCCGGGCGACGAGCCCGGCGGCGAGGTCCCCGCCGAGAACGGCGACCGGCCCAAGCGCTTCGCCTACCCGCCCCAGCTGGTCGTGGTCGACGGCGGGCAGCCTCAGGTGGCCGCCGCCCAGCGGGCCCTGGACGAGCTCGGGATCACCGACGTGGCCGTGTGCGGCCTCGCCAAGCGGCTGGAGGAGGTCTGGCTGCCCGGCGAGGACGACCCGGTCGTCCTGCCGCGCACCAGCGAGGGCCTCTACCTCCTCCAGCGCGTCCGCGACGAGGCCCACCGCTTCGCGATCTCCTACCAGCGCGGCAAGCGCTCCAAGAGCATGAAGGCCGGACCGCTCGACGCGGTGCCCGGCCTGGGCGAGACCCGCAAACAGGCGCTGCTCAAGCACTTCGGCTCGGTCAAGCGGCTGCGCGCCGCGACGGTCGAGGAGATCTGCGCGACGCCCGGCATCGGCCGCAAGACGGCCGAGACCGTCGCCGCGGCGCTGGCCGCGGCGGCCCCGCCCGCCCCGGCCGTCAACACGGCCACTGGCGAGATCATGGACGACGCGGAGGAATGATGGACCTGGCCGCACAGGACGGCTCCGGCAGACCGCGCCCGGACCGGCGCGGTCCGTCGTCCGGGCCGCACGCCCGGGAAGGCCTCAGTATGGAAGGGAAGACGACGCCGGTGGCGCCGTCGGCAGAACGGGGGAAGACAGCATGAACGTGACCGACCGGGACGGAGCACAGGTGAGTACGGGCACGACGGTGGACGCTACCGGCGAGACGGCGGGCATCCCCGAGCTGGTGATCATTTCCGGCATGTCGGGAGCGGGCCGCAGCACCGCCGCGAAGTGTCTGGAGGACCTCGGCTGGTTCGTCGTGGACAACCTGCCGCCCGCCCTGATCCCCACCATGGTGGACCTCGGCGCCCGCTCCCAGGGCAATGTGGCCCGGATCGCCGTCGTCGTGGACGTCCGCGGCCGGCGGTTCTTCGACAACCTCCGCGAGTCGCTCGCCGACCTGGAGGCCAAGAAGGTCAAGCGCCGGGTGATCTTCCTGGAGGCGTCCGACGACGCCCTGGTGCGCCGCTTCGAGTCCGTGCGCCGCCCCCACCCCCTCCAGGGCTCGGGCCGCATCGTCGACGGCATCGCCGCCGAGCGCGACCTGCTGCGCGAGCTGCGCGGCGACGCCGACCTCGTCATCGACACCTCCAGCCTCAACGTCCACGAGCTGCGCGCCAAGCTGGACGCCCAGTTCGCCGGCGAGGAGGAGCCGGAGCTGCGGGCCACCGTCATGTCCTTCGGCTTCAAGTACGGCCTGCCCGTCGACGCCGACCTCGTCGTCGACTGCCGCTTCCTGCCCAACCCCCACTGGGTGCCCGAGCTGCGCCCCTTCACCGGCCTCAACGAGGAGGTGTCCGGCTATGTCTTCAACCAGCCGGGCGCCAAGGAGTTCCTCGACCGCTACACCGAGCTCCTCCAGCTCATCGCCGCCGGCTACCGCCGCGAGGGCAAGCGCTATGTGACGATCGCGGTCGGCTGCACCGGCGGCAAGCACCGCTCCGTCGCCATGTCCGAGAAGCTCGCCCACCGTCTCGTCTCGGAAGGCGTCGAGACCGTCGTCGTCCACCGCGACATGGGGCGCGAGTGACCGGCCGGACCTTCCGGATGCGCCGCGTCCGCAAGCTGGTGCCCGGCCGCGCGAGCGGCCGGGCCGAGCGCCGTGCGCACCGGGGCACCCAGCCCAAGGTCGTCGCGCTCGGCGGCGGCCACGGCCTGTCGGCCTCCCTCGCCGCGCTCCGCCGGATCACCGGCGACCTCACCGCCGTCGTCACCGTCGCCGACGACGGCGGCTCCAGCGGCCGGCTCCGCGACGAGCTGGGCGTGCTGCCCCCCGGCGATCTCCGCAAGGCCCTCGCGGCGCTGTGTGGCGACGACGACTGGGGGCAGACCTGGGCCCGGGTGGTCAAGCACCGCTTCGAGAGCCGGGGCGAGCTCCACGGCCACGCCGTGGGCAATCTGCTGATCGTCGCCCTCTGGGAGCAGCTGGGCGACCACGTCCAGGCGCTGGACCTGGTCGGCAAGCTGCTGGGCGCGCACGGCCGGGTGCTGCCGATGTCGGCGGTCCCGCTGGAGCTCCAGGCGCTGGTCAAGGGCCATGACCCGGCCGCCCCCGACGCGGTCACCACCGTGTGCGGCCAGGCCACCGTGGCGCTCACCCCGGGCGAGGTGCAGTCCGTGCACGTCGTCCCGGAGGGCCCGCCGGCGGTCCCCGAGGCCGTTGCGGCCGTGCTGGACGCGGACTGGGTGGTGCTCGGCCCGGGCTCCTGGTTCTCCTCCGTCATCCCGCACCTGCTGGTGCCCGAGCTGCTGGAGGCGCTCCAGGAGACCAAGGCCCGCCGGGTGCTCTCACTGAACCTCGCCCCGCAGCCCGGGGAAACCGATGGCTTCTCCCCGCAGCGTCATTTGGAGGTTTTGGCCCGACACGCCCCTAAACTCGCCCTGGACGTGGTTCTGGCCGACGAGGCCGCCGTGCCCGACCGGGACAGCCTCGAGGACGCCGCCAAGCGGCTCGGGGCCACGGTCGAGCTGGCGCCGGTCGCCTCGCCCGACGGCTCCCCGACACATGACCCGGAGCTGTTGGCCGCCGCGTACGACCGTATTTTTCGGATGCATGGAAGGATCGGCCCATGGCGATGACGGCAGCGGTGAAGGACGAAATCTCCCGGCTCCCCGTCACCCGGACCTGCTGCCGGAAAGCGGAGGTCTCGGCGATCCTGCGCTTCGCCGGCGGGCTGCACCTCGTCAGCGGGCGCATCGTGATCGAGGCGGAGCTGGACACCGGGATCGCGGCCAGGCGGCTGCGCAAGGACATCCTGGAGATCTTCGGGCACGCCTCCGACCTGGTGGTGATGGCCCCGGGCGGGCTCCGCAGGGGCAGCCGGTACGTGGTGCGGGTGGTGGCGGGCGGTGACCAGCTGGCGCGCCAGACCGGCCTGGTCGACGGCCGCGGTCGGCCGATCCGCGGGCTGCCCCCGCAGGTCGTCTCCGGGGCCACCTGTGACGCCGAGGCCGCCTGGCGCGGTGCCTTCCTGGCCCATGGCTCCCTCACCGAGCCCGGCCGGTCCTCCTCCCTGGAGGTGACCTGCCCCGGCCCGGAGGCGGCGCTGGCACTGGTCGGCGCGGCCCGCCGGCTCCAGATCGCGGCCAAGGCCCGTGAGGTGCGCGGCGTGGACCGGGTCGTCGTCCGCGACGGCGACGCGATCGGCGCGCTGCTGACCCGGCTGGGCGCCCATGAGTCCGTGCTGGCCTGGGAGGAGCGGCGGATGCGCCGCGAGGTGCGGGCCACCGCCAACCGGCTGGCCAACTTCGACGACGCCAATCTGCGGCGATCGGCGCGGGCCGCCGTCGCCGCGGGCGCCCGGGTGCAGCGGGCGCTGGAGATCCTCGGCGAGGAGGTCCCCGAGCACCTCGCGGCCGCCGGCCGGCTGCGGATGGAGCACAAGCAGGCCTCCCTGGAGGAGCTCGGCGCTCTCGCCGACCCGCCGCTGACCAAGGACGCCGTCGCCGGCCGGATCCGCCGGCTGCTGGCCATGGCCGACAAGCGCGCCCAGGACCTGGGCATCCCCGGCACCGAGTCGAACCTCTCCGATCTGTCGGACCTGTCGGAGGAGATGGCCGAGGGCATGGTCGGCTGAGCCGACCCGATCGCCGGAGGGGCCGCGTGAGCGGCCCCTCCGGCGTATACGGGCCCGGAAACGGCACGGACGGACGGCACCCGGGCGCAAAAGGCGCCGTTGACATGGCCATGAAACCCCTAGAAGCCTGGCGTCCGCACTGACGTGGCAGACAACGGCAAGGGGGGCTCATGAGACGCAAGACGCGATCGATCATCGCGGTGGTTTCGCTGTTGCTTGGCGGCCTCGCGGCGGCGGCACCCTCCGCACACGCACGACCGGCCGCCGGCACCGGCGACCCGCTCACCGTATGGACCGCCCGGGTCACCGGCGCCCAGGTCCCGCTGCTGCTCCGGGCCGGTGTCGACGGCCATGAGCTGGGCCGGCGCGTCACCGGCGGCGAGAAGGCGCCCGTCGAGGTCGTCCTCACCGCCACGCAGGCCGAGGAGCTGCGCCGCCAGGGCGTCGACATCACCGAGAAGCGCGTGCGCGACCATCAGGGCCTGGCGCCCAAGGGCGACGGGGTCTTCCGTCCGTACAGCGGGAAGAACGGCCTCCAGCAGGAGATCACCGACACCGCCCGCACCCACCCCGGCCTCACCAAGGTCGTCAGCATCGGCAGGACAGTACGCGGCCAGGACATCCTCGCCCTCAAGGTCGCCAAGGACGCCGCCGCACGCCACGACGGCGACCGGCCCGCCGTGCTCTACCTCTCCAACCAGCACGCCCGCGAGTGGATCACCCCGGAGATGACCCGGCGACTGATGCACCACTACCTCGACCGCTACGGCAAGGACGACCGGATCACCAGGATCGTCGACTCCACCGAACTGTGGTTCGTCCTCTCCGCCAACCCCGACGGCTACGACTACACCTTCCAGAGCCCCGCCACCCGCCTGTGGCGGAAGAACCTCCGCGACAACGACGGCGACGGAAAGATCACCACGGCCGACGGCGTCGACCTCAACCGCAACTTCCCCTACAAGTGGGGCTACGACAACGAGGGTTCCTCCCCGCGCCCGGCCTCCCAGACCTACCGCGGGCCCGCCGCGGCCTCCGAGCCGGAGACCAGGGCGCTGGACTCCTTCGAGAAGGAGCACCGCTTCGGCTACGCCGTCAACTACCACTCCGCCGCCGAACTCCTGCTCTACGGCGTCGGTTGGCAGGTGGCCACCCCCACCCCCGACGACGTCCTCTACAAGGCGCTCGCCGGCACCCCGGAGAAGTCCGCGATACCCGGCTACCGGCCCCAGCTCTCCTCGGAGCTCTACACCACCAACGGCGAGGCGGACGGCCACGCGGCCAACGTCAACGGCACCATGATGTTCACCCCGGAGATGTCGACCTGCGAGACCGCCTCACAGGCCGACCCGAACGACCGCTGGGATCCGGCCGACTGCCGCTCCTCCTTCAACTTCCCCGACGACGAGAAGCTGATCCAGGGGGAGTTCGCCAAGAACATCCCCTTCGCCCTCTCCGTCGCCGAGTCCGCGCGCCACGCCGACCGCCCGTCCTCCTCGGTCGGCCTCGACGCCCCCGACCTCACCCCGCACCCCTTCGCCGTCTCCCACGCCCGTGACGGCGAGCAGACCGTCGCCGTCACCGCGCGCAAGAGCCTCACCGGGCTCCGCGCCCACTACAGCGTCGACGGCGAGCCCGAGACCACCGTGCCCGTCAAGGCCTGGGACGGCGGCGACCGCTACGGCGGCGAGGACAACCTCCGCTTCGACCAGTACCGCGCCACGCTCCAGGGCGCCCACCCCGGCTCCACCGTCCGCGTCCGGTTCAGCGGCGTGACGCGCGGAGGACACGGGACCGCCAGCGCCCCGTTCACCTTCACCGTGGCCGACACCCCGCGCGCGGACACCCTGGTCGTCGCCGACGAGGGCCCCGGCGGCGCCTCCCGGCACGCCCCGGCCCATGTCAAGGCCCTCACCGACAACGGCCGCAAGGCCACCGTCTGGGACGTCGCCACCCAGGGCGCGCCGCCCGCGCTGGGCGTGCTCGGCCACTACGACACGGTCCTGTGGGCCTCCGGGGACGCCCGCCCCGACGGCGCGACCCTGCTCGCCGTGCGGGACTTCGTCAACGAGGGCGGCAAACTGATCGCCGCCGGCACCCGGGCGGGCGGCGACTCCCGGGTCGGCGACGCCGACACCGACGACTTCGCCCAGTACTACCTGGGCGCCGGCGCCCGCACCTCGTTCGCCCAGGCCACGCGCTTCACCGGCGCCGGTGAGCTCACGGGCACCACGGCCGCCCTCGGCGCCGGTGGCAGCCCGCTGGCGCTCGCCGGGGCCTACCGCCCGATCTCCGACGAGCTGCCGCCCGACACCTTCCCGCAGTTCCGCACCGCCGCGGCCGGCGAGTACCACTCGCCGGTG
Organism: Streptomyces sp. UNOB3_S3; assembly: GCF_020740895.1. Classification (GTDB taxonomy): domain Bacteria; phylum Actinomycetota; class Actinomycetes; order Streptomycetales; family Streptomycetaceae; genus Streptomyces. Next base: position 33,515 of record NZ_JAILXP010000012.1, on the reverse strand, counting down.
ACGCAGAGTGACGGATCGGAGGTGCGGGACCGCGGCGCCGCGGCCCTCACCACCCGGGACACCGTCCTGCTGGGCTTCGGTCTTGAACGCGTGTCCGACCCGCGCGAGCGGGCCGGGCTGGTCGGCGCCGCACTGCGCGCCATCGGCGGTTGACCTGCAGCTGAGCGGGATTGAGCACGGCTGAGCGCGCCTGACAGCCCCCGCCGCCAATGTCACGTACCTCCCCTGTTAGAGGTAGGGTCGGTGGTGGTCGGGGACATCCCAATACAGCCGCCGGGCAGCCCGGCACACCAACGAGGAGATCGGTTCGTGACGATCCGCGTAGGCATCAACGGCTTTGGCCGTATCGGTCGTAACTACTTCCGTGCGCTCCTGGAGCAGGGTGCGGACATCGAGATCGTCGGTGTCAACGACCTGACCGACAATGCCACCCTGGTGCACCTGCTGAAGTACGACTCCATCCTGGGTCGTCTGAAGCAGGAGGTCAGCCACACCGACGACACGATCACTGTCGGCGACATGACCTTCAAGACGATGGCCGAGCGCGACCCGGCCGCCCTCCCGTGGGGCGAGCTCGGCGCCGACATCGTCATCGAGTCCACCGGTATCTTCACCAAGCGCGAGGACGCGGCCAAGCACCTGGCCGCCGGCGCGAAGAAGGTCCTCATCTCGGCTCCGGCCAAGAACGAGGACATCACCATCGTGATGGGCGTCAACCAGGACAAGTACGACGCGGCCAACCACCACGTCATCTCCAACGCCTCCTGCACCACCAACTGTGTGGCGCCGATGGCCAAGGTTCTCGACGAGAACTTCGGCATCGTCAAGGGCATGATGACGACGGTCCACGCGTACACCAACGACCAGCGCATCCTGGACTTCCCGCACTCCGACCTGCGCCGCGCCCGCGCCGCCGCGGAGAACATCATCCCGACCTCGACCGGTGCCGCCAAGGCCACCGCCCTGGTCCTCCCGCAGCTCAAGGGCAAGCTGGACGGCATCGCCATGCGCGTCCCGGTCCCGACCGGCTCGGTCACCGACCTGGTCCTCGAGCTCGACCGCGAGACCAGCAAGGAAGAGATCAACGCCGCCTTCCAGAAGGCCGCCGAGGGTCAGCTCAAGGGCATCCTCGACTACACCGAGGACGCGATCGTCTCCTCGGACATCGTCAACTGGCCGGCGTCCTGCACCTTCGACTCCTCCCTGACGATGGTCCAGGGCAAGCAGGTCAAGGTCGTCGGCTGGTACGACAACGAGTGGGGCTACTCCAACCGCCTGGTGGACCTGACGGTCTTCGTCGGCGGCCAGCTCTGACCTTCGCCTGACCGGCAGTCCGCACTACTGTCACCAGGCACCGAGTGTGGGGATGGGGCTCGCACGACGCGACGGCGCGTCGTACGGGCCCCGTCCTATGACTAACGAAGTCACGGAGTCACTGCATGAAGACGATCGATGAACTGATCGAAGGCGGCATCGAGGGGAAGCGGGTCTTCGTCCGCGCCGACCTGAACGTGCCGCTCGAGGGCAGCACCATCACCGACGACGGCCGCATCCGCGCCGTCGCGCCGACGATCGCCAAGCTCGCCGCCGCGGGCGCCAAGGTGATCGTCGCCTCCCACCTGGGCCGTCCCAAGGGCGCCCCGGACCCTGAGTTCTCCCTCGCCCCGGCCGCGAAGCGGCTCGGCGAGATCCTGGGCAAGAACGTCTCGTTCGCCACCGACACGGTCGGCGACAGCGCGAAGGCCACCGTCGCCGCACTGGCGAACGGCGAGGTCACGCTGCTGGAGAACCTCCGTTTCAACGCGGGCGAGACCAGCAAGGACGACGCCGAGCGCGGCGCCTTCGCCGACGCGCTCGCGTCCCTCGCCGACCTCTACGTCGGCGACGGCTTCGGTGCCGTGCACCGCAAGCACGCCTCGGTCTTCGACCTCCCCGCGCGGCTCCCGCACGCCGCCGGCGACCTGATCGCCACCGAGGTCGGCGTCCTGAAGAAGCTCACCGACGAGGTCCAGCGCCCCTACGTGGTCGTGCTGGGCGGCGCCAAGGTCTCCGACAAGCTGGGTGTCATCGACAACCTGCTGAAGAAGGCCGACCGCATCCTCATCGGCGGCGGCATGTCGTACACCTTCCTGGCCGCCAAGGGCCACGAGGTCGGCATCTCGCTGCTCCAGGAGGACCAGAAGGAGACGTGCCTGAAGTACCTGGCGGAGGCCGAGAAGCGGGGCGTGGAGTTCGTCCTGCCGGTCGACGTGCTGGTCTCGGCCGACTTCCCCGACCTGAAGACCAAGGCCCCGGCCAACCCCGAGGTCGTCGCCACGGACGCCATGCCCGCCGACAAGGAGGGCCTGGACATCGGCCCGAAGACGCGTGAGCTCTACGCGGCCAAGCTGGCCGACGCGGGCACCGTCTTCTGGAACGGTCCGATGGGCGTCTTCGAGCACCCCGACTACGCCAACGGCACCAAGGCCGTCGCCCAGGCCCTGCTGGACTCGGACGGCTTCACCGTCGTCGGTGGTGGCGACTCCGCCGCCGCCGTGCGCATCCTGGGCTTCGACGAGAACGCTTTCGGCCACATTTCGACCGGTGGCGGCGCCAGCCTCGAGTACCTCGAGGGCAAGACGCTCCCCGGCCTCGCCGCACTGGAGGACTGAACCACCGTGAGTGCACGCACCCCGCTGATGGCGGGCAACTGGAAGATGAACCTCAACCACCTCGAGGCCATCGCCCACGTCCAGAAGCTCGCCTTCACCCTCGCGGACAAGGACTACGACGCCGTAGACGTGGCCGTCCTGCCGCCCTTCACCGACCTCCGCTCGGTGCAGACCCTGGTCGACGGCGACAAGCTGAAGATCATGTACGGCGCCCAGGACATCTCGGCGTACGACTCCGGCGCGTACACCGGTGAGATCTCCGGTGGCATGCTCGCCAAGCTCAAGTGCTCCTTCGTCGCGGTGGGCCACTCCGAGCGCCGCCAGTACCACGGCGAGACGGACGAGCTCTGCAACGCCAAGGTGAAGGCCGCCTTCAGCCACGGCATCACCCCGATCCTCTGCATCGGCGAGGGCCTGGACGTCCGCAAGGCGGGCAACCACGTCGCCTACACCCTGGCGCAGCTCGAGGGCGGCCTCGCGGACATCCCGGCCGAGCAGGCCGCGACGATCGTGATCGCCTACGAGCCCGTCTGGGCCATCGGCACCGGCGAGGTCGCCACGCCCGAGGACGCCCAGGAGGTCTGCGGTGCCATCCGCGCCCGTCTGGCGGAACTGTACGACCAGGAGCTGGCCGACAAGGTCCGCATCCAGTACGGCGGCTCCGTGAAGTCCGGCAACATCGCGGCGATCATGGCGCAGCCCGATGTCGACGGCGCCCTGATCGGCGGGGCCTCGCTGGACGCGGACGAGTTCGTGAAGATCGTCCGCTTCGCCGACCAGTAGCAGCGGCTATGACGACGGCCCCCCGCCGTCGTACCCTGTCGGGGCCGGGACCGGCGTGAACGCCGCTGCCCGGCCCCGTAGCGTTTTCCATCCAGTCAGTCCGAGAGAGTTGGTCCAGCCGTGGTCATCGGGTTCTCGATCGCCCTCATCGTCTTCAGCTTGCTGATGATGATGCTGGTGCTCATGCACAAGGGGAAGGGCGGCGGCCTGTCCGACATGTTCGGCGGTGGCATGCAGTCCTCCGTCGGCGGTTCCTCGGTCGCCGAGCGCAACCTCGACCGGATCACCATCGTGATCGGTCTGCTGTGGTTCGCGTGCATCGTCACGCTCGGCGTGCTGATGAAGGTCGGCAGCTGACGCACCGTCGCGGACGCGGCCTATGATTGAGGGCGCGTCCTCGCGGCCGGGCTGTAACTCCTGCCACTGGACGCGCGTTGGGCCTTACGTAGACTGAGGCGCCCGCAGCGGAGCGGACTGTCGACCCCGCGGCGCAGCCGCTGTTCGGCACAGTGCAGCACCATCACGCAGGGAGTTACGACCGTGGCAAGTGGCAACGCGATCCGAGGAAGCCGGGTCGGGGCGGGGCCCATGGGAGAGGCGGAGCGGGGCGAATCAGCACCCCGACTGCGGATCTCCTTCTGGTGTTCCAACGGGCACGAGACGCAGCCGAGCTTCGCCAGCGACGCCCAGGTGCCCGACACCTGGGACTGCCCCCGCTGCGGCTTTCCGGCCGGCCAGGACCGGGACAACCCACCGGACCCGCCGCGCACGGAGCCGTACAAGACCCACCTCGCCTATGTGCGCGAGCGGCGCAGCGACGCCGACGGCGAGGCGATCCTCGCCGAGGCGCTCGCCAAGCTCCGTGGGGAGATCTAGCGCGGAAGAGAAGAGCGGCCCGGCCGGGCACCTGAGAAGGTGTCCGGCCGGGCCGCTCGTCGTTTGCGCGGGGAATCGACAGCTGATCAATTAGGTTGGGGACAGCGGGGAAATCACGAGGAGAAGTGGACTGATGTCCGAGATGAACGCAGAGAGCCGCACCAGGCTGGACCGCACTCCCGAGTGGAACGCGCTCGCCAAGCACCGTGACGAGCTGGGGGAGGTGCATCTGCGGGAGCTGTTCGCCGACGACCCGGGCCGGGCCGGCAAGTACACCCTCTCCGTCGGCGACCTCCACCTCGACTACTCGAAGCACCTGGTCACCGACGAGACTCTGCGGCTGCTGCGCGAGCTGGCGGCGGCGGCCGACGTCGCCGGGCTGCGGGACGCGATGTTCCGCGGCGAGCGGATCAACACCACCGAGGACCGCGCGGTGCTCCACACCGCCCTGCGCGCCCCGGAGTCTGCCGTCATCGAGGTCGACGGCGAGAACGTCGTGCCCGCCGTCCACGCGGTCCTGCGGAAGATGCAGATCTTCACCGACCGGGTCCGTTCGGGTGAATGGAAGGGCCACACCGGCAAGCGCATCAAGAACGTCGTCAACATCGGCATCGGCGGATCCGACCTCGGTCCGGCGATGGCGTTCGAGGCGCTGCGCGCCTACACCTCCCGTGACCTGACGGTCCGTTTCGTCTCCAACGTGGACGGCGCCGACCTCCACGAGGCGGTCCACGACCTCGACGCCGCCGAGACGCTCTTCATCGTGGCCTCCAAGACCTTCACCACGATCGAGACCATCACCAACGCCACCTCCGCGCGGAACTGGCTCCTCACCGAGCTGCGCGCCGGCGAGGACGCGGTCGCCAAGCACTTCGTCGCGCTGTCCACGAACGCCGAGAAGGTCGCCGAATTCGGCATCGACACCGCCAACATGTTCGAGTTCTGGGACTGGGTCGGTGGTCGCTACTCGTACGACTCCGCCATCGGCCTCTCCCTGATGATCGCCGTCGGTGGCGACCGCTTCCGCGAGATGCTGGCCGGCTTCCACCTGGTCGACGAGCACTTCCGGTGCGCGCCTCCGGAGGAGAACGTGCCGCTGCTGCTCGGCCTGCTGGGCGTCTGGTACGGCAACTTCCACGGCGCGCAGTCGCACGCGGTGCTGCCCTACAGCCACTACCTGTCGAAGTTCGCGGCCTACCTCCAGCAGCTGGACATGGAGTCCAACGGCAAGTCGGTCGACCGCGACGGCGAGCCGGTGAGCTGGCAGACCGGCCCGGTGGTCTGGGGCACCCCGGGCACCAACGGCCAGCACGCGTACTACCAGTTGATCCACCAGGGGACGAAGCTCATCCCGGCGGACCTGATCGGCTTCGCCCGGCCGGTGGAGGACCTCAAGCCCGGTCTGGTCGCCCAGCACGACCTGCTGATGGCCAATCTCTTCGCCCAGGGCCAGGCCCTCGCCTTCGGCAAGACCGCCGAGGAGGTCGCGGCGGAGGGCGTCCCGGCGGAGCTCGTCCCCCACAAGACGTTCAAGGGCAACCACCCGACGACGACGATCCTCGCGAGCGAGCTGACGCCGTCGGTGCTCGGCCAGCTGATCGCGCTGTACGAGCACAAGGTCTTCGTCCAGGGCGCGATCTGGAACATCGACTCCTTCGACCAGTGGGGCGTCGAGCTCGGCAAGGTCCTCGCCAAGCGGGTGGAGCCGGCGCTGACGGAGGGCGCGGACGTGCCGGGCCTGGACGCCTCGACGGCGGGCCTCGTGGCGCGGTACCGGGAGCTGCGCGGGCGCTGACGCAAGTCAGCCCGTCCGGCGTTCGAGGACCGGGGTCCGGGGCGGAGCCCCGGGAAACGGTGAAAGGGCGGGACCGGGGCCTCCCTCCCGCCACAACGGCGATGGCCCGCCCCCCTCCAGGGGAGCGGGCCATCGCCGTATCAGATGAGACGCCGTCAGGGCGACGCCGGCGGGTACAGGTCGCGCGGCAGCCGGGCCGCCGCGGCCTGGTCCAGGAGCCAGAGCGTGCGGCGCGAGCCGTACGCGCCCGCCGCCGGGGCCTGGACCTCGCCCGCGCCGCTCAGCGCGAGCGCCACCGCCCCCGCCTTGTCCTCGCCCGCCGCCAGCAGCCAGACCTCGCGGGCCGCCCGGATCGCCGGGAGGGTCAGGGAGACCCGCGTCGGCGGGGGCTTCGGCGCGCCGTGGACGCCGACGACCGTGCGCTCCGTCTCCCGTACGCCCGGCAGCTCCGGGAAGAGGGAGGCGACGTGGGTGTCCGGGCCGACGCCCAGCAGCAGGACGTCGAAGGACGGCACGGGGCCATGGTCCTCCGGGCGGGCCGCTGCGGCGAGCTCGGCCGCGTAGGCCTCCGCCGCCGCGTCCGCGTCGTCGTGCGTGCCGTCCGCCGCGGGCATGAAGTGCACCCGCTTCGGGTCCAGCGGCACCGCGTCCAGCAGGGCCTCGCGGGCCTGCGTGGCGTTGCGGTCGGGGTCGCCCTCCGGGAGGAAGCGCTCGTCGCCCCACCACAGGTCCAGCCGGGACCAGTCGACCGCGTCCCGGGCGGGCGCCGCGGCGAGGGCCGCGAGCAGCCCGTTGCCGTTGCGCCCACCGGTGAGGACGACGGACGCGGAGCCGCGGGCGGCCTGGGCGTCCACGATCTTCGTGATCAGCCGGGCCGCCGCGGCCTGGGCCATCAGCTCCTTGTCCCGGTGCACGACGATCTGGGGCGTGCTCACTTCTTCGCCGCCTTCTTGGCCGGAGCCGGGGAGGCGGCCTGCTTCGCCGGGGCGGGCTTGGGCTCGGCGGCGGCCTCGGCCTCCGCCTTCGGACCGTCCGCCTTCGGCTCCGCCGGCGCCGCGTTCAGCCGGTCCACGCCGTACTTGACCGAGGACGCGTAGATGTCGTCCGGGTCGAGGCGGCGCAGCTCCTCCGCGAGGAGCTCGGCCGTGTCGCGGCGCTTGAGCGCCACGGCCCGGTCGGGCTGGCCGCGCATGGAGAGCGTGGCCAGGGCGCCGTCGGGGCGGTCCAGGGTGATGACGCCGTTCTTGGTCTCCATCCGGACGGCCGTGAGGCCGGGGCCGCCCGAGACCGAGCGGGTCACCGGCACCCCGAGGCGGTCGGCGAGCCACATGGCCAGCAGCTCACCGCTGGGGTTGTAGGGCTCGCCCTCGACCTCGGCCGAGGTGATCTCGATGCCGGGCTGCTGGTCCAGGGCGGCCGCGAGCATGGAGCGCCACGGCGTGATCCGGGTCCAGGCCAGGTCGGTGTCGCCGGGCGCGTAGTGCCCGGCGCGGGCCGACAGCTCGGCGACGGGGTCCTCGGCGGTGTAGGCGTCGGTGACCCGGCGCTGGCCGAGCGCGCCGAGGGGGTCCCTGGCCGGGTCGGCCGGGGAGGCGACCGGCCACCAGACCACCACGGGGGCGTCCGGCAGCAGCAGCGGCAGCACGACCGACTGGGCGTGGTCTATGACCTCGCCGTACAGCCGCAGCACCACCGTCTCGCCGGCGCCGGCGTCCGCGCCCACCCGCACCTCGGCGTCGAGGCGGGCCTGGGCGCGGTCGCGCGGCGAGCGGCTGACGCGCTTGATGACGACGAGCTTGCGCGAGGGGTGCTCGCGGGAGGCGTTGTTGGCCGCCTTGAGCGCGTCGTAGGCGTGCTCCTCGTCGGTGACGATGACCAGGGTCAGCACCATGCCGATGGCGGGGGTGCCGATGGCCCGGCGGCCCTGGACCAGCGCGTTGTTGATCTTGCTGGCCGTGGTGTCCGTAAGGTCGATCTTCATGGCCGACGCCAGCTCCGTCCGTCTCGTGCGAGCATCTCGTCCGCCTCGACCGGCCCCCAGGTGCCGGCCGGGTACTGCGCGGGCTTGCCGTGCTTGTCCCAGTACTCCTCGATCGGGTCGAGGATCTCCCAGGAGAGCTCGACCTCCTTCAGGCGCGGGAAGAGGTTCGACTCGCCGAGCAGGACATCGAGGATGAGCCGCTCGTACGCCTCGGGGCTGGACTCGGTGAAGGACTCGCCGTAGGCGAAGTCCATCGAGACGTCCCGGACCTCCATCGAGGTGCCCGGCACCTTCGAGCCGAAGCGCACGGTCACGCCCTCGTCCGGCTGCACCCGGATGACCAGGGCGTTCTGCCCCAGCTCCTCGGTGGCGGTCTGGTCGAAGGGGGAGTAGGGGGCGCGCTGGAAGACGACCGCGATCTCGGTGACGCGGCGGCCCAGCCGCTTGCCGGTGCGCAGGTAGAAGGGGACGCCCGCCCAGCGGCGGTTGTCGATCTCCAGCTTGATCGCGGCGTAGGTGTCGGTCTTCGACTTGGGGTCGGTGCCGTCCTCCTCGAGGTAGCCGACGACCTCCTCGCCACCCTGCCAGCCATGGGTGTACTGGCCGCGCACGGTCTCCTTGCCGAGGTCCTTGGGCAGCGAGACCGCGCCCAGCACCTTGGTCTTCTCCGCGGCCACCGCGTCGGCGTCGAAGGAGGCGGGCTCCTCCATCGCGGTCAGCGCCAGCAGCTGGAGCAGGTGGTTCTGGATGACGTCACGGGCGGCGCCGATGCCGTCGTAGTAGCCGGCGCGGCCGCCGATGCCGATGTCCTCGGCCATGGTGATCTGCACGTGGTCGACGTACGACCGGTTCCAGATCGGCTCGAAGAGGGTGTTGGCGAACCGCAGCGCCAGGATGTTCTGGACCGTCTCCTTGCCGAGGTAGTGGTCGATGCGGAAGACCGCCTCGGCCGGGAACACCTCGTGGACGATCCGGTTGAGCTCCTGGGCGCTCTTCAGGTCGTGACCGAAGGGCTTCTCGATGACGGCGCGCCGCCAGGAGTTCGCCTTCTGGTCGGCCAGGCCGTGCTTCTTCAGCTGCTGGACGACCTTGGGGAAGAACTTCGGCGGGACGGACAGGTAGAAGGCGAAGTTGCCGCCCGTGCCCTGCGCCTTGTCGAGCTCCTCGATGGTGGAGCGCAGCGTGTCGAAGGCGTCGTCGTCGTCGAAGTCGCCCGAGACGAACCGGCAGCCCTGGACCAGCTGCTGCCAGACCTCCTCACGGAAGGGGGTGCGCGCGTGCTCCTTGACGGCGTCGTGCACCACCTGCGCGAAGTCCTCGTCCGCCCACTGCCGGCGGGCGAAGCCGATCAGGGAGAAGCCCGGCGGCAGCAGACCGCGGTTGGCCAGGTCGTAGACCGCGGGCATCAGCTTTTTACGGGACAAATCGCCCGTGACGCCAAAGATGACCAGGCCCGACGGCCCCGCGATACGCGGGAGCCGTCGGTCCAGAGCGTCACGCAGCGGGTTGCTGCTGCTCAATTCACGCCTCCGGAGCGAGGCGCTTGAGCTCCGCCTCAGTGGACTTCAGCAGGTCGTTCCACGACGCCTCGAACTTCTCGACGCCCTCGTCCTCCAGCAGCTGGACGACCTCGTCGTACGAGACGCCCAGCTTCGCCAGCGCGTCGAGCTCGGCCTTGGCCTGCTCGTACGTGCCGCGCACCGTGTCACCGGTGATCTGCCCGTGGTCGGCGGTGGCCTCCAGGGTGGCCTCCGGCATGGTGTTCACCGTGTTCGGCGCCACCAGGTCGTCCACGTACAGCGTGTCCTTGTAGGCCGGGTCCTTGACGCCGGTCGAGGCCCACAGGGCGCGCTGCTTGTTGGCGCCGGCCTTCTCCAGGGCCAGCCAGCGGTCCGAGGAGAAGACCTCCTCGTAGGCCTGGTAGGCCAGCCGGGCGTTGGCCAGGGCGGCCTTGCCGCGCAGGGCCTTGGCCTCGTCCGTGCCCAGCGCGTCCAGGCGCTTGTCGATCTCGGTGTCCACGCGGGACACGAAGAAGGACGCGACCGAGTGGATCAGAGACAGGTCCTGGCCGGCGGCCTTGGCCTGCTCCAGACCGGTCAGGTAGGCGTCCATGACCGCGCGGTAGCGCTCGAGGGAGAAGATCAGCGTGACATTGACGCTGATGCCCTTGCCGATCACCTCGGCGATGGCCGGCAGGCCCGCCTTGGTGGCCGGGATCTTGATCAGGGTGTTGGGGCGGTCCACCAGCCAGGCGAGCTGCTTGGCCTCGGCGACCGTGGCGACCGTGTTGTGCGCCAGGCGCGGGTCGACCTCGATGGACACCCGGCCGTCCTGGCCGCCGGTGGCGTCGAAGACCGGGCGCAGGATGTCGGCGGCGTCACGGACGTCCGCCGTCGTGATCATGCGGATGGCCTCGTCGACCGTGACCTTGCGGGCGGCGAGGTCGGTGAGCTGCTGCTCGTAGCCCTCGCCACCGGAGATCGCCTTCTGGAAGATCGACGGGTTGGTCGTGACACCCACCACGTGGCTCTGGTCGATGAGCTCGGCCAGGTTGCCGGACGTGATGCGCTTGCGGGACAGGTCGTCCAGCCAGATCGCGACGCCTTCGTCGGAGAGGCGCTTGAGTGCGTCTGTCATGGGTTCTGCATCTCCTACAGGTTGAATACGGGCGTCGTCGTCAGCGACGGGCGGCGTCGGCGAGCGACTCGCGGGCGGCCTCGACCACGGCGTCCGAGGTCAGGCCGAACTCGCGGTAGAGCACCTTGTAGTCGGCGGAGGCGCCGAAGTGCTCCAGCGAGACGATCCGGCCGGCCTCGCCGATGTAGCGGTACCAGGTCAGGCCGATGCCGGCCTCGACGGCCACACGGGCCTTGACGTCCGGCAGCAGCACGCCGTCGCGGTACGCCTGGTCCTGCTCCTCGAACCACTCGACGGACGGCATCGAGACCACACGGGTCGGGACGCCCTCGGCCTGGAGCGCCTCACGGGCCTCGACGGCCAGCTGGACCTCGGAGCCGGTGGCGATCAGGATCACCTGCGGGCGGCCGCCCTCGGCGTCGAACAGGACGTAGCCGCCCTTGGCCGCGCCCTCGTTGGCCTCGTACGTCGGGACGTTCTGGCGGGTGAGGGCCAGACCGTGCGGCGCGGGCTTGGCGGTGTGGCGCTTGACGATCTCGCGCCAGGCGATGGCCGTCTCGTTGGCGTCGGCCGGGCGGACCATGTTCAGGCCCGGGATGGCGCGCAGCGCGGCCATGTGCTCGACCGGCTGGTGGGTCGGGCCGTCCTCGCCGAGGCCGATGGAGTCGTGCGTCCACACGTAGGTGACCGGCAGCTTCATCAGCGCGGCCAGGCGCACGGCCGGGCGCATGTAGTCGGAGAACACCAGGAAGGTGCCGCCGTAGACCCGGGTGTTGCCGTGCAGCGCGATGCCGTTCATCGTCGAGCCCATGGCGTGCTCGCGGATGCCGAAGTGGATCGTGCGGCCGTACGGGTTCGCCTCCGGGAGGGGGTTGCCCTCGGGGAGGAAGGACGACGACGGGTCGATCGTGGTGTTGTTCGAGCCGGCGAGGTCGGCGGAGCCGCCCCACAGCTCGGGGATCACGCCGCCCAGCGCCTTGAGGACCTCGCCGGAGGCCTTGCGGGTCGCGACGTCCTTGCCGGCCGGGAAGACCGGGAGGGCCTTCTCCCAGCCGTCGGGCAGCTCGCCCGCGACGATGCGGTCGAACTCGGCGGCGCGCTCCGCGTTGGCCTCGCGCCAGACCTGGATCTGCTTGTCCCAGGCGGCCCGGGCCGCGCGGCCGCGGTCGACGACCTGGCGGGCGTGGGCGAGGACCTCGGCCTCGACCTGGAAGGTCTGCTCGGGGTCGAAGCCCATGACCTTCTTGGTCGCGGCGACCTCGGCGTCGCCGAGCGCCGAGCCGTGCGAGGCCTCGGTGTTCTGGGCGTTCGGGGCCGGCCAGGCGATGATCGTGCGGGCCGCGATGATCGACGGGCGCTCGGTCTCGGCCTTGGCGGCCCGGAAGGCCGCGTACAGCGCCTGGATGTCGAAGTCGCCGTTGGCGCCCTGCTCGATGCGCTGGACGTGCCAGCCGTAGGCCTCGTAGCGCTTGAGGACGTCCTCGGAGAAGGCGGTCTCGGTGTCGCCCTCGATCGAGATGTGGTTGTCGTCGTACAGGGCGACGATGTTGCCCAGCTTCTGGTGACCGGCCAGCGAGGACGCCTCGGCGGAGATGCCCTCCTCCAGGTCGCCGTCGGAGACGATCGCCCAGACGGTGTGGTCGAAGGGGGACTCGCCCTTCGGGGCCTCCGGGTCGAACAGGCCGCGCTCGTAGCGGGCGGCCATGGCCATGCCCACGGCGTTGGCGATGCCCTGGCCCAGCGGGCCGGTGGTGGTCTCCACACCGACGGTGTGGCCGTGCTCCGGGTGGCCCGGGGTCTTGCTGTCCCAGGTGCGGAACGCCTTGAGGTCCGCGAGCTCCAGCCCGTAGCCCGCCAGGAAGAGCTGGGTGTACAGGGTCAGGCTGGTGTGGCCCGGGGAGAGGACGAACCGGTCGCGGCCGGCCCAGTCGGCGTCACTCGGGTCGTGCCGCATCAGCTTCTGGAAGAGCAGGTAGGCGGCGGGAGCCAGGCTCATGGCCGTGCCGGGATGGCCGTTGCCGACCTTCTGCACGGAGTCCATGGCCAGGACGCGGGCGGTATCGACTGCCCTCTGGTCCAGTTCGGTCCATTCGAGGTCTGTGGTGGTCGGCTTGGTGCTCACCCTCGGATCAGGGCTCCTCTCCACAAATGCGATCTGCCGGGGGCGGTATGTTCCGCCACGACGCGGCGCTGACGAGCCTACCCCCGCGTGGACGGGCGTTTTTTCGACTCACAGTCGGGCTGAGCGGCTCTCATTTGATCGTCGAGTTCCCGTCGAGCGGTCCTCGACCATCCGATCGCCGACCCGGGCAACCGCACCCGGGCGGGAATCATTCCCTCCCCGGTGCGGGGGCCTCCTCTCCAGCCTGCCGGGCCCGGCGCCCGCCCGCCTCCCGGAGGGGACCGTTCTGCCGGGTTCGGCCCCGTTCGGCCCGGTGGGCGCGGTGCCTCAACACGACCCCACCCCGGCGGAGGACCCGCTGTCCCCTGCGTCTAGAGTGGCGTAGTACGCGCAAGCCTTTACCCGGGATTCACGCCCGGACGAGCTTGCTGGCCTTATCTCTCTCAGGGGTGTGCGTGACGGCCGTCGAATCCCGTCCTGCGGGCGTGCTCGCCGAGAGCCCGGGTCACCCGGTCCACCGGCCGTTCGGGGCCCGGGTCAAGGGCTTCGTGGCACTGACGAAGCCGCGCGTCATCGAGCTGCTGCTGATGACGACGGTGCCGGTGATGTTCCTCGCGGCCGAGGGCGTCCCGGACCTGTGGCTGGTGCTGGCCACCTGCGTCGGCGGCTACCTGTCCGCCGGCGGCGCCGGCGCGTTCAACATGTACTACGACCGCGACATCGACGCGATGATGGACCGTACGTCCCAGCGGCCGCTGGTCACGGGCATGGTGTCGCCCCGCGAGTGCCTGGTCTTCGCCGCCGCGCTGACGCTCGGCTCGACGGTGTGGTTCTGGTACCTGGTCAACCCCCTGTCGGCGATGCTCTCGCTCGGCGCCAACGCGTTCTACGTCGTCGTCTACACGATGATCCTCAAGCGGCGTACCGCGCAGAACATCGTGTGGGGCGGCATCGCGGGCTGCCTGCCGGTCCTCATCGGCTGGTCCGCGGTGAAGAACGAGGTCTCCTGGGCCTCCCTGATCCTCTTCCTCGTCATCTTCTTCTGGACGCCGCCGCACTACTGGCCGCTGTCGATGAAGGTGAAGGACGACTACGAGCGCGTCGGCGTGCCGATGCTGCCGGTCATCGCGGGCAACAAGGCCGTGGCCAAGCAGATCGTCCTCTACAGCTGGGTGATGGTCGGCGTGTCGCTGCTGCTCCAGCCGCTGGGCTACACCGGCTGGTTCTACACGGCCGTGGCCGTGCTGTGCGGCGCCTTCTGGCTGAAGGAGGCCCACGCCCTCCAGGCCCGCGCCAAGGCCGGCATCACGGGCGCCAAGCTCAAGGAGATGCGCCTCTTCCACTGGTCGATCACCTACGTCTCGCTGCTGTTCACGGCGGTCGCGATCGACCCGTTCCTGCGCTAGGCCGCGGACCGTCCCGATGGGCGGCGCGGGTGGTCAAGGCCACCCGCGCCGCCCATCGCCGTTTCGGCTACCCGTCGGTAGCATCCTGGCCATGGCAGACACCAAGCAGGCAGCGGCCGACCCCGAGCAGACGGCGGCGAACCCCAAGCAGGCGGCGAAGCTGGCGAAGCAGATCACCGCCTTCGCCAAGAGCCACGGCGGCGGCGCGGAGGGCCAGCTCGCGCACATCGCCCGCGGCACCACCCGGATCGCCCTCGTCGGCGCCAACGGCGAATGGGGCAACCTCGTCGCCCGCGACTTCGAGACCGCCCAGGAGGCGGCCCGGATCGCCGGGATCACCCTCCACGACGACTTCGACGGCGAAATGGCGGCCAAGGTCCGTACGGGCCCGTACGAGTGGTCCCGCATGGCCGGCATCCAGATCGGCGGGCCGCGCAACCCCGGCGATAACTGACGGCCCCTTCATCCGTTAGACCCACCGGGACGGCGAGTGGGGGGTACGCGATGGACGGCCGGATGGACGGTGGCATACCGCCGCTCGTCGACCAGCACAGCCACGGCGCCGTCCACGCGGACATAGGGCTCGGGGAGTTCGAGACCCATCTGGCCGACGCCGCCGGGTCCACCGGGCCCGCGCCGCCCGGCACCACCTTCTTCGACAGCCGCGCGGGCCTGGCCGTACGCCGCTGGTGCCCGCCCCTGCTGGGGCTGGAGCCGCACTGCGCGCCCGTGCGCTATCTGGCCCGCCGCCGTGAACTGGGCGCCTACCGCGCCGGCCGGCTCCTGCTGCGCGGCGCGGGCATCGGGACGTTCCTGCTGGAGGCGGGCGCGACCGGCGTCCTCACCTCGCCGGACGAGCTGGCCCGCGCCGCCGGGGGCCGCGCCCACGAGGTCGTCCGGCTCGAACCGCTGGCCGCGCGAATCGCCGACACGACCGGAGGTTTGGACGCCGGTTTGGACGCCTTCCTCGCGTATACGGCCGAAGCGCTCTACACGGCCTCCGGCCGCGCCACCGCCTTCGCCACCGGCGTCACCTTCTGCGACGACAGCCCACCGGACGCCGCCGAGGTGCGCGAGGCGACGGGACGGTGGCTGCGCACGCGCCGCACCGGCGACACGCCGGACGACCCCGTGCTGATCCGGCATCTGCTGTGGAGCGCGGTCGCCACGGGCCTGCCCGTCCAGCTGCACTGCGCCCGCCCGCAGCGGCTGGCCGGCTTCCTGCGGGCCACCGCGAGCCGGGGCGTGGACCTGGTGCTGCTCGCGGACCCCTGGCACCGCCGGCAGGCGGCCCAGCTGGCCGCCGCCTTCCCGCACGTCTACGCGGACGTCGGGGCCCGGCCGGAGGAGACGCTGCGCGAGGCGCCGTTCGGCAAGCTGCTGTTCTCGACCGGGGCGCGGGCTCTGGCGGAGATGTACGTGGTGGCCGCCCGGCTGTTCACCCGCGCCATGGAGCGGCTGATGCGCGACTGGGTGGCCGACGGGTGGTGCCGGGCGGCGGAGGCGGCAAGGATCGCCTCCCTCGTCGCGGCCGGCACCGCGCGCAGGGTCTACCGGCTGGACGCGGCGGCCGTCTGAAGCGCCTCGTGCTCACCGGCGGGAGTGGGCAGCACCGGCGCCTCGCCGCGCTCGCGCAGCGACAGGAAGACCCGCAGCACGGCGACCCACATCACGCAGGAGCCGAGCATATGGGCGCCGACGATCACCTCGGGCGAGTCGTTGAAGTACTGCACATAGCCGATCGCGCCCTGGAGCATGATCACGACGAACAGTTCGACGACCTTGCGGCGCGGGCCCTCGGGGGAGTTCACGGCCCGCAGCGCGAACCACAGCGCCACGGTGAGGCCGATGACGATGTAGACGAAGTCGACGTGCAGCTGGGTGACCTCGTGCCAGTCCAGCGGGATGCGGTGGACGTCCTTGGAGGCGTCGCCCGCGTGCTTGCCCGAGCCGGTCACCACCGTGCCCGCCACGATCAGCAGCGCGCTCGCGACGACCAGCACCCAGCCGAGCTGACGCACCGGACGGGCCACCAGGTCGCGCGGCTCGTCGTCGCCCTCGCGGGTCCGCAGCCACATGACCGTGGCCACCGTCAGCAGCGAGGTGGCCGCCAGGAAGTGCGCGGCGACGATGTACGGGTTGAGGCCCGTCAGCACGGTGATGCCGCCGATGATGCCGTTGCTCGCGACGATCCAGAACTGCGCCCAGCCGAGCTTCGTCAGGCTGCGGCGGCGCGGGGCACGCGCGCGTGCCGCCACGATCGCCACGCCGACGACCGCGCACAGCACGTACGTCAGCATGCGGTTGGTGAACTCGATGACGCCGTTGATGCCCATCGCGGGCGTGGGCGTCAGGCTGTCCTCGGTGCAGGTCGGCCATGTCGGGCAGCCGAGGCCGGACTGGGTGAGCCGCACGGCGCCGCCCGTCACGACGATGATCACGGACATGACCACGCAGGCGAACGCGGCCCGCTGGACGAAGCGGGCGGAGGGCTGCCAGCGGTCGGCGACGAGCTGGAGGGGGTTCAGCGTTTTCGGCACGGAAGTCATCGTAAGGGGGCGCTTGTGCACGGATTCACGAGGGTCCGGTGTGGCCCCGGCGCGTCCTACTCCCAGCGGAAGAACCGCGCGGCCGCGCCCAGGCCCAGGACGGCCCACACACCGAGGATGCCGAGGTCCGCCCAGGGCATGCCCGCCCCGTCGCGCAGCACGTCGCGCAGGCCGCCGGAGAGCGCCGAGATGGGCAGCGCCTCCAGCGCGGTGCGCACGGCGCCCGGGAACTTCTCCAGCGGGACGATCACACCGCCGCCGACCAGCAGGAGCAGGAAGACCAGGTTGGCCGCCGCGAGCGTCGCCTCGGCCTTCAGCGTCCCGGCCATCAGCAGGCCCAGCCCGGAGAAGGCGGCCGTCCCCAGGAGGAGCAGTAGGACGACGGCGAGCGGGTTGCCGTGCGGCGACCAGCCGAGCGCGAACGCGATGACCGTCAGCAGCGTGATCTGGAGGACCTCGGTGACCAGTACCGAGGCCGTCTTCGCGGTCATCAGCCCCCAGCGCGGCAGCGGGGAGGCGCCCAGCCGCTTGAGCACGCCGTA
This sequence comes from Streptomyces sp. UNOB3_S3, assembly GCF_020740895.1. GTDB lineage: Bacteria > Actinomycetota > Actinomycetes > Streptomycetales > Streptomycetaceae > Streptomyces. The sequence continues at coordinate 16,173 of NZ_JAILXP010000012.1, read as the reverse complement.
GCGGCGCTCGAAGCCCGTCGCGATGGCCTGCCCGGTGAAGGCCGTGGACATCACGGCCAGGGCCAGCACCCCGGGCGCCAGGAAGTCGACGGCCTTGCCGTCACCGGTGTCGATGATGTCGACGGAGCTGAAGAGGACCAGCAGGAGCGTGGGGATGACCACGGTCAGCAGCAGCTGCTCGCCGTTGCGCAGCAGCATCCGGGTCTCCAGGGCGGCCTGCGCGCGGATCATCCGCGACAGCGGCGCGGCCCCGGGCCGGGGGGCGAAGGTGCCGGTGGCGGTCATGCGCGCAGCTCCCTACCAGTCAGTTCCAGGAAGACGTCCTCAAGAGTGTGCCGCTCGACCGTTATGCGGTCCGGCATGACCCCGTGCTGGGCGCACCACGACGTCACCGTCGCGAGCAGCTGCGGGTCGACCGTGCCGTTGACGCGGTACGAGCCGGGGACCGGCTCGGCGGCGGCGGAGTCGGCGGGCAGCGCCTTGAGGAGCGAGGCGAGGTCCAGGCCGGGCCGGCCGCTGAAGCGCAGGGTGTTCTCGGCGCCGCCCTTGCAGAGCTCCTCCGGGCTGCCCTGGGCGATGACCTTGCCGCCGTCGATGATGGCGACGTCGTCGGCGAGCTGTTCCGCCTCGTCCATGTAGTGCGTGGTCAGGACGACCGTGACGCCGTCGGCGCGCAGCTCGCGCACCAGGTCCCAGGTGGCGCGGCGGGCCTGCGGGTCCAGGCCGGCCGTCGGCTCGTCGAGGAAGACCAGCTCGGGGCGGCCGACGACGGCCATGGCGAGCGAGAGGCGCTGCTGCTGGCCGCCGGAGAGCCTGCGGTAGGTCGTGCGGCCGCAGTCGCCCAGCCCGAGCCGCTCGATCAGCATGCCCACGTCCAGGGGGTGGGCGTGGAGGGACGCGGTGTGGCGCAGCATCTCCTCGGCGCGCGAGCCCGCGTAGACGCCGCCGCTCTGGAGCATCACGCCGACGCGCGGGCGCAGGGCGGCGGCGTCGGCGAGGGGGTCCAGGCCGAGGACGCGGACGGTGCCGGCGTCGGGCCGCCGGTAGCCCTCGCAGGTCTCGATGGTGGTGGTCTTCCCGGCGCCGTTGGGGCCGAGGACGGCGGTCACGCCGCCGCGCGCGACGGTCAGGTCGAGACCGTTCACCGCGGCTTTCGTCCCGTACCGCTTGACCAGGCCGTGGACCTCGACCGCGGGCTCTTCATGCATGCGGGGAAGTGTACGGAGGGCGGGGCGGAACGGACCCCGGCGGGGTGTGGGGTTAGGTGACCCTAAGTGATCAAAGCCACCGTTCCGTGACCCGGTGGAGCTTGTCGCTCTTCGGCTAATTACGCAACAATGGTGTTGTGAAATACGCGGGCGAGGCTTCACAGAGCCCCGTGGCCGAGGCGGCCACCGGGTCGCGCCCGGCCCTGCCCGCACCGTCGCGGGAGGTGCCGGCTCCCGAGCAGCGCGCTCATGACGAGCAGCACGGCACCCGCAATCGCGTCGCCCGGTCCATTCTCGACCACGGGCCCTCCACCGCCGCCGAGCTGGCCGTGCGGCTGGAGCTGACCTCCGCCGCCGTCCGCCGGCACCTCGACACCCTCGTCGCCGAGGGCGTCGTCGAGGCCCGCGAGAAGCGCGTCTACGGGGCGCGCACCCGCGGCCGGCCCGCCAAGGTCTTCGCCCTCACCGACTGCGGCCGGGACGCCTTCGACCAGGCCTACGACAAGCTCGCCCAGGACGCCCTGCGCTGGATCGCCCAGTCCGCCGGGGGCGGCGAGATGGGCGAGGCCGCCGTCGCCGCGTTCGCCCGGGCCCGGATGGCCGCCCAGGCCGAGGGGTATCGCGAGGCCCTGGAGGCCGTCGCCCCCGAGGACCGCGCGGAGGCTCTCGCCCGGGCATTGACCGCGGACGGGTACGCTGCTACGGCGCGTAGCGCACCGGTCGGCGAACAGCTTTGCCAGCACCACTGCCCGGTCGCCCATGTCGCCGAGCAGTTCCCGCAGCTGTGCGAGGCGGAGACCGAGGTCTTCTCCCGCCTGCTCGGGACACATGTGCAGCGTCTTGCCACCATCGCCCACGGCGACGGAGTGTGCACGACGTTCATCCCCAAAAAGACCACCACCGCATCCACCAGCACGGCCGGGAGGAACCCCGCATGACTCTCCCCACGGAGACTGCCCACCCTGAGCTCGAGGGCCTGGGCACGTACGAATACGGCTGGGCCGACTCCGACGAGGCCGGTGCCGCGGCCAAGCGCGGCCTCTCCGAGGAGGTCGTCCGCGACATCTCGGCCAAGAAGTCCGAGCCCGAGTGGATGCTCAAGCTCCGCCTGAAGGGCCTGCGGCTCTTCGACAAGAAGCCCATGCCGACCTGGGGCTCCGACCTCTCCGGCATCGACTTCGACAACATCAAGTACTTTGTGCGCTCCACCGAGAAGCAGGCCGCTTCCTGGGAGGACCTGCCCGAGGACATCAAGAACACCTACGACAAGCTGGGCATCCCCGAGGCGGAGAAGCAGCGCCTGGTCGCCGGTGTCGCCGCCCAGTACGAGTCCGAGGTCGTGTACCACCAGATCCGCGAGGACCTGGAGCAGCAGGGCGTCATCTTCCTGGACACCGACACCGCCCTGAAGGAGCACCCCGAGCTCTTCCAGGAGTACTTCGGCACGGTGATCCCGGTCGGCGACAACAAGTTCGCCTCGCTGAACACCGCGGTGTGGTCCGGCGGCTCCTTCATCTACGTGCCGAAGGGTGTCCACGTCGACATCCCGCTGCAGGCCTACTTCCGGATCAACACGGAGAACATGGGCCAGTTCGAGCGGACGCTGATCATCGTCGACGAGGACGCCTACGTCCACTACGTCGAGGGCTGCACCGCCCCGATCTACTCCTCCGACTCGCTGCACAGCGCCGTCGTGGAGATCATCGTCAAGAAGGGCGGCCGCTGCCGCTACACGACGATCCAGAACTGGTCGAACAACGTCTACAACCTGGTCACCAAGCGCGCCGTGGCCTACGAGGGCGCGACCATGGAGTGGGTCGACGGCAACATCGGCTCCAAGGTGACGATGAAGTACCCGGCCGTCTACCTGATGGGCGAGCACGCCAAGGGCGAGACCCTGTCCATCGCCTTCTCCGGCGAGGGCCAGCACCAGGACGCCGGCGCCAAGATGGTCCACATGGCGCCGAACACCTCCTCCAACATCGTCTCCAAGTCGGTGGCGCGAGGCGGCGGCCGTACCTCCTACCGCGGCCTGATCGAGATCGGCGAGGGCGCCCACGGCTCCAAGTCGAACGTGCTCTGTGACGCCCTGCTGGTGGACACCATCTCCCGGTCGGACACCTACCCCTACGTCGACGTCCGCGAGGACGACGTCTCCATGGGCCACGAGGCGACCGTCTCCAAGGTCAGCGACGACCAGCTCTTCTACCTGATGAGCCGCGGTCTGTCCGAGGACGAGGCCATGGCGATGATCGTGCGCGGCTTCGTCGAGCCGATCGCCCGAGAGCTGCCCATGGAGTACGCGCTGGAGCTCAACCGGCTGATCGAGCTGCAGATGGAAGGCTCGGTCGGCTAGCCGCCGCCACCGCCCCATCGCAGCGAACCCTTTGTGACAGGAAGAGAGCACGACGACAGCCATGGCTGACAACACTCCCGCCGGCAGCACGACCGACGGCGCCATCCAGGTGGGCGGCCCCCGGCAGCCCATCGACGCGCGAGTGAGCGCGCCCGCCTCGTACGACGTCGCCGATTTCCCCGTGCCCCACGGCCGCGAGGAGGAGTGGCGCTTCACCCCGCTGGCGCGCCTGCGCGGTCTGCACGACGGCACGGCGGTCGCGGACGGCGCCGGCGTCAAGGTCGAGGTCGAGGCCCCCCAGGGCGTGACCGTGGAGACGGTCGGCCGCGACGACGCCCGGCTGGGCCGGTCGGGCAAGCCGGTCGACCGCGTCGCCGCCCAGGCGTACAGCTCCTTCGAGAAGGCCTCGGTCGTCTCGATCCCCAAGGACGCCGTGCTCTCCGAGCCCGTGCGGATCTCCGTGCGGGGCGAGGGCGGCGTGGCCTTCGGCCACCAGGTCATCGAGATCGGCGCCTTCGCCGAGGCCGTCGTCGTCATCGACCACACCGGTGACGCCACCCTCGCCGCCAACGTCGAGTACCTCATCGGCGACGGCGCCAAGCTCACCGTCGTCTCCGTCCAGGACTGGGACGACACCGCCGTCCACGCCGCCCAGCACACCGCGCTGGTCGGCCGTGACGCCTCCTTCAAGTCCGTGATCGTCACCTTCGGCGGCGACCTGGTCCGCCTCCACCCCCGGGTCGTCTACGGCGCCCCCGGCGGCGAGGCCGAGCTCTACGGCCTGTACTTCACCGACAACGGCCAGCACCAGGAGCACCGCCTCTTCGTCGACCACGACACCCCGCACTGCCGCAGCAACGTCGTCTACAAGGGCGCGCTGCAGGGCAAGGACGCGCACGCGGTCTGGATCGGCGACGTCCTCATCCGCGCGGAGGCCGAGGGCACCGACACCTACGAGCTCAACCGCAACCTCGTCCTCACCGACGGCGCCCGCGTCGACTCGGTCCCCAACCTGGAGATCGAGACCGGTGAGATCGTCGGCGCCGGCCACGCCTCGGCGACCGGCCGCTTCGACGACGAGCAGCTGTTCTACCTGATGGCCCGCGGTATCCCGGAGCACGAGGCCCGCCGTCTGGTCGTCCGCGGCTTCTTCGCCGAGCTCGTCCAGCAGATCGGCATCCCCGAGCTGGAGGAGCGCCTCATCGCCAAGATCGAGGAAGAGCTGGAGGCATCGGTCGCATGAGCGAGTTCGTGAAGGTGGCCTCCCTCGGCGAGCTCGAGGAGGACACGCCCAAGCGCGTCGAGGTCGACGGCACCCCGGTGTCGATCGTCCGCACCGAGGGCGAGGTGTTCGCGATCAACGACATCTGCTCCCACGCGAACGTCTCCCTCTCCGAGGGCGAGGTGGAGAACTGCCACATCGAGTGCTGGCTGCACGGCTCCAGCTTCGACCTGCGCACCGGCAAGCCCGACTGCCTCCCCGCGACGCAGCCCGTCCCCGTTTACCCCGTCAAGATCGAAGGGGACGACGTGCTCGTCTCCGTCACCCAGGAGTCCTGAGTTCCCCATGGCAACGCTTGAGATCCACGACCTGCACGTCTCCGTCGAAGCCGAGAACGGCCCCCGGGAGATCCTCAAGGGCGTCGACCTGACCGTGAAGCAGGGCGAGACCCACGCCATCATGGGCCCCAACGGCTCCGGCAAGTCGACCCTGGCCTACTCGCTGGCCGGCCACCCCAAGTACACGATCACCGGCGGCACCGTCACCCTCGACGGCGAGGACGTCCTGGAGATGTCCGTCGACGAGCGCGCCCGCGCCGGTGTCTTCCTCGCCATGCAGTACCCGGTCGAGGTCCCCGGTGTCTCGGTCTCCAACTTCCTGCGCACCTCCGCCACCGCCGTGCGCGGCGAGGCCCCCAAGCTGCGCACCTGGGTGAAGGAGGTCAAGGAGGCCATGGCGCGTCTCCAGATGGACCCGGCCTTCGCCGAGCGCAACGTCAACGAGGGCTTCTCCGGCGGTGAGAAGAAGCGCCACGAGATCCTCCAGCTGGAGCTCCTCAAGCCGAAGATCGCGATCCTCGACGAGACCGACTCCGGCCTGGACGTCGACGCCCTGCGCATCGTCTCCGAGGGCGTCAACCGCGTCCGCGAGACCGGTGACGTCGGCACCCTGCTGATCACCCACTACACGCGCATCTTGCGCTACATCAAGCCCGACTTCGTGCACGTCTTCGCGAACGGCCGCGTCGTCGAGTCCGGCGGTGCCGAGCTCGCCGACAAGCTGGAGAACGAGGGCTACGAGGCGTACGTGAAGGGTGGCGTAACGGCGTGACAATACTGCTGCCGGGCCTCCTCGACACCGACGCGATCCGCAAGGACTTCCCGATCCTGGACCGCGTGGTCCACGAGGGGAAGAAGCTGATCTACCTGGACAACGCGGCCACCTCCCAGAAGCCGCGCCAGGTCCTGGACGTGATCAACGCCCACTACGAGCGGCACAACGCCAATGTCCACCGCGGCGTGCACGTGCTCGCCGAGGAGGCCACGGCGCTGTACGAGGGCGCCCGCGACAAGGTCGCGGCCTTCATCAACGCCCCGAGCCGCGATGAGGTGATCTTCACCAAGAACGCCTCCGAGTCGCTCAACCTCGTCGCGAACATGCTCGGCTGGGCCGACGAGCCCTACCGCGTGGACCACGACACCGAGATCGTCATCACGGAGATGGAGCACCACTCCAACATCGTGCCGTGGCAGCTGCTCTCGCAGCGCACGGGCGCGAAGCTGAAGTGGTTCGGCCTCACCGACGACGGCCGCCTCGACCTGTCGAACATCGACCAGGTCATCACGGAGAAGACCAAGGTCGTCTCCTTCGTCCTGGTCTCCAACATCCTGGGCACGGTCAACCCGGTCGAGGCGATCGTCCGCCGCGCCCAGGAGGTCGGCGCGCTCGTCGTCATCGACGCCTCCCAGGCCGCCCCGCACATGCCCCTGGACGTCCAGGCGCTCCAGGCCGACTTCGTGGCCTTCACCGGCCACAAGATGTGCGCCCCGGACGGCATCGGCGTCCTGTGGGGCCGCCAGGAGCTGCTGGAGGACCTCCCGCCGTTCCTCGGCGGCGGCGAGATGATCGAGACCGTCTCGATGCACTCCTCCACCTACGCCCCCGCGCCGCACAAGTTCGAGGCCGGTACGCCCCCGATCGCCCAGGCCGTCGGCCTCGGCGCCGCGGTGGACTACCTCACCTCGATCGGCATGGAGAACATCGCCCGCCACGAGCACGTGATCACGGAGTATGCGATCCGCAGGCTCCAGGAGGTCCCCGACCTGCGGATCATCGGCCCCACCACGGCCGAGGACCGCGGCGCCGCCGTCTCCTTCACCCTCGGCGACATCCACCCGCACGACGTGGGCCAGGTACTCGACGAGCAGGGCATCGCGGTCCGGGTCGGCCACCACTGCGCCCGCCCCGTCTGCCTCCGCTACGGAATTCCGGCGACCACGCGAGCGTCGTTCTACCTGTACTCCACCCCCGGCGAGGTCGACGCGCTGATCGAGGGCCTGGAGCACGTACGGAACTTCTTCGGGTGACAAGGGCTGACTGTGAAGCTTGATTCGATGTACCAGGACGTGATCCTGGACCACTACAAGAATCCCCATGGACGCGGTCTGCGGGACGGCGACGCCGAGGTCCACCACGTCAACCCCACGTGCGGCGACGAGATCACGCTGCGTGTGCGGATGTCCGGTGAGACGGTCGAGGACGTCTCGTACGAGGGCCAGGGCTGCTCCATCAGCCAGGCGAGCGCCTCGGTGCTCAACGAGCTGCTGGTCGGCAAGGACCTCGACGAGGCCCGCCGGATCCAGGAGACGTTCCTGGAGCTGATGCAGTCCAAGGGCCGGATCGAGCCGGACGACGCCATGGAGGAGGTGCTGGAGGACGCGGTCGCGTTCGCCGGTGTCTCCAAGTACCCCGCACGCGTCAAGTGCGCTCTGCTGAGCTGGATGGCGTGGAAGGACGCGACCGCCCAGGCGTTGGGCGAAGGCGCTGAAAGGAAGACCGCATGAGCGACAACGCAGAGGTGACCACCAAGCCGGCCACCGAGGAGGAGGTCCGCGAGGCCCTCTACGACGTGGTCGACCCCGAGCTGGGCATCGACGTCGTCAACCTCGGCCTGATCTACGGCATCCACATCGACGACGCCAACATCGCCACCCTCGACATGACCCTGACGTCCGCGGCCTGCCCGCTGACCGACGTCATCGAGGACCAGGCGAAGTCGGCCACCGACGGCATCGTCAACGAGCTCCGGATCAACTGGGTCTGGATGCCGCCGTGGGGCCCCGACAAGATCACCGACGAGGGCCGCGAGCAGCTCCGCGCGCTGGGCTTCAACGTCTGAGCGACCCGCCTTCCGACAGCGGCCGGCCCGCCTCCTGAACCCTCAGGAGGCGGGCTGCTGCTGTGTGGCGCGGTGGATCCCGCCCCCGTCCTCGGCGAGCGCGGGGATGCCCACGGTGCGCACCTCACGTCCCGGGTGGAGGGAGCCGAGGATGGCCGCCGCCTCCTCGTCGGCCCGGCGGTCGCCGAAGCGGGGGACGATCACGGCGCCGTTCGCCACGTAGTAGTTGACGTAGGAGCCCAGGAAGTCCGGGCCGCGCTCGCCCAGGGCGGCGGGGGCGGGCTCCGGGATCTCGATGATCTCCAGGGTGCGGCCGCGGGCGTCGGCGGCCGACTCCAGGGCCGCGCGGGACTCCTCGTACACCCGCGTCCACACACCGGGCGCCGCACCGGCGGGCGGACGGCTGAGGAGCACGGTGGCGGGCCCGGCGAAGCGGGCGAGGGCGTCGATGTGGCAGTCGGTGATGTCCTCGCCGCGCACGCCCGGGAGCCAGATCACCTTCCGGACGCCGAGCAGCCCGGTGAGGGCCCGCTCGATGTCGTCGCGGGAGCGGCCCGGGTTGCGGTTCTCGTCGACCAGCGAGCTCTCCGTGACGAGCAGCGTGCCGTCGCCGTCGGTCTCCAGGGAGCCGCCCTCGGCGACCAGCGGGGCCTCGACGCGTGGGACGCCGGCCCACTTCAGCAGCCGACGGGCCACCAGGCCGTCCCGGGAGTGCTCCCGCTTGCCGCCCCAGCCGTTGAAGCCGAAGTCGATCCCGGAGACCGTGCCGTCCTCGCCGGTGACGAACACCGGCCCGGAGTCGCGCAGCCAGAGGTCGTCCACCGGCACCTCCACGACCTCCACCGCGCCGCCGCACGCCCGGCGGGCGTCCGCCGCGTCCCGCGGGGACGCGAGCATCACGACCGGCTCGTAGTCGGCGACCGTCCGGGCGACCGCGGCGACGTCCTCGCGCACGGCGGCCGTCCGCCCGCCCCGGACCGGGCCGGCCGGGGGCCAGCCCAGACAGGTCCGCGCGTGCGGCCGTGCCTCGGCGGGCAGGTGATTCATCGTCGGATGCCCATGATCGTCCGTCAGAGGCCGCCCGTGTACAGCAGCCGGTTGGGCGTGCCGGGCTTGATGTCCGACACCACGTCCTTGGTGGACTGCGAGATGAGCCAGTTGACGACCGTCGCCGAGCTCGCGGCGGGGTTCTGCGCCTTGTACAGGGCCGCGACGCCCGTGACGAACGGGGTGGCCTGCGAGGTGCCGCTCTTGGTGGTGGTGCCGCCGCCCAGCCGCAGCGAGAGGATCTCATCGCCCGGGGCGAGGATCCGCGCGCACGGGCCGTAGCTGGTGAAGTCCGTCATCTGGTCCATGCGGTTGGTCGCGCCCACGGCCAGGGCCTGGAGGGCGGCGGCCGGGGAGTGGTTGCAGGCGCTGTCGTTGGAGTTGCCGGCCGCGACCAGCGCCGGCGTCCCCTTGGCGGCGACGCTGTTGGCGGCGTTGTCCAGGGCCTGCGAGACGGGGCCGACGAGGGAGGCGTTGAGGACCGACGCGGGCGGCGCGCTCGTGGCCACGTACTCGAAGCCGGACACGATGGCCGACGTCGTGCCCCGCCCGGCGCAGTCCAGCACGCGCACGCTGACCAGCGACGCCCGGCGCGCCACGCCGTACGTCGCGCTGCCCACCACCCCCGCCACATGGGTGCCGTGGCCGCTGCCGCCGGTGCAGTCCCGGCCGTCGCCGCCCGTGGTCACCTCGTCGACGCCCTTGCGGGCCCGGCCGCCGAAGTCGGGGTGGGAGTAGTCGATGCCGGTGTCCATGATGTAGGCGGTGACGCCCTCACCGGTGCCGTTGACGGTGAACCGGCCGTCCAGGGGGAGGTTGCGCTGGTCCACGCGGTCCAGGCCCCAGGAGTCCGTCGCCGCCCGGGGACGTATGGACGGGGGGCCCTCGGCCGCCTGGGCGTAGACCGCGTCCTCCTCGACGGCCTCGACCTCCGGGGAGCTGCGCACGGCCTCCAGCTGCTGCGGGGTGAGCCGGGCGGCGAAGCCGGTCAGGGTGTGGGTGTAGATGCGGTCCGGGACGACGCCCAGCACGCTCGTCAGCGTGCGCGGGCTGGCGCCCTTGCGCAGGGTGACGATGTAGTGCCCGGACACCGGTTCGCCGGCCGTCCTGCGCAGCGGTGCCCGGTGCGCCGGGCGCCCGTGGCCGGGGCCGTGGTCGGCCGCCGCGACCGGGGCGGCGGTGAGCGGGAGGGCCAGGACCAGGGCCGTGGTCAGGCAGCGTCGGAGCTGTCTCATGCGGCATCCGTTCACGACGGGACGAAAGGGGTGGGCGGGAGCGCCCACTCCACTGGATATGCCGGTTCATTCGAGCGGGCGACGCGAGCGCGGCCGACCGGCTGGCGGGGCTGCGCCATCCGTGTGAGCGGCGCGTGGAAGGCCGGTAAGGGGTGGGGAGGGGCGGCCGGTTCGCCTTGGACGGGCCGGTCCGGTTAGGTTTCCGGACATGACCGATGCTGTTGCTCCCGCTTCCCGTACCACCGGCGCCATCGCCGCCGGCCTCGCCACCCTCGCCGAGGACGGCACCGTCCTCGACACCTGGTTCCCGGCCCCCGAGCTGGCCGACGCGCCCGGCCCGGCCGGCACCGAGCGGCTGACCGCCGAGCGGGCCGCGGAACTGCTCGGCGAGGGCGCCCTCAAGGCGGTGGGCCCGGACCCGCGCCGCGGGGTCGAGGTCGTCGCCGTCCGCACGGTCATCGCCTCGCTCGACGACAAGCCGGCCGACGCGCACGACGCCTACCTGCGGCTGCACCTGCTCTCCCACCGTCTGGTCAAGCCGCACGGCCAGAACCTCGACGGCATCTTCGGCCTGCTCGCCAACGTCGCCTGGACCTCGCTGGGCCCGGTCCCCGTGGACCGGGTCGAGGCCACGCGCCTCGCCGCCCGCGCCGAGGGCCTCCACCTCCAGGTGACCAGCGTCGACAAGTTCCCCCGCATGACCGACTACGTGGTCCCCTCCGGCGTCCGCGTCGCCGACGCCGACCGGGTCCGCCTGGGCGCCCACCTGGGCTCCGGCACCACCGTCATGCACGAGGGCTTCGTCAACTTCAACGCCGGCACGCTCGGCACCTCCATGGTCGAGGGCCGGATCAGCGCGGGCGTCGTCGTCGGCGACGGCACCGACATCGGCGGCGGCGCCTCCACCATGGGCACCCTGTCCGGTGGCGGCAAGCAGATCATCTCCATCGGCGAGCGCTGCCTGCTGGGCGCCGAGTCGGGCATCGGCATCGCGCTGGGCGACGAGTGCGTCGTCGAGGCGGGCCTCTACGTCACCGCCGGCACCCGGGTCACGATGCCGGACGGTGAGATCGTCAAGGCCCTGACCCTCTCCGGCGCCGACAACATCCTCTTCCGCCGCAACTCCACCACGGGCGCCGTCGAGGCCCGCCCGTACAAGAGCACGTGGGGCGGGCTCAACGAGATCCTGCACAGCAACGACTGACGCGGTAGGGGCGGGGTTTCGACCCCGCCCCTCCCCGGGCGCCCGGACTACCGGGCGCCCACGCCCTCGTACGCCTTCATCAGCGCCTCGGTGCGCTCCTTCGTCGCCGCGCGCAGCGGCGCCCGCACCGGCCCGCCCGGGAGGCCCAGCGCTCCCAGCAACGCCTTCGCCGTGACCGTGCCGGGGAGGCCCGCGGCCATCATCCGCTCCGTCAGGGGCAGGGCGCGCTGGTGGAGTCGGGTCGCCTCCGCGTTCTCACCGCGGTCGAACGCGTCCAGCACGGCGGCCAGCGCCTGGCCCGCGACGTTGGCCACGGTGCTGACATAGCCCGTTCCTCCCACCGCCCGCAGCGGAAGGTTGAGCTCCTCGCAGCCGGAGTAGTAGGCGAGGCCCGTCGCCGCGATCACCTTCGAGCTGCCGAGCAGGTCGTACGCGCAGTCCTTGACCCCGGCGATGCGCGGGTGCTCGGCCAGTCGCAGCATGGTGTCGGGCTCGATGCGGGTGCCCGTGCGGCCCGGGATGTCGTAGAGCATCACCGGGACGCCCACCGCGTCGGCCACCGTGCGGAAGTGCTCCGCGATGTCTTCCTGGGGCGGCCTGCTGTAGTACGGGGTGACCACCAGGACGCCGTGGGCGCCGGCCCGCTCGGCGGCCCGGGCCAGTCCGGCGGTGTGCCGGGTGTCGGCCGACCCCACTCCGGCCGTGATCCGGGCGCGGTCGCCCACGGCCTCGACGACGGCCGTGACGAGAGCGCTCTTCTCCGCGTCGGTGGTGGTCGGCGACTCGCCGGTGGTGCCGCTGAGGACGAGGCCGTCGCAGCCGCCCTCCGTGACGAGGCGGTCGGCGAGCCGCTGCGCGCCGTCGAGGTCGAGTGCGCCGTCGGCGGTGAACGGCGTCACCATCGCACAGACGGTACGGCCGAAGGGGTTGGTGGGTGGCATGGCGTCACGCTCCGGGTTCTGGTGCCTCCCCGGATTCTGGGCCCTTCGACCGTACAGGTCTATTTAAATGTTCTGAGCGACTTTCCTAAGCACTGCTACGGCTTCCAGCGCAGCACCTGCGGGTCGTGGTCGCTGGCCTGGTCGGCGAACTCGGCGTTGATGTGGACGATGTCGTAGTCCACGCGGCTCACGTGGCGGCTGGTGAGGATGTGGTCCAGCACCTGGGAGTTGCCCTGGAAGACATAGCCGTAGCGCTCCTTCGCGGGGAGCTTGCCGACCAGGTCCGTCAGGGCGCCGCCGGCGGTGAGGGCCTTGAGGGCGGGCGAGAACTGGTAGTCGTTGAGGTCGCCCGCGACGATCACATTGGCGTTCCGGTCGGCGGCGAGGAGCTGCTTGACGAAGCCGTTGACGAGCTCGGCCTGCTGGGTTCGCTGGGTCTCGGAGGAGCGGGCCGGGGACTGGAAGCGGCTGTCGAGGCCCTGGTCGCCGCCCTTGGAGTTGAAGTGGTTGGCGACGACGAAGACGTCCTTGCCCCGGAAGGAGAACTGACCGGCCAGCGGCTTGCGGCTGTTGGTCCAGGCGGCGTCCCCCGGCTCGACGCGGCCGGGGGAGGCGGAGAGACCGGCCTTGCCGCCCTCGCGGACGACCCGCACGGCCGTGGTGGAGTCACCGCCGGGGATGTCCTTGAACGAGACCCGCGCGGGGTTGAAGAGGAAGGCGGTGCGGATGTTGCCGCCCGGCTGGCCGCCGTCCTTGCCGTCGACGGGGTCGATCTGCCGCCACTGGTAGGCGGGGCCGCCCGCGGCGACGATGGCGTCCGTCAGCTTCTTCAGCGTCTGCGTGGCGTCCACGACACCGCCGTTCGTCGTGCCGTCGTTGTCCTGGACCTCCTCCAGGGCGACGATGTCGGGCGAGGCGAGGTTGGTCACCAGGGCCCCGGCGAGGCGGTCGAACTTCGCCTGCGGGGTCTTGGGGGAGAGGTTCTCCACGTTGTACGTGGCGACGGCCAGCTCGTCGCTCTTCTGCTTGCGCGTGGTCTCGCGCTGGAGCTTGTGGTCGGTGAGCGTGCCCAGCGCGGTGGCCTGGATGGTGTAGCCGCCGTGGTTGTCGTAGTCGAGCGGGCCCGCCGTGACCCCGGAGAGCTCGTCACCGACGTTCGCGACGGGGAAGGGGTACTGCGCGTAAGGGAGCAGGGAGGCGACCTTCACCCGGCCGGCGTTGGGGTCGCCGTACGAGCCGTAGACGACGCCACCGCGCTGGGTGCGGTTGTGCCGGGGCGCGGTGGTGACCCACAGGTCCTTGTACTGGCTGGTCGCGCCGGTGACGGGGACGTCACGGACCTCGACCCGCATGCCCTCCAGGGACTCGAAGCGGTCCAGCGCGTAGCGGCGGGGCTGCAGTCGCAGCCCCTCGATGGAGCCGCCGTGGGCGTCGGGCGCGTAGCGGGACGGGAGGGTGGCCGCGTTGAGCCGGACGGCGGCGGGCAGGGCGTTGCCGGAGGACTTCACGGTCACGGTGGGCTTGGTCAGCTGGGTGACCGACTGGCCGCCCGCCGCCTCGCCGCCGGGGTAGTACTCGGTGACGGTGCCCGAGACGAGCACGGAGTCGCCGACGGCGACGGCCGGGGCGGTCGCGCCGGTGAAGACGTAGATCGCCTCGCTGGTGGCCTCGTCGCGGTCCGGGTGGGGGTCCTGGACCCAGAAGCCGCGGGCCGAGCCGAAGTTCTTCACAGCCGTGACGACGCCCGGCACGTCCGTGACCTGCTTGCCGGCGAACGGCGAGATACGGGTGGTGCCCTGGATGTCGTGGACGCGGACACCGGCGTCGGCGGCGCTCGCGGACTGGGCCGGGGCGATCAGCCCGGCCGCGAGCGCGCCGGCTATGAGGGAGCCGACGGTCGCGGCACGGCGGCGGTGGGACAGCACAAAGTCCTCCGGTGGGAGCGATGAGGGGGCGACCGGTATGCCGATCGGATGAGATCGCCCGCCGTCATCCGAGCAACGAGTGATCTACGCGCGTCAATGTCCGCTGATTTCCGGCCAGTTGTCAAGGGTTGGCGGGCAACCCGCCGATGAACCGCCGGTAACGGCCCCCACGGCGCGCGGGCCGGTGCGGAAAACCCGTCTAAGGTGGGGCACTGCGCGCCCGGGACCGCGGCGCGGCCGTCACGACGAGGAGATGTCCCCCTGATGTCAGGAGACCGCCCGACCATGCCGCCGGTGCGGCTCCCCTCCGACGCGGAGCTCGCACGCGACGCGCTGTCCGCGCCGCTGTTCGCCCGCGCCGCGAAGCTCGCCCGCTGGGCCGGCGAGGGCACCCCGGTCGGCGCGGGCGGCGAACTGCTCTCCGGTCAGCTGAAGACGGCGACCGGGCTGCTCGGCCTGGAGGACGACGAGGACGGCCCGGCGTACGCGGCCGAGGCCTGGCAGCTGGCGCTCGACACGGGCCTGGTCGAATTCACGGAGTCCCCCGACGAGTCCGCCGACGTCTCCTCGGACGAGCCCCACGGCACGGCCACCGCCGGCGAGGAACTGGCCACGCTCACCTCCGGCAGCCCCCAGGACATCCTGGACCTGTGGCTCGGCGGCCTGGAGACCGTCCTGGCCGACGCCGCCGCGCCCGACCTCGGCGACCTCGTCGAGCAGCTCTCCGAGAACGGCGACGGCGACCTCGACCTCGACGCGATCGACTGGAACCCCGAGGAGGAGGCCGACTTCCTCGACGGCGTCCTCGGCAACCTCTACCTGCTGACCGCGCTCGACGAGGGCTCGCCCGACCGGCCCGTCCCGCTGCCCGCGCTCGCCGCCTCCATGATCGTCCCGGATGACATGGACGAGCCCACGGACGACGTCCTCGAAGAGGTCTCCGACGCGATGATGCGCCTGGACGACCAGTTCCGGATCCTCGCGCCGACCGGCCTGGTGCGCTACCAGCCGGTGGACGAGTCCCTGATCGAGGTCGTCGACGGCGAGGGCCACATCCGGGAGTCCGTCGACGGCGTGACCTCCGACCTCCCCGAGGAGGAGGACGTCAGCCGCTACGGCATGGTCGCCCTCACCCCGCTCGGCCTCTTCGCCGTACGGTCCCGGATGCTCGACGCCGGCATCGACGCCCCGGCCGTCGGCGACCTCGCCGAGTCCTCCGCCACCGACCTCCTCATGGCGCTCCCCGGCCACCCCGGCTTCGCCGTGCGCGCCGAGGCCGAGCTGTGGCTCGCCCGCCGCACACCCCTCGACGCGGCCCGCGAGCTGCTCGCCGCCGCGCGCGGCGCGGACGAGGAGGCGCCGGGGCGCCGCCTCATGTGCCAGCAGACGCTCTCCCTCCTCGACGCCGGGGCCGAGCCCGCGCTCCGCGAGGTCCTCGACGACCTGGAGCTCGGCGGCCTCGCCCGCGTCTGGCTCGCGGAGCACGGCGCGACGGACGTCCCGCCGCCCGGCGAGGACATGGTCTACTGGCTGACCGTCGACACGATCGCCGCCCGCCTGGACACGGAGGCGGACGACCCCGAGGAGCTGCGGGAACTCGTCGAGGGCCTGGTCAGCGGGCACAGCGGCTTCTTCGACGCGGTGTGGCGGGTGGAGCACCCCGCGACGGCGGACGTCCTGGAGGCGATGGGGAGGCTGCATCCGGACAAGGCGGCGGCGAAGGCGGCGCGCAAGGCGGCGTTCAAGGCGCGCTCGCGGGGATAGCTCCCGCTGGGTTCCGCCGACGTTCGGCTCGCCGCCGTGGGGGTTTTCCGCGCCTTCGGCGCGGTTCTACCCCACCCACCCGCCCGATTACCC
>NZ_JAILXP010000119.1 GCF_020740895.1 Streptomyces sp. UNOB3_S3 | reverse complement strand
CCCCCGGCCTGTCGGCGGTGTCCTCCAGGGCGCCTACGCCCACCTCGCCCTCGCCGATCTCCGGGCCCGGGCGGCACTCCTCCCGGGGCTCGCGCCCACGGCCCGGCGCGAGGCCCTCGCCCGCCGTGATTCCTGCCTCCGACAGGTCGCGCGAGCCCTGGCCGTCCTGCTTGAATCGGCTGAACTGACTCCCGCCGGCCGGGAGTTCGTGATCGCCATGGAACGGCACCTCGCGGGGCTGGCACGGCCCGGCGGACCCGACGTGACGATCGGCACAGCGTCACCTGTCGGTGACGTACGGTAATCTCGTGTCCAGGTCGGCCCCGGCCGGCGCGGCGCGGAACAGCGAGGGAGACTGCGGATGGCCACGCAGCGGCAAGCGGCAGGCACCGGCGAGCATTTCGTCGTCGTCTTCGCCGGGTTCCACCGGCCCTGGGCCACCTGGATCGCCCACCGGCTGGAGTCCCACGGACACCGGGTCACCCTCCACCGCTGGGACCCGCGCCGCGAGGTGCCCCTGGAGAGCTCCATCGACGACCTGCTGCTCGCCTCCGGGCGGATACTGCTGGTCCTCAGCGACTGGTTCTTCCAGCTCGGCCCCCGCCGCGAGGGCGAGTGGAGCGCCGCCCTGCGCGGCATCGTCGCCGCCAACGCCGAGCGCTTCGCCGCCGTCAACCTCACCAACCGCGCCCTGCTCCCGGCCACCGCCGTCCTGGAGCCCGTCGACCTGTGGAGCGTCGGCGCCCAGGAGGCCGAGCGCCGGCTCCTGGCCCGGCTCGGCCTGCCCACCGGCGGGGCCCGCCGCCCGCTGCCCGCCGGCCCCGGCTCCCGCTACCCCAACGACCCCCCGGCCGTCTGGGGCGAGGTCCCCCGGCGCAATGTCCGCTTCACCGGCCGCGACGACCTCCTCAACGGCCTCCAGCAGCATCTGATGGACGCCGAGCAGGGCACCGCCGTCGTCACCCTCCTCGGCATGTCCGGCATCGGCAAGACCCAGATGGCCGCCGAGTACGCCCACCGCTTCAGCTCCGACTACGACGTCATCTGGTGGGTCAACTCCGATACGCGCGGCACCCTGCGCGAACGCCTCGGCGAACTCGCCCCCGAGCTCGGCCTGGCCAGCGGCTCCGAGCCCGGCGAGCGCATCCGCGCCCTCCGCGAGGCGCTGCGCCGCGGCGACCCCTACGGCCGCTGGCTGCTGATCTTCGACGGCTGGGACGACATCGAGGGCGCCGAGGACATGCTCCCCGAGGGCCCCGGCCACGTCCTGATCACCTCCCGCAACCGCCGCTGGAGCGACAGCCGGACGGCCCTGGTCGAGATCCCCGGCTTCGACCGCCACGAGAGCACCGGCTATCTGATGCGCCGCGCCCCCCGGCTCACCGCCACGGAGGCCGACGAGATCGCCGCCGAGCTCGCCGACATCCCCCTCGCGCTCGTCCAGGCCGCGGCCTGGCTCGGCGAGTCCGACATGGAGGTCGCCGACTACCTCCGCATGGTCCGCGACGGCGAGCTCTCCGAGCTGGCCGGCCAGGGCGGCTTCGACGGCGTCCCCCGCTCCTCCCTCACCTCCTGGTCGATACTGATCAACCGCCTCCGCGAGGACCAGCCCCACGCCGTGGAGCTCCTCTCCCTGTGCGCCGCCTTCGCCCCCGGCCGCATCCCCATCGGCCTCGTCCGCCACCTGCCCGCCGCCGAGCTCCCCGAGGGCCTCGGCTGGCTCGCCACCGACCTCGCCGCCTGGACCCGCGCCCTCGACACCCTGGTCAACTACTCCGTCGTCACCCGCGACACCCGCTCCGCCCTCGCCGGCGAGGAACCGGGCCCCGAGCAGGAATCCGTGCACATGCACCGGATCGTCCACGACATCGTGGGCCGCCTCACCTCCCCCCGGGACCGCGAGACCCACCGCGGCGTCGTCCGCCTCATGCTCGCCGCGGCCGACCCGGGCAATCCCCAGGACTCCCGGCTCTGGCCCCGCTACGCCGAGCTCCTGCCCCACCTCGAACCCTCCGGCGCCCTGGCCAGCCACGACGCCCGCGTCCAGGAGACCGCGCTCAACCTGCTGCGCTACTGCTTCCGCAGCGGCGAGTTCCGCACCGGAACGGCCCTCGCCGAGCAGGTCCGCGAGCACTGGTCGGAGTTCCACCCCCCGGAGCACCCCAGGATGGTCGAGCTCACCACCCAGCAGGGCAACATCCTCCGCGCCTACGGCCACTTCCGCCCCGCCTACGAGCTCGACCGCGCCCTCCTGGAGCGGCTCCGCACCACCCCCGGCCACGAGGGCACCCGGCTGATGACCGCCACCAGCTGTCTCGCCGCCGACCAGCGCTACCTCGGCCAGTACGACGAAGCCCTGACGGCCCAGCGCGAGGTGCTGGAGACCGCCCTCGGACTCCTCGGCCCCGACGACTACCTGACCCTCCTCGCCCAGCACAACCTCGGCGTGGGCCTGCGCCTCCTCGGCCGCTACACCGAGGCGTACGAGATCGACCTGGAGACCCTCCGCAAACGCGAGACCCTGCTGCGCGCCCGGCACGCCGCGACCCTCGTCTCCGGCATGGCCTGCGCCCGCGACCTGCGGCTGATGGGCCGCTACCGGGACGCGCTGGCCCGCCAGGAGTTCGGCATGCGCCTCCACATCCAGGTCCTCGGCCCCCAGCACCCCCAGACCCTCCGCGCCCGGCACAACCTGCTGCTGTGCGAGCGGCGCGCCGGCGGCCTGGCCGACATGGGCGGCGCCCTGGCCAGCCTCCTCGAACAGACCGAGCAGGTCCACGGCCGCCGCCACCACGCCACCACCGGCCTCGTCGTCGACTACGGCAACTACGCCCGGGAACACGGCGACCTGGAGCAGGCCAAGGACCTCATCGCCGAGGGCGAGGCGGGCTTCCGCGAACTGCTGGGCCCCGCCCACCCCATCAGCACCGGCATGCTCTCCAACACGGGCCTGGTCCTCCAGGCTGCCGGGGAGCGCGCCGAGGCCCTCACCATGTTCGAAGCCGCCCTCGCCGGGCTCACCGCCACCCTCGGCCCGGACCACCCCTGGGTGCTGGGCTGCGCCCTCAACGCCGCGGGCGGCCGCAATTTCACCGGGCGGATCGAGAGCGCCCTGGAGCTCAGCCGCGACACCCTGCGGCGGGCCCGGCACGCGCTGGGGGAGGACCACCCCTTCACCCTCTCCTGCGAAGTGGCCCTCGCCATGGACCTGCGGGGGCTCCGGGAGCACGAGGAGGCGGGCAAGACCGAGGAGGACGCCCTCCAGCGGCTCACCCGCTCCCTGGGCGCCCAGCACCCCCACACCCTCGCCGCCCGCCAGCGGGTCCGGCCCTACTGGGACTTCGAGCCGTACCTGGGCTGAGCGGCCGGAGGAACGACGGAAGGTGGGCTCCCCCTCCAGGGGAAGCCCACCTTCCGTGGCGCTATGCAACCGCTAGGCGGTCGTCACTCAGGCGTCGAAGACCTCGGCGATCAGCGCCGCCTGCTCGGCCTGGTGGCGCTTGGCCGAGCCGACCGCCGGGGACGAGGAGTGCGAACGGGAGATCCGGCGCAGTCGCTCGCGGGCCGGGACGTCGGCGCCGACGGCCAGGTCCAGGTGGTCGATCAGGTTGAGCGCGATGAACGGCCACGCACCCTGGTTCGCCGGCTCCTCCTGCGCCCAGATGTACTTCTCGGCGTTCGGGAACTTGGCGATCTCGGCCTGGAGCTCCTCACCCGGCAGCGGGTAGAGGCGCTCGAGACGGATGATCGCGGTGTCCGTGATGCCGCGCTTCTGCCGCTCGGCCTCCAGGTCGTAGTAGACCTTGCCGGAGCAGAAGACGACCTTGCGGACGGCCTCGGCCTGCACGCTCTCGTCGCCGATGACGGGACGGAAGCGACCGGTCGTGAACTCCTCCACCTTCGACGCCGCGGCCTTCAGACGCAGCATCGACTTCGGGGTGAAGACGATGAGCGGCTTGTGGTGCGGGTTGTGGACCTGCCAGCGCAGCAGGTGGAAGTAGTTCGACGGCAGCGTCGGCATGGCGACCGTCATGTTGTTCTGCGCGCACAGCTGGAGGAAGCGCTCGACACGGGCCGAGGAGTGGTCCGGGCCCTGGCCCTCGTAGCCGTGCGGCAGCAGCAGGGTGACGCCGGAGGTCTGGCCCCACTTCTGCTCGGAGGAGGAGATGAACTCGTCCGTCACCGACTGGGCGCCGTTGACGAAGTCGCCGAACTGCGCCTCCCACAGCACCAGCGCGTCCGGGCGGGCCAGCGAGTAGCCGTACTCGAAGCCCATCGCCGCGTACTCGCTGAGCAGCGAGTCGTAGACGTTGAAGCGGGCCTGGTCCTCGGAGAGGTAGAGCAGCGGGGTGTGGTCCTCGCCGGTCTCCCGGTCCACCAGCACCGCGTGGCGCTGGCCGAAGGTGCCGCGGCGGGAGTCCTGGCCGGCGAGCCGGACCGGGGTGCCCTCCATCAGCAGGGAGCCGAAGGCCAGGGTCTCGCCCATGCCCCAGTCGATGGTGCCGTCCTCGACGCTGGCGGCGCGGCGCTGCAGCTGCGGCAGCAGACGCGGGTGCACCGTGACGCCCTCGGGGAGGGTGACCTGCGACTCGGCGATCCGCTTGACGACCTCCTGGGAGACCGCGGTGTCCACCGCGACCGGGAAGCCGTCCAGCGGGGCCGGGGCCGGGGCCTCGGCGGGGGCCGTGTCGGCCTCGCGGACCTCGACGAAGACCTTCTCCAGCTGACCCTGGTAGTCCTGCAGGGCCTGCTCGGCCTCTTCCAGGGTGATGTCGCCACGGCCGATCAGCGACTCGGTGTAGAGCTTGCGCACCGAGCGCTTCTTGTCGATCAGGTCGTACATCAGCGGCTGGGTGAAGCCCGGGTTGTCGGACTCGTTGTGGCCGCGACGGCGGTAGCAGATCAGGTCGATGACGACGTCCTTGTTGAACGCCTGGCGGAACTCGAAGGCGAGCCGCGCGACGCGGACCACGGCTTCCGGGTCGTCACCGTTCACATGGAAGATCGGCGCCTCGATCATCCGGGCGACGTCGGTGCAGTACATCGACGAGCGCGAGGACTCCGGCGGCGCGGTGAAGCCGACCTGGTTGTTGATGACGATGTGCACGGTGCCGCCGGTGCGGTAGCCGCGCAGCTGCGACATGTTCAGGGTCTCGGCCACGACGCCCTGGCCCGCGAAGGCCGCGTCGCCGTGCAGCTGGATCGGCAGGACGGTGAAGTCCGTGCCGGCCTTGCCGATGATGTCCTGCTTGGCGCGGGCGATGCCCTCGACGACCGGGTCGACCGTCTCCAGGTGGGAGGGGTTGGCGGCCAGCGAGACATTGATCTGCTCGCCGTCCAGGCCGGTGAAGACGCCCTCGGCACCCAGGTGGTACTTCACGTCGCCGGAGCCGTGCATCGACTTCGGGTCGAGGTTGCCCTCGAACTCGCGGAAGATCTGCGCGTAGGACTTGCCGACGATGTTGGCGAGGACGTTCAGGCGGCCACGGTGGGCCATGCCGATGACGGCCTCGTCCAGGCGGGCCTCGGCGGCCGCGTCCAGCACCGCGTCCAGCAGCGGGATGACGGACTCGCCGCCCTCCAGGGAGAACCGCTTCTGGCCGACGTACTTCGTCTGCAGGAAGGTCTCGAAGGCCTCCGCCGCGTTCAGCCGGCGCAGGATGCGCAGCTGCTCCTCGCGCTCCGGCTTGTGGTGCGGGCGCTCGACGCGCTCCTGGATCCAGCGGCGCTGCTTCGGGTCCTGGATGTGCATGTACTCGATGCCGGTGGTGCGGCAGTACGAGTCGCGCAGCACGCCCAGGATGTCGCGCAGCTTCATCATCGACTTACTGGCGAAGCCGCCGACCGCGAACTCGCGCTCCAGGTCCCACAGGGTGAGGCCGTGCTCGGTGATGTCGAGGTCGGGGTGCTTGCGCTGGCGGTACTCCAGCGGGTCGGTGTCGGCCATGACGTGGCCGCGGACCCGGTAGGAGTGGATCAGCTCGAAGACGCGGGCGGCCTTGGTGACGTCGTCGTCGTGCGAGGCGTCGATGTCCTTGAGCCAGCGGATCGGCTCGTAGGGGATGCGCAGCGCCTCGAAGATCTCGTCGTAGAAGCTGTTCTCGCCGAGGAGCAGCTGGTTCATGATCCGCAGGAACTCGCCGGAGGCGGCGCCCTGGATCACGCGGTGGTCGTACGTCGAGGTCAGCGTCATGACCTTGGAGATGCCCAGCTTGTTCAGGGCGTCCTGCGAGGTGCCCTGGAACTCGGCGGGGTAGTCCATGGCGCCGACGCCGATGATGAGGCCCTGGCCGGGCATCAGACGCGGCACGGAGTGGACGGTGCCGATGCCGCCGGGGTTGGTCAGCGACGCGGTGACGCCGGTGAAGTCCTCCATCGTCAGCTTGCCGACGCGGGCGCGCTTGACGATGTCCTCGTAGGCCTGCCAGAACTCGAAGAAGTTCAGGGTCTCGGCCTTCTTGATGGCCGCGACGACGAGCTGGCGGTCACCGTTCGGCTTGACCAGGTCGATGGCCAGACCGAGGTTGACGTGCTCCGGCTTGACGAGGGTCGGCTTGCCGTCCTTCTCCGTGAAGGAGTAGTTCATCGACGGCATCAGCTTCAGCGCCTGCACCATGGCGAAGCCGATGAGGTGCGTGAAGGAGACCTTGCCACCGCGGGCGCGCTGGAGGTGGTTGTTGATGACGATGCGGTTGTCGAACAGCAGCTTCACCGGGACCGCGCGGACGGACGTGGCCGTCGGCAGCTCCAGGGAGGCGTTCATGTTCTTGGCGACCGCGGCGGACGGGCCGCGCAGCGTCACGAACTCGGGACCGGCACCCGGCTCGGCCGCCTTGGCGGCAGCAGCCGGCTTGGCGACGGCGGGCTTGGCCGGCGCGGCGGCCGCGGGCTTCGCGACGGCGGGGGCGGCGGCAGCGGCCGGCTTGGCGGCGGCCGGAGCGGCAGCGGCCGGAGCGGCGGGAGCCTGAGCGGCAGCAGCCGGGGCGGCGGCCGCCGGGGCGGCGGGAGCCTGCGCCTGCGGCGCGGCAGCGCTCGCGGCCGGGGCGCCCGGGGTGGCCCCGGTCACTGCCTGCCCCGGCGGAGCCGGGGCAGTGCCCGGCTTGTAGTCGGCGAAGAAGTCCCACCAGGCTCGGTCGACCGAGTTCGGGTCCTGGAGGTACTGCTGGTAGATCTCGTCGACGAGCCACTCATTGGGACCGAACACGTCGGCAGGACTCTTGCCCTGCCCCGTTTGGTCGGTCGAGACGCTCGAGGTGTTGGGGGACTGTGGCGACACGGCGGCAACCGCCCTCTTCCGCTTCCTAAGGTGGTGGACAGCGGGAATAAAGGCTACGCCTGTCGGGACCCTTAATGCAGGCCACCCGGGCCAGATCGTCGCCTAAGTCACACTCGACCTCGGGTTTCGGGGCACGGAGAGCTGGGAAAACCCGAAGGTTCCGATTGACCCCGAGCTCTCCTGGGTTCGCCGAATCCTGCCCCGCACCCGGTCGGGTGTGTGCTCCCACCACCGACCCTACGTCAACTCGGCTCACGAGGGCCTCCCGGAAGCGTGACCTTGATGCGGCACCCACGCGGGGACTCGGCCACCCCGATGCTGCCGCCGTGGAGATCGACCGCCCAGCGGGCGATGGCCAGGCCCAGCCCCGTACCGCCGTCCGTGCCCGGCCCCTGCGAGGCGCCGGAACCCCGGTTGAAGCGCTCGAAGACGCGGTGCCGCTCGGCCTCGGGGATGCCCGGCCCCTCGTCCACCACCTCCAGGGCCAGCGACTGGGCCCCCTCGCCCCGGCGGGCCCGGACGGTGACCCGGCCGTGCGGGGGAGAGTGCTTGACGGCGTTGTCCACCAGATTGGCCACCACCTGGTGCAGCCGTTCGGCGTCCGCGTGCGCCGTGAGCTCCGGGGGAGAGACGTCCAGATGGAGATGGACGTCCTTGCGGGCGCGCGGCGAGGAGCCGCTGCCGCAGGCCATGCTCGCCTCCTTGAGCACCCCCGCCAGATAAGGCCAGACCTCGAAGCGCCGGGCGTGCAGCGGCACCACCCCGTTGTCCAGCCGGGACAGGTCCAGCAGCTGCTCCACCAGCCGGCCCAGCCGCTCGGTCTGCCGCAGCGCGGTGCGCATCGTCTCGGGGTCCGGGGCCGACACCCCGTCCACCACGTTCTCCAGCACGGCCCGCAGCCCCGCGATGGGGGTGCGCAGCTCGTGCGAGACGTTGGCGACCAGCTCCTTGCGGTGGGTGTCCACCGCCTCCAGGTCGGCCGCCATCCGGTTGAAGGCCTCGGCGAGGTCCCCGAACTCGTCCCGCCGCCCGGCTCGCACCCGGCGGGTGTAGTCGCCCTGTGCCATCGACCGGGTGACCTCGGTCATCTCGTCCAGCGGGGCGGTCAGGCCGTGCGCCACGAACTGGGTGATCAGCAGCGAGGCGATGATGGAGAAGACGGTGATCACCCGGATCTCGGTCGCCGAGTGGATGGCGACGAACACCAGGAACGTGGTGATCACCACCGAGCCGATCACCAGCGCGCCCAGCGCCGCCTTGACCGAGCGGTACGGGTCCAGGGGGCGCAGCGCCTCCCAGATCCTGCTCCACAGCCCCTGCGGCGGCCGGCCGTCACCGGGCACCGGGATCACCGTAACGAGTCATGCCGACCGCCCCGGGCCATGGGCGCCGTCATGCCGCCGGGGTCTCCAGCGCGTAGCCGACCCCGTGCACCGTACGGATCCGCTCCGCCCCGATCTTGCGGCGCAGCGCCTTGATGTGGCTGTCCACGGTCCGGGTGCCGGAGGCGTCCGCCCAGTCCCACACCTCGGCGAGCAGCTGCTCGCGGGAGAGGACCGCGCGCGGGGTGTTGGCCAGGCAGACGAGCAGGTCGAACTCGGTCGGCGTCAGATGGACGTCCCCGCCGCGCACCCGCACCCGGCGCTGCGCGTGGTCGATCTCCAGCTCGCCCAGCCGCAGGATGCCGCTGCGCGGGGTGTGCGCGGCCAGCGTGGCCCGCTCCACCCGGCGCAGCAGGACGTGCACCCGGGCGGCGAGCTCGCGCATCGAGAACGGCTTGGTCATGTAGTCGTCCGCCCCGACGCCGAGACCGACCAGCATGTCGGTCTCGTCGTCGCGCGCGGTCAGCATGAGGACGGGCACGGGCCGCTGCGCCTGCACCCGGCGGCAGACCTCCAGGCCGTCGAAACCGGGCAGCATCACGTCCAGGACCAGCAGGTCCGGCTGCCATGCCTCGGCGGTGTCGACGGCGGCGGGCCCGTCGCCCGCGGTGCGTACCTGAAAGCCCTCGGCCCGCAGCCGGGCCGCGATGGCATCGGTGATCGTCCGGTCGTCCTCGACGATCAGCACCCGGCGCTGTGCCCCCGTGGACGCCACGACGCCGCTCGGGCCGATGTGTGTGTGCTCCATGCGCCCCGCCCCTAAGCGTGTTCCCGTAGCGAAGTGACTACGGGTCCTGCACCTGTGGAAGGCAGGGTACGGGCACCCGGCGGGACTCGGCTACGCGGCACGGATGCCGAGGTGAACGACGTCCGGGACGCCTCGGGCAACGGTGATCTCTTCCGTCGTTACCCCGGCGAACCCGGCATTACGGAGGGCCTGTTCGAACGCCGCGGAAGGCCGTGCGGACCACACGGCGAGTACCCCGCCGGGCGTCAGCCGGTCCCGGCACGCGGCGAGTCCGGCGGGGGAGTAGAGGCTGTCGTTGTCCTGGGTGACGGTCCAGTCGGGGCCGTTGTCGATGTCCAGGCAGAGCGCGTCGAAACGGGGCCCCGGGGCCCCGAGGTACGCCACGAGGTCGGCGTGGACGATCCCGGTACGGGGGTCGGCGAGCGCCGCCCCCGAGTACGCGCCCAGCGGGCCGGAGCGGTGCCAGTCCACGACGGCCGCCTCCCGTTCGACGACGGCGATCCGCCCCCAGCGCGGCTCCTCCGCCGCCCGGGCGAGCGAGAAGCCCACCCCGAGGCCACCGATCAGGACGGCCGGATCCTTCCGGTCCGCCGGGAGGGCGGCCAGGGCCGCGTCGACGAGCAGCCGCTCGGAGCGCCCGTCCGAGGTGTCCATCAGGAAACAGCCGTTGGCGATGATCTCGAGGTGCTCGCCCCGCCGCCTGAGCACGACCTCCCCGTGGGGGCCCTCGCGGCGGTCGATGACGGTGGCGGGGGAGTCGCTGTGCCTCATGTGCTGCTGCCTCCTGTTGACCGTTCGGTGACTGTCGACGAATCGGCCGACGCCGGTACACGTCAAGAGGTTGACAAAGGTGACGGGAGTCACGGCCAGAGGTTGATCCGGCGTCCGATCGTGGACCTTAATGTTCAAGAAGGCCCGGAGAAATGCGCGGAAAGGGGCTGGCCGAGTGACTGCGGTTGACGCCGACGGGAACGCCCACGGGGCGGCCGCCGCCCCCGGCCGCCTCCGCACGGCGCTCCACCGCCTCGGCCGGCTGCTGCCCACGCCCACCGGCACGCCCTTCACCTTCTGTTACGGCCTGATCCTGCTGGCCACCGCCGTCTACGCCGACTTCGGCGACCCGGCCACCGTCAATCAGCTGCTCCGCGACTCCAGCACCGACGCCGCCCACCTGACCGAACAGCCGCTGGTCGTCCTGCTCGCCAGCGCCCTGTGGGTGGCCGGCGGGCTCTACTCGGCCTACGGCGTGGCCTTCGCGCTCGTCCTCACCGCGCTGGAGCGGCGGGTGGGCGGCGCCCGGACGGCCGGGGTCTTCCTCGTCGGGCATGTCCTGGCCACGCTCGCCACGGAGCTCCCGGTGGCCGGCGCCGTCGCGGCCGGGCAACTGCCGGAGTCCTCGCTGCACCGGCTCGACTACGGCATCAGCTTCGGCCTGATGGCCTGCATCGGCGCGCTCTCCGGGCTGGTGTCCCGCCCGGCGCGGTGGATCATGCTGGGCGTGGCGGGCGCCATGTGCGCCCAGGACCTGATCGAGCTCATCGATCCGCTGGCCAGCGCCGGGCACCCCATCGCGCTGCTCACGGGGATCGCCTGCCGGTCGCTGATCCGCGACGGGCTGCCGCGGCCGGTCCGGGCGCGCGAGCGGGTGGAGGCGGAGGCGGACGCGGTGCCGCCTGCCCGTGCGGCCGTCGACGCCGAGGCGCTCCGCGGGCGCTTCGCCGGCACCGCCGTCCCGGCGCCCCCGCGCCCGCGCGCGGAGGGCGACGATCCGCGCCCCGCGGTGGACACCGCCCTCCAGGGCCGCTGAGCACCGGACCCGAAATCACCCCGACGGGCTACACCCGCACCTCTCCATGACGATCGCTCACAGCGAACAAACCCCCGGGAACAATCACCCTGCCCCGCGCATTGAGTCGACATAGCTCAACTTGCCTGCCGAAGGGGAGATCATGGCTTCGACGTCCACACCGCTCACCCTGCCCGTGCTGCCGCTCGACGACGAGGTGGTCCTGCCCGGCATGGTGGTCCCGCTCGACCTGTCGGACACGGAGGTCCGCGCGGCCGTCGAGGCCGCCCAGGCCGCGGCGAAGGGCACCGGCGGCAAGCCGCGCGTGCTGCTCGTCCCACGCGTGGACGGCACGTACGCGGGCGTCGGCACCCTGGGCACGGTCGAGCAGGTGGGCCGGCTGTCGGACGGCGACCCCGGCGCGCTCATCCGCGGCGACCGCCGCGTGCGCATCGGCGCGGGCACGACCGGCCCCGGCGCCGCCCTGTGGGTCGAGGGCACCCCGATGGAGGAGATCACTCCGACGGCATCTGATTCAAGGACGGGACTGCCCGGCTCGGTGTCGGAGCTGATGAAGGAGTACAAGGCCCTCGCCGCCAGCTGGCTCCGCAAGCGCGGCGCCTGGCAGGTCGTGGACCGCGTCCAGCAGATCGAGGACCCCGGCCTGCTCGCCGACAACTCCGGCTACTCGCCCTTCCTCACCGTCGCCCAGCGCGTCGAGCTGCTGGAGACCACCGACCCGGTGGCCCGGCTGAAGCTCGCCGTGAAGTGGCTCGGCGACCACCTCGCCGAGCAGGACGTGGCCGAGTCCATCGCCAAGGACGTCCAGGAGGGCGTCGACAAGCAGCAGCGCGAATTCCTGCTCCGCCGCCAGCTGGAGGCCGTCCGCAAGGAGCTCGCCGAGCTCAACGGCGACCCGGAGAACGAGTCCGAGGACTACCGCGCCCGCGTCGAGGCCGCCGACCTGCCCGGACACGTCCGCGAAGCGGCCCTCAAGGAGGTCGGCAAGCTGGAGCGCGCCTCCGACCAGAGCCCCGAGGGCGGCTGGATCCGCACCTGGCTCGACACGGTCCTGGAGATGCCCTGGAACGAGCGCACCGAGGACGCCTACGGCATCCCCGGCGCCAAGGCCGTGCTCGACGCGGACCACGCGGGCCTGGAGGACGTCAAGGAACGGATCACCGAGTACCTGGCGGTGCGCAAGCGGCGCGCCGACCGGGGGCTGGGCGTGGTCGGCGGGCGGCGCGGGGGCGCGGTGCTCGCGCTCGTCGGCCCGCCCGGCGTGGGCAAGACCTCGCTGGGCGAGTCCGTCGCCCGGGCCATGGGCCGGAAGTTCGTCCGCGTCGCCCTCGGCGGCGTCCGCGACGAGGCCGAGATCCGCGGCCACCGG
Source organism: Streptomyces sp. UNOB3_S3 (assembly GCF_020740895.1). GTDB lineage: Bacteria > Actinomycetota > Actinomycetes > Streptomycetales > Streptomycetaceae > Streptomyces. The sequence continues at coordinate 6,140 of NZ_JAILXP010000119.1, read as the reverse complement.
CGGACGTACGTGGGCGCGCTGCCCGGCCGGATCGTCCGGGCGGTCAAGGAGGCCGGCTCCATGAACCCGGTCGTCCTCCTCGACGAGATCGACAAGGTCGGCTCCGACTTCCGCGGCGACCCCGCCGCCGCCCTCCTGGAAGTCCTCGACCCCGCCCAGAACCACACCTTCCGCGACCACTACCTGGAGGTCGAACTCGACCTCTCCGACGTCGTCTTCCTGGCGACCGCCAACGTCCTGGAGGCCATCCCCGAGGCCCTCCTCGACCGCATGGAGCTCGTCCGCCTCGACGGCTACACCGAGGACGAGAAGGTCGTCATCGCCCGCGACCACCTGCTCCGCCGCCAGCTGGAGCGCGCCGGCCTGGAGCCCGACGAGGTCGTGCTGGAGGACGACGCCCTGCGCAGCCTCGCCGGCGAGTACACCCGCGAAGCGGGCGTACGGAACCTGGAGCGCGCCATCGCCCGGCTGCTCCGCAAGGTCGCGGCCCAGCACGAACTGGGCGAGCGGGAACTGCCCTTCACCATCGGCGTGGAGCAGCTGCGCCCGCTGATCGGGCGCCCGCACCACACGCCCGAGTCCGCCCAGGACCCGGCCGAACGGCGCACGGCCGTCCCCGGCGTGGCCACGGGCCTCGCGGTCACGGGAGCGGGCGGCGACGTCCTCTTCGTCGAGGCGTCCCTGGCCGACCCGGAGAGCGGTGGCGCGGGCCTGACCCTCACCGGCCAGCTGGGCGACGTCATGAAGGAGTCCGCGCGGATCGCGCTGTCCTTCCTCCGCTCGCACGGTGCCGAGCTGGAGCTCCCCGTCGGCGACTTCAAGGAGCGCGGCGTCCATCTGCACGTCCCCGCGGGCGCGGTCCCGAAGGACGGCCCGAGCGCCGGCATCACCATGACCACGGCCCTGGCCTCGCTCCTCTCCGGCCGCCAGGTCCGCCCGGACGTGGCGATGACGGGCGAGGTCTCCCTGACCGGCCGCGTCCTGCCCATCGGAGGCGTCAAGCAGAAGCTGCTCGCCGCGCACCGGGCGGGCGTCACCACCGTGATCATCCCCAAGCGGAACGAGCCGGATCTGGACGACGTGCCGGCCGAGGTGCTGGAGAAGCTGGAGGTCCACCCGGTGTCGGACGTCCGCCGGGTGCTGGAGCTGGCGCTGACGCCGGCGACGGTCTCCGGTGAGCAGGTGCCGCTGACGGCGGCGTGAGGCCGTGACGACGAAAGGCCCCCACCCGGGGGCCTTTCGTCGTATCAGGGGCCGTATCAGGGGTGGTGGCCGACCGCCCGGTCGAGAAGGGCGTGGAGGGTGACCTTCTCGTCGGGGGAGAGGGCCCGCAGGGGGGAGTCCTCGGAGAGGACGGCGATCAGGCGCTCGCGCAGCGCCGTGCCCTCGGCCGTCAGCAGCAGCTGCTTGGCGCGGCGGTCCGTGGGGTGGGGGTGGCGCTCCAGGAGCCCCTGGCACTCCAGCTTGTCGATGACGAAGGTCGCGTTGGACGGCTCGCAGCTCATCCGGTCGGCGAGCTCCCGCATCGTCATCGGGCCGGTGAGCTCGCGCAGGGCCGTGGCCTGCGGCGCGGTGAGGCCGAGGCGTGTCGCGGCCGTGCGCACGTGGTCGGAGATCTGGCGGGCGAGGCCGTTCACCAGGCCGCAGAGCTGTCGCTCGGCGAGGGTCTGCGGTTCTGGGCTGCTCATGGAGCCATCTTAAGCCAACTGCATCAAGCGAACATCTTTCTGACTTGAATCATTCAAGCTGGAAGATTATTGTTGGCGCATGACGACCAACTCCCAGCACAGCCAGGGCGATCGCCTTCGTCGCCCGTCGGGGATCCGCAGCCTCCAGCTCGGCGACATCAAGCTCACGTACGTCCCGGACGGCGTGGTCCAGCTCTCGGGCCGCGGCTGGCTGCCGACCAGCACGGAGGCGGAGTGGGCCGCCCACTCCGCCTATCTGGACGATTCCGGCTACGTCGTGGCGGGCATGGGTGGTCTCCTGGTGGAGCACGGCGACCGTGCCCTGCTGATCGACGCGGGCTTCGGCCCCCAGTCCTTCCCGGCCGGGGAGGACGGCCCCATCGGGGCGGTCTCCGGCGGCACGCTGCTCGACAGCCTCGCCGAGATCGGCCGGACCCCCGCCGACATAGAGGCCGTGGCCGTCACCCATCTCCACATCGACCACATCGGCTGGCTCTGGCAATCGGCCCCGGACGCCGAGCGGCCTCCATTCGCCCACGCCGGCTACCTGGTGAGCGAGCAGGAGTGGACGCATCGTCACCTCCTTGAGGAGCACGGCATCACCAAGGAGATGACCGCGATCCTGGAGCCCCGGATCCGCACGGTCGCCGACGGCGAGGAGATCTTCCCGGGCGTGCGCGTCGTGCTCTCGCAGGGCCACACGGCGGGCCACGCCTCGTACGTCATCTCCGGCGGCGGCCGCCGTGTGATCGCCTTCGGCGACGCCATGCACACGCCGGTCCAGGTCAGCCACCCGGAATGGTCCGCCGTCGTCGACCACGACGCGGAGCGCTCGGCGGCCTACCGCCGCCGGCTGGTCGAGGAGCTTGCCGAGCCCAACACGATCGGCTTCGGCATCCACTTCGCCGACGTGGCGTTCGGCCGCGCCCACCTGGACACCGCCGGCGGCCCGGCGGTCTGGGAGCCGGTCGACGCGTAACAGAGAGGACCCGCCGCCGGTGGTCCCCCGACGGGGGTGGGGGACCACGCGGGCGGCGCCCGGTTGGGCGCGTGAGCGCTTCCGGTTGCACCTGATCGCCGTGTGAGTCGTTGGAAGGCACGGACGCTTGCGGCGACAACGGGGAGGGGCTGGATGACCGCCGAGACGGCTGGCGATGAGGCCGTGGACGAGGAACTGGAGGAGATGTCCGAGCTCCTCCACACCATCACGCCCGAGGGCTATAAGTCGGAGATCGTGGGTGGGGCGATCTGCATGGTGCCGAAGGCGGACATTTACTGGGACATTGTCTCCGACGTGCTGTACCAGCTCCGGGACCTCCTCGGACGGGAGAGAAAGATCAGGCACGAGGTGCGCCTCGACCTCCCCGGATATCGCAACACCCTTGCCCCGGCTCTCTACGTGCTGGCGGCGGGTGCTGAGCGCGACGCGCGCGGCAACTGGCGCTATCAGGACGTGGAGTTCGTCCTGGAGGTGATCAGGCGTGGGACTGCCGACTACGACTACGGCAGGAAGAGGGATGCTTACGCGGTCGGTGAAGTACCCGTCTGCCTGATCGCAGACCCCTACAGCGGCCGGTGTCACCTGCACACGATGCCGCAGGACGGTGAGTATCGCAGCTGCCTGGCCGTCGGTTTCGGTGATCCGATCGATCTCACGCACACGGACGTCGGTGTCGTTCTGACCGTCGGCGAGCCCGAGCGTGAGTCGGCCGTCTCATCAGACGGCGGCACGAAGCGCCCGCCCCCAGAACTGCCGGCGCAGCCGGAAACGGGTGGCGATCGCCGTCGCGGCTGAGCGGTCCGCACCGGGACGGCGCTTCCCGGACGGCGTCACGGCCTCCGAAAGCCCCGGCAGCCATACACCCCGGTAGTCCGTGAAACGCCGCATCCCGCAGGCCGTACAGCGCTGCTCGCCGCTGGCGGAGGCCCAGCCTCCGTCGTGCGGGCAGTGGTTCACGAGCCGCCCGATCGCCCTCATCGACGTCCCTCCGTCGCCACGCTGTGCGTCACGATCCAGTGCATCCGCGCGGCCGCCGCTGCGCGGGAGCGGTCCTCGCCGACCGCCTTCTGCTGGGCGTCGTCCAGGTCGACGCACTCGGCGCAGCCGCTGAGATACGGCCGCAGCCCCGCCGCGTTCCGGTCCTCGCGCGTGGCGAGCCGCAGCGCGGAGGGCGGTACCTCCCAGACCGACCCACCACCCGGCTGCCGGACCGCGACGAGGGTCTCGCCCTCGCCGACCACCTGGGCGATCCTGTCGTCGCGGGTATCCACGACATAGGCGCCAATCCTGTACGTCACCATTCCGGCCTTCCGTTCGCCCTGCTCTCGGCTCACGAGGAACGTATGGCCGCCGTATACCGTGAACCAGATTCGGACCGTGGTAGTTCGCCGGAGTGCGGCTCACGAACTACCACGTTCCGTGGCAGTTGCTAACGCACGCCAAGGTGATCAGCCATATCGCGCATGTCGGCGGTCAGAGTGCGCTTACGCGTGGCGAGAAGGTCGCTCATGATGTACCGGGCCATGGGCTGGTGCTTGATCCATGTGCCGGACGAGTGCCGTAGTTGCTTAAGCTCGCTCATGGCGTCCTGATGGGAGCCGAGGGTGACGTGCGCCTTGGCCACGTCCAGCCGGTGCCGACCCCAGTTCGGCGGACTGGGCTTTCCGTACTGATTGATGGCCCTCTGGCTCAGCAGTCCATCGTCGGAATGGCGGAGAACGGCCGATGCGTCGCCCATGAGCGACAGATCTTCCACGACCTTCAGTTCCGCCGTCACCGGGCCGAACTGTCCCCAGCTCTCCCCGAAGGCCATGTATTCCTTGTCCAGCGCGATGGCAGCCGTGCCGGCCATCCTCCGGGCCTCGCGGGTGACGTCAGGCCGGTTGTTGCGGATGCTCGCCGACGCGACACGGAGCCATAGTTCGCCCCACACGGACAAATGCCCGACGCTCGCGTTCGACACCCGTGGCTCCATCTCGGCCGCCGTGGCGGCGGCGAGTTGCTCGCACTCGTCGAACCGGTCCTGCCGCAGCAGCAGCCAGCACATGCCGACGATGCCCGTCGTGGCCATGAGCCTTTCGCCGTTCTCACGGGCGAGCCGGATGCCTTCGGCGAGTGCGTAGTAGGCCATGTCGTACTGGCGGACTTGGGTGAGGTACTTGCCTGCCATCAGCAGTGCGTGTGCCCGAATGGTTGCCGCCTGTCGTCGCTCCTCGCCTTCCAGAAGGGAAGCCGTCGCCTCGGCCGACCGGAGGAGTCCCGGCAGCCTCCGGGCCACCGAGCCGTACCTGTCCGCGTGGAAGAGCGCGTGGGTATCGGCGATGTCCCTTCGAAGCACGGACAGCTCGTTCGCCTCACCCGGTTCGGCCAGGGGCGAGGTGCCGAGCCCGACCGGCGGCATCAGTGCCTTCCGCAGTTCCAGCAGATATCGCCGGTTCGCCTCGTCTCCCACGATGGGAATCGCTGCCTCAGTGGCGAAGAGGGCGGAGGTCGTCACCCCCAGCCCGCGGGCGAGCGCGTGCAGCGTCTCGACGCGCGCGTCGCCGCCCTGCTCCACCTTGCGCACGACGCCGACGGAAAGGCCGGACTCAAGAGCCAGGGATTCCTGGCTCAGGCCGACCGCACGGCGGTACTTCCTGACGCTGTCTGCCAACCCTGACGACATCGGGCTCACCATCCCCTCTACAGGAGGCTATGCCCGCAGCGGACTTGGCGTACCGATCCGCCGTTCGAGTCACCCGTTCGAAGACGGGTGAGGGAGGGCGTAGCCCCGAAACCGCTCCCACTCCTCCCGGGTGAGCGCGTACTCGACCTCCCCGTGCTCGGAGCCCTCGATCGCCTCCGGCCAGTCCTCGGTGTAGCCGCGTACGAACAACAGGCCTGCCTTCTCCATCACGCGCCGGGAGCGGGTATTGACGGCCATCGTGTTGGCGGTCACCCGCTCCACACCCAGCTCCGTGAGCCCCTTGTGGGCCAGGGCTTTCGAGCCCTCTGTGGCGTAGCCCCTGCCCCACGCCGCCCGGTTCAGCCGGTAGCCGGGTTCGACCACGACCGGGTCGTGATCGTCCAGGGGGCGGAACTCGAACCAGCCCAGGAACGTCCCGATGCCTCGATCCTCCGCCGTCCAGAAGCCCCGCGTCCCGGAGCACGGGGGGTCGTGGAGGAGCCGCGGCAGGGTCCGGGACCGGATCGCCTCGTGGGTCGTGGGGCGGCCGCCGTTGATGAAACGCGTGACCTCCGCATCGTTGTCCAGCGCGAGCAGGTGGTCGGTGTCGGCCTCGGTGAACGGGCGCAGGGTGAGCCGGACGGTCTCCAGGAAGGGGCGCATGGCGTGATCCTCGTCCGTGACTGGCCGAGTCACCACTCTTTTTGAGGCGGTCGGCCCCGGCGCGGAGGTAAGGGGGACCCACTCGGTTCCCTCCCCGCCCCACCCAACCCACCTAGGCCGAAAG
>NZ_JAILXP010000118.1 GCF_020740895.1 Streptomyces sp. UNOB3_S3 | reverse complement strand
CCCCAGAACGTGCCCCACCCGTCCGGCCGGCCGTGGCTGCTGGGCCGCTGGGACCCGGAGGCGTTCACCCTGGGCGAGGCCGGGGACGCCCGGGTGGCGGTCATGGGCGAGCACGCGGTGTCCGGCGCCGAGGCCGCGCGGGCCGCCGGGGCCGTCCGGACGGCGGAGACCCTCGACGCGCTCGGCCGGTTCGCCGCCGCCTGGCCGGGAAGCTTCCACCTGCTGGCCCGGGACCCCGCCGGACGCGTCCGGATCCAGGGCGGCGTCGTCGGCGTACGACGCGTCTTCCACGCCCGTACGGGCCCGGCTGCCGTCGCGGCGGACCGCGCGGACGTGCTGGCCGACCTGCTCGACGCCGGTCTCGACGAGGACCGCCTGGCCGTCCAGCTGCTCGCGATGGGCCTGCTCCACCCCCTCAACTCCCGGCCGGTCTGGCACGGAGTGGAAGCCCTGCCCGGGGGCCACCACCTCACCCTCGGCCCCGAGGGCCCGGCCCGCACCCGGCGCTGGTGGACACCGCCGGAGCCGGACGTCCCGCTGGGCGAGGGCGCCGCGCGCCTCGCGGCGGCGCTGGGCGCCGCCGTCGACGTCCGCACCCGTGGCCGCTCCCTGGTCACCTGCGACCTCGGCGGCCTGGACTCCACCGCGGTGTGCTGCCTGGCCGCACGCGGCGACGCCAAGATCGTCGCCTATACGGCCGCCCTCCGCGACCCCCTCGGCGACGACACCCACTGGGCGCGCCGCACCATCGACGCCCTGGGCACCGTCGAGCACCACGAGATCCCGGCCGGGCAGGTGCCCCTGACCTTCGACGGCCTCGGCACCTTCGATCAGCTCCTCGACGCGCCCTCCCTCATGACGGTCGACCACAGCCGCCGCATGAGCATCGTGCGGCTGGCCGCCGAGCGCGGATCGGCCCTCCACCTCACCGGCATCGGCGGGGACGAGGTGCTCAGCGGCGCCTCCGCCCGCCTCCACGCCCTCGCCCCCAGGCATCCGCGCACCGCGCTGCGCCATCTGCGCGGCTACCGCGCCAAATACCGCTGGCCCCGGGGGCTCGTGCTCCGCCAGCTCCTCGACCGCCGCTCCTACCCGTCCTGGCTGGCGCGGGTCGCCGCGGACCTCACCGAGCCGCCCGCGCCGTCGAACGCGCCGGTGCTGGACTGGTCCGAGCGGCCCCGGATGCCCCACTGGGCGACTCCGGACGCGGTGGCCTCCGTACGCCGTCAGATCCTCGCCGCGGCCCGCACCGCGGCACCCCTGGCCCGGGACCGCGGCGCGCACCGCGAGCTGGCGACCATGGAGTGCATCTCCCGGTTCGCCCGGCACGTGGGACAGCTGGCCGGCCCGCTGGGCGTCGTCTGCTCGGCCCCGTACTACGACGACCGCGTCGTCGAGGCGGGCCTGTCGGTACGGCCGCAGGAGCGGATCACCCCCTGGCGCTACAAGCCGCTGATCGTCGAGGCCACCCGAGGGATCGTCCCCGAGGTCAGCCGCACCCGGGCCACCAAGGCCAACGCGTCCCTGGAGGAGGAGACGGGCCTGCGGGAGCACCGCGCCCGGCTGCTGGACCTGTGCGAGGACTCCCGCCTCGCGCGGCTGGGGCTGATCGACGCGGGCGCGCTGCGGGACTGGTGCCTGCGCCCGCTCGAAGTGGAGGTCGAGAGCAGCCTGTTGCACACCACCGTGGCCTGCGAGGTATGGCTGCGCTCACGCGAATCCATGGGCGGCTGACGCCGCGAGAACCGCTGACGCCGCGAGAACCGCTGACGCCGTGAAAACCGCTGACGCCGTGAAAACCGCTGACGTCGTGAACCGTCGACGCCGCGAACCGCTGAGGCGACCGAACCGGAAGGGTGGAACATGTCGCTCCGACTCCGCTCCGGAGTGGTGATGACCGAGACCGACTACGGCATCGCTCTGCTGGATCAGACCACTGGCGAGTACTGGACCCTCAACCCCACCGCCGCGCTCGTCCTGCGCACGCTCCTCGACGGGGAGTCCAGGGGACAGGCCGCCCACGCGCTGACCGCCCGCTACGACGTGGATCCCGGCGAGGCGGCCCGCGACGTCGAGCGCGTCTACGGCGAACTGCGGTCGGCCAGGCTGCTGTCCGGGACCCGGCCATGACGACCCCGGAGGCGGTTCCGTACCGTCCGGGCGCCGTCCCCCTCACCACCCGCTGGGCCGCCCGTGCCGCCGTCGCCCTCGCCCATCTGCTGGCCACCCAGCCGCCCGGGCGCATCCGCGCGGTCCTGCGCGTGCTCCGGCGCGGGGCCCGGCCCGCGAGCCTCGCCGAGGCGACCGGCGCCAGGGACGCGATCCTGGCCGTCAGCCTCGCCAGCGGAGGGCAGAAAGGCTGTCTGCCACGGTCCCTCGGCACGGTGCTGCTGTGCCGGATGCGTGGCCAGTGGGCCGTGTGGTGCGTAGGAGTCCGCGCCCGGCCGCCCTTCGCGGCACACGCGTGGGTGGAGGCGGAGTCGGTCCTGGTGGGCGAGGGCGCGCCGGCCGACTACTTCCAGCGCTTCTTCACCGTGGAGTGAGTGTCATGGAGACCGTGAACGCGCCGGCGGTGGCGCGGGAGAGCGAGGACGCGGGGCCCGCGGCGCGGCAGCGGGGCGCGGGCCGCCGGGCCCTGGCCCGGTACCTCCGGCCGCAGCGCGCCGCCATCCTCGGCGGCGCGCTGCTGGGGCTCGCCGGCGGCGCCCTGGGCCTGGCCCAGCCGCTGGCCGCCGAACGCCTGGTGAACGACCTCGAACGGGACCGGACGGCGACCACGGAGGTGATCGTCCTCGGTGTGCTCGTCCTGATGGGCGCGGTCCTCGTCGCCCTCGGCCACCTCGTGCTGGAACGGGCTGCCGAACGGCTCGTGTGCACCGCCCGGCGCCGGCTCGCCAGCACGCTGCTCAGGCTGCGGGTCCCCGTCGCCGAGCGCCATGAGCCCGGCGATCTGATATCCCGGGTCACCGCCGATACGACGCTGCTGCGCCAGGTGGCCACGCAAGCGATGGCCGCGGCCCTGACCGGCACCGTCATCACCCTCGTCACCGTCGTGATGATGGGGGTGCTGGACCTGGTGCTGCTCGGCGTGACCCTCTCGGTGATCGCGTTCATCAGCCTGACCAGCGGCCTGGTGATCCCCCGCATCGGCCGCGCCACCCGGCAGACCCAGGAGGCCGTCGGCGGCATGGGCGCCGCCCTGGAACGCGCCTTCGGCGCCTTCCGCACGGTCAAGGCGTCCGGAGCCGAGCAGCGGGAGATCGCCCGCCTCCACGAGGCCGCCGAGCGGGCCCGCCGCACGGGAACGCGCGCCGCCTCCTGGGAGGCCGTCTCGGACACCGTCTCCCAGGTGTCCGTGCAGGTCTCCTTCCTGGTGGTCCTCGGCGTGGGCGGGGTGCGCGCCGCCTCCGGGGCGATCGACGTCTCCACCCTCGTGGCGTTCCTGCTCTACCTCTTCTCGCTCGCCCCCCGCATCAACCAGCTCGTGGGCGCCGCGGGCCAGTTCCAGGTGGGAGCCGCGGCCGCCCTGCGGATCAGGGAGGCCGAGGAGATGGCGGTCGAGGACCCCGGCGCCGTGCCGGCGCCGGTCGCGGACACCGGATGCGGCCCCCGGCCGGCGTCCGTCGCCTTCGACCGGGTGCGCTTCGGCTACCGGCCCGGGCTGCCCGCCGTGCACCGCCGCATCTCCTTCACGGTGCCCGCCCGGGGGCTGACCGCCTTCGTCGGCCCGTCCGGCGCGGGCAAGACCACCGTCTTCTCCCTCATCGAGCGGTTCTACGAACCGGACAGCGGACGCGTCCTGCTGGACGGCCGGGACATCCGGCACTGGCCCCTGGCCACGCTGCGCGCCGCGATCGGCTACGTCGAGCAGGACGCGCCCGTCCTCGCCGGGACGCTGCGGGAGAACCTCCTCCTGGGCGTCCCGCACGCCACCGACGGGCAGCTCCACGAGGTCCTGCGCCGGGCCCGCCTCGACGACCTGGCCGGCCGGCTGCCGGAAGGGCTCGACACGGCCGTCGGTCACCGGGGCAGCATGCTCTCCGGCGGCGAGCGCCAACGCGTCGCGATCGCCCGCGCGTTGCTGCGCAGCCCGCGGCTGCTGCTCCTGGACGAGGCCACCTCGCAACTGGACGCGGCCAACGAGGCGGCCCTGCGGGGCACCGTCGCCGACGCGGCCCGGACGATGACGGTGCTGGTCGTCGCCCACCGGCTGTCCACGGTGACCGGCGCGGACCGGATCGTGGTCATGGAGGCGGGCCGCGTCCGTGCCGTGGGCACGCACGCCAAGCTGCTGGCGAGCGACGAGCTGTACGGGCAGCTGGCGGCCACGCAGTTGCTGGCGAACTGAGCGGCCGGGTGTGCGCGCGGTCGTGTGCGCGGCCGGGTGTGCGGCCGCGTGCACACAGCCGCACCCGGCACCACCTTCGGGTGAATGGATTGTTTGGGTTGACGGTGGGGGCCGGTCCTCGCGGGGATCATGCGAGGCGTACCTCCCGTACCGAGACGGAGCACGCCCCATGGCCAAGTGCGACACCTGCGGCAACGACTACTGGCTGGCCTTCGAGGTCAAGACCATCACCGGCGACACCTACACCTTCGACAGCTTCGAGTGCGCGATCGGCAAGCTCGCGCCCAACTGCGAACACTGCAAGACCCGCATCATCGGACACGGCGTCGAGGTCGCGGGGCGCTTCTTCTGCGGTGCGCACTGCGCCCGCGAGGGCGACTCGGGGCTGGGGCAGCAGATCCGCGACACGGTGGGGGCGCACCCTGGGTGACGAGGATGTCAGACCCTGGCGCGCAGCCATGGCCAGTAGCGCGGCAGGGCGCGCACCGGCCAGATCAGCACCCACCACCAGATGGCCACGAGGGGGGCGGCCAGGGCGACCAGGAAGGCGATGAGGGCGATGACGGCGATCGACGCGTTGTCGAACACCTCCCGGGCGACCTGCCGACGGGTGACCTCCGGCCTGCGGAGCGGGCCGGGGGCGCGCAGCCGCAGGGCCATGACGGTCAGCAGCGCGGCCTCGAGGCCGATGGCGCCCGTGTAGATGGCCATGGCCACGGGCGCGCCGCCGTGCTCGCTCAGCAGCCGGGCGGTGAAGGGCAGGAAGGCGATGACGGCCAGCAGGGCGAACTCCAGCCGGACCATGGCGCGGTCGAGGGTGGCCATCAGCCGGAAGAGCTTGTGGTGGCCGAGCCAGATCGCCCCGACGAGCACGAAGCTGACGAGGTACGCGATGACCTTCGGCAGCACGTGGCCGAACGCCTGGCCCACCTCCGCGTCGGGCAGGTCGTCCGGCACATGGATCTCCAGGGCCAGCAGCGTGATCGCGATGGCGGTCACGGCGTCGGCGAAGGCGAGCATGCGGTCCATTTCGATGACGTACGAGTCGCGCGCCACGGTCGCCAGCGTAGGGCGGATGCGGTGGCTTGGCGGGGTATCTACGGAAAACCGCACGATCGGATGATTTGCGGCCGCCGCCTCCCCCTCCTCGCGTGATTCCTCGCGTTCCTCGCGTTCCTCGCGCGACGTTTTCCACAACGGAAAATCGTCTGTTGCCGCTCCGGAAACAGTGTGCTTCACTTTCCGTCATGGCAACTGACGCGAACACGCGGTCGTCCCGGCCGCCCATGCCGTCCAGGGAAGGGGCCGCCGAGGCCCTGGCCCTGGCGGAGCAGGCGCAGGTGGCGGTCGCTTCCCTCACCCCCGGGCCGGCCTACGGCGTGAAGCTCTCCCTGGCGCTGGCCGGGGTGTACCTGTCCCACCTCCTCCCCGAGCCGTGGGACATGGTGGGCTTCGTCCTCATGTACGTGGTCATGGTGACCGTCATCGCGGTGCAGTTCCGCTCCAGCGGGGTCCGGCACCGGGTCCAGCCGGGAATGAAGCGGGGCATGCTCGGCGCGGCGGTCCTGGCCTTCGTGGTCTACCTGGCCGCGCTGTACCTGGACGACCATCAGGGCATGCCGTGGATATGGGCACCGGCGGGCCTGCTGGTGGGAGGGGGCATCCTGGTCCACGACAGGAAAACGCGGAAGAAGGGCATAGCAGCGTCGTGACCGCGCCCGAAGACGGCTTCAATGAGACGATCCACGCGCCGAACCGGCTCCGGATCTGCGCCGCGCTCGACGCCGTCGAGGAGATCGAGTTCGCGACCGTCCGCGAGACGCTGGGAGTGAGCCCGTCCGTGCTCAGCAAGCATGTGACGGTGCTGACCGACGCGGGGTACGTCGAGCAGCGGCGGGCCGTCCGTGAGACTCGGCAGCGCGTCTGGCTGCGCCTGACCAAGGACGGCCGCGACGCCTACCGCGCCCACCTCGCCGCCCTCCGGGCGATCGTCAACGCCGGCCTGGGGGAGGGCTGAACCGGCACCGGCACCGGCATCGGTATAGGCACCGGCATCGGTATCGGCTCAGCGGCGCCGTCCCGCGCCCTTGAGGGTGGCTCGCAGGTACTCGCGGTTCATCGTCGCGATCGACTGGAGGGGTATGCCCTTGGGACAGGCGGTGGCGCACTCGCCGGTGTTCGTGCAGCCGCCGAAGCCCTGGTCGTCCATGGCGCCCACCATGTCCAGCACCCGGGACTCGCGCTCCGGCGCGCCCTGCGGAAGGACGTTCAGATGCACCACCTTCGCGGAGGTGAAAAGCATCGCCGAGCCATTGGGGCAGGCGGCCACACAGGCGCCGCAGCCGATGCACTCGGCGTGTTCGAAGGCCAGGTCGGCGACGGGCTTGGGCACCGGCGTGGCGTGGGCCTCGGGCGCGGAGCCGGTGGGTACGGAGACATAGCCGCCGGCGCCGATCACCCGGTCGAAGGCCGAGCGGTCGACGACCAGGTCCTTGACGACGGGGAAGGCGGCGGCCCGCCAGGGCTCGATGTCGATGGTGTCGCCGTCGGAGAAGTGCCGCATATGGAGCTGACAGGTGGTGGTGCGCTCCGGGCCGTGGGCCCGGCCGTTGATGACCATGCCACAGGCGCCGCAGATCCCCTCGCGGCAGTCGTGGTCGAAGGCCACGGGCTCGTCCCCGGCGAGGATCAGCTCCTCGTTGAGGTGGTCGAGCATCTCCAGGAAGGACATGTCCTCGCTGATGCCGCCGACCTCATAGGTGGTCAGGGCCCCGGCGTCCTCGGGGGAGCGCTGGCGCCAGATGCGCAGGGTGAGGTTCACGCGTAACTCCGCTGGGTGGGGTGGACGTACTCGAAACGAAGCTCTTCCTTGTGGAGCACGGGCGGGGTGCCCGTGCCCGTGAACTCCCAGGCCGCGGCGTAGGAGAACTCCTCGTCCCGGCGGGCGGCCTCGCCGTCGGGCGTCTGGCTCTCCTCCCGGAAGTGGCCGCCGCAGGACTCCGTGCGGTGGAGGGCGTCGAGGCACATCAGCTCGGCGAGCTCCAGGTAGTCGACGATCCGGTTGGCCTTCTCCAGCGACTGGTTGAGCTCCTCGCCCGTCCCCGGCACCTTGATCCTCCGCCAGAACTCCTCGCGGAGCGCCGGGATACGGTCCAGGGCCTTGCGCAGGCCGCTGTCGGTGCGGGCCATACCGCACTCGTCCCACAGCAGTTCGCCCAGCTCGCGGTGGAAGGAGTCGGGGGTGCGGTCGCCGTCGTTGGCGAGCAGCCGGCGCAGCCGGGCGGTCACGCCGTCGACCGTCTCCACGACCGCCGGGTGGTCCGGCGGCACCTCGTCGTGGGGGTGGCGGGCCAGATAGTCGTTGATGGTGGAAGGGAGGACGAAATAGCCGTCGGCCAGGCCCTGCATCAGCGCGGAGGCGCCCAGCCGGTTGGCGCCGTGGTCGGAGAAGTTGGCCTCGCCGATGGCGAAGAGGCCGGGCACGGTGGTCTGGAGGTCGTAGTCCACCCAGAGGCCGCCCATCGTGTAGTGGATGGCCGGGTAGATCCGCATGGGGACCTCATAAGGGTTCTCCGCCGTGATCCGCTCGTACATCTCGAAGAGGTTGCCGTACTTCGTCTCGACGGCCTCGCGGCCCATCCGTGCGATGGCGTCCGCGAAGTCGAGGTAGACGCCCTGGCCGCCCGGGCCGATGCCGCGTCCCTCGTCGCAGACGTTCTTCGCGGCGCGGGAGGCGATGTCGCGGGGGACGAGATTGCCGAAGGACGGATAGATCCGCTCCAGGTAGTAGTCGCGCTCGTCCTCGGGGATCTCCGCCGGCGGCCGGGTGTCGCCCTTCGCCCTGGGCACCCAGATACGACCGTCGTTGCGCAGCGACTCGCTCATCAGCGTCAGCTTCGACTGGTGGTCGCCCGAGCGCGGGATGCAGGTGGGGTGGATCTGGGTGAAACAGGGGTTGGCGAAGTGGGCCCCGCGCCGGTGGGCGCGCCAGGCGGCGGTGGCGTTGGAGTTCTTGGCGTTGGTGGAGAGGTAGAAGACATTGCCGTAGCCGCCGCTGGCGAGGACCACGGCGTCGGCGAAGTAGGTGTCGATCCGGCCGGTGATCAGGTCGCGGGCGACGATGCCGCGCGCCCGGCCGTCGACGACGATCAGGTCGAGCATCTCGGTGCGGGCGTGCATCTCGACGTTGCCCGCGGCGATCTGGCGGCTGAGCGCCTGGTACGCGCCCAGGAGCAGCTGCTGCCCCGTCTGGCCACGGGCGTAGAAGGTGCGGGAGACCTGGGCGCCGCCGAAGGAGCGGGTGTCCAGCAGCCCTCCGTACTCGCGGGCGAAGGGGACGCCCTGGGCCACGCACTGGTCGATGATCTCGACGGAGACCTGGGCGAGCCGGTGGACGTTGGACTCCCTGGCGCGGAAGTCGCCGCCCTTGACGGTGTCGTAGAACAGGCGGTGGATGGAGTCGCCGTCGTTGCGGTAGTTCTTGGCGGCGTTGATGCCGCCCTGGGCGGCGATGGAGTGGGCGCGGCGCGGGGAGTCCTGGTAGCAGAACTGGACGACGCGATAGCCCTGTTCGGCGAGGGTGGCGCCCGCCGCGCCGCCCGCCAGACCGGTGCCGACGACGATGACGGTGAGCTTGCGGCGGTTGGCCGGGTTCACCAGCTTGGCCTCGAAGCGGCGGCGGTCCCAGCGCTCGGCGACGGGCCCGTCCGGGGCCGCGGTGTCGGTCAGCGGCGCGCCGACGGCATAGTGGAGGTACTCACTCATCTCAGCTCACGACTCCTGTGAGAACACCGATGGGCACGGCGATGAAACCGCAGGTCAGCAGGGTGGCCAGACCGCCTGAGAGGGCCTTGAGCAGCCGGTCGCGGCGGGGCGAGCCCACGCCCAGCGTCTGGGCCGCGCTCCAGAAGCCGTGCCGGATGTGCAGCCCGAGGGCCAGCATCGCGGCGATGTAGAAGGCGGAGACGTACCAGCGGTCGAAGGAGGCGACGAGGTTCTCGTACGGCCGCCCCTCCTGGGCGTTGGGGTTCACGGTGAGGGTGGTGAGGTCGAGGATGTGCCAGACGATGAACAATCCGAGGATCACCCCGCCCCAGCGCATGGTCCGGGTCGCGTAGCTCGTGCGCCGCCGTCCGCGCCCCTGGTACTTCACCGGGCGGGCCGCGAGGTCCCGGCGGCTGAGCTGGTACGCCGCCACACCGTGGAGGACGACCGAGACGCTCAGCGCCACCCGGGCCAGCCACAGGAACCACTTGTGGTGGAGGAACGGTTCGCCGATGGTGCGGATCCAGGCCCCGTAGTGGTTGAACTCCCCGGCCCCGAAGAAGACCTTGAGATTGCCCAGCATATGGGCGACCAGATACGCCAGCATGATCACGCCGGTGACCGCCATGACCGCCTTCTTGCCGACGGTCGAACGCCACACGGAGCCGATGAGGGACGGAGGCTTCGCCGTCCGGGTCGCCAGTGCCATGCCGCCGACGCTAGGACGGGGACGTTCGATGCGTCCAAGACATGATGGGGCTCGTTTCCATAGGCTCCCCCTATTTATCGTGGTGGGGTGCAACTTCAGCAGCTCCGCTACTTCGCCACGGTCGCCGAGGTCCGGCACTTCACCCGGGCCGCCGAGGCCCTCCATGTCGCCCAGCCCTCGTTGTCCCAGCAGATCAGGGCGCTGGAACGGGAGCTGGGTGCCGAGCTCTTCCACCGCGCGCGGGGCAATATCGCCCTCACCGACGCCGGCGAGGCCCTCCTGCCGCTCGCCCGCCGCGTCCTCGCCGACACCGAGACCGCCCGTCGTGAGGTGCAGGAGGTGGCCCAGCTGCGGCGCGGCCGGGTCCGGCTCGGCGCGCCGCCTAGCCTGTGCGCGAGCCTGGTGCCGGACGTGCTGCGCACGTACCACGCCCGGTTCCCCGGCATCGAGCTGCACGTCGACGAGGGCGGCTCACGGGATCTGGTGCGCCGGCTGGCCGACGGCGGGCTCGACCTGGCCCTGATCATCACCCCCCTCGGTGTGGGGGCTCCCGCGCTGGAGACGACGGAACTGCTGCGGGAGGACCTGGTGGTGGTGTCGGCACCGGACGGGCCCGCGCCCACGCGCCGGAGCCGGATCCGGGTGGGGGAGCTGCGGGATCTGCCGATGGTGATGTTCCGCGGCGGCTACGACCTGCGCGAGATCACCATCGCCGCCTGCCGGGCCGAGGGCTTCGAGCCCTCCTTCACCGTCGAGGGCGGCGAGATGGACGCCGTCCTCGGCTTCGTCCGCGCCGGGCTGGGCCTGGCCGTCGTCCCCGGCATGGTCGCCGCCCGCTCCGGGCTGAGGGTCACCCCCTTCGAGGGCGACCGGATGCGGCGGACCGTCGCCGTCGCCCACCGCAAGGACGCCCCGCCGCCGCGCGCGGCCCGCGAACTGCGCCGGGTGCTGCTGGAACACCTGGAAGCCACGCCGGACGAGGGTTAGCCACACACCGGACGGGGGCTAGCCACACACCGGACGGGGGTCAGGCCAGCGCCTGCCCCAGCGCCACTCCCGCGAACGCCGCGGCCAGCCCGCACACCACGCTCGCGACCACGTTGAGCGCCGCGTACCCCCGCGCCCCGTCCTCGGCCAGCCGCAGGGTCTCGTAGGAGAACGTGGAGTACGTCGTCAGCGCGCCGCACAGGCCCGTGCCCAGCAGCAGCCGCGTCGGCTCGTCCACCGAGCCCGTCAGCACGCCCAGCACCAGACAGCCCACGACGTTCACCGTGAACGTGCCCCAGGGGAACACCGAGTCGTGCCGGGACTGCACGAAGCGGTCCGTGAGATAGCGCAGCGGAGCACCGGCCATGGCGCCGGCCACCACGAGGAGCCAGTTCACGCGGGCCGCTCCCCGTCTCGGCCCCGGTAGGAGACGACCTCCACCCGGTCGAGGGTGACGAGGCCCCCGGTCACCAGCTCCGCCAGTTCCGGGAGGAAGGCCCGTACCCGGTCCTCCGTGTCCACGATCACCACCGCCACCGGCAGGTCCTCGCTCAGCGACAGCAGCCGGGCGGTGTGGACGCGGGAGGAGGCGCCGAAGCCCTCGACGCCCCGGAAGACACTCGCCCCGGCCAGGCCCGCCGCGTGGGCGCGGTGGACGACCTCGGAGTAGAGGGGCCGGTGGCCGTGGGTGTCGGACTCGCCCACGTACACGGTCAGCCGCAGCGCCGCGCCCTGAAGTCTCATCGTGCCCTCCGCGGGACGGACAGCCGTCGTGTCGCGGTCGCCGCCGCCCACACCGCGGCCAGCGCGATCAGCGGCGTCGCCACCAGACAGGCGATTCCCTCGGCCGCCCGGCCGTGCGTCACCAGCCGCTGCACGTCCACCGCGTAGGTGGAGAACGTCGTGAAACCGCCCAGCACCCCCGTGCCCAGGAAGGGCCGGGCGAGCCGGTGCGGGGTGCCGAGCTCGGCGATCGTCACCAGCAGCACCCCGATCAGGGCACAGCCCACCGCGTTGATCAGCAGCGTCGTCCAGGGGAAGGCGGCCTGCGGGGTCGGCCACACCAGCCCCGCGGCGTACCGGGCCACGGCCCCGAGGCCACCGCCGAGCGACACCGCGACGACGACCGGCCCCTGGCCGGCGGAGGCGCGCCGCGGCGCCCGCGTCCCGCTTCCCGTCACCGTCTCCGGTGGTGCCGCGCCCGTGGTGCCCATCGGGCCAGGCTAGCTCAGGGCTGTGCCGCGGCCGGGCCCGCCACCGCCGCCAGGCAGGCCTCCGCCCGGTCGGCGTCCATCAGCCACTCCTGATAGTCGGCCGGGTCGGCGAAGCCGTTGACGTAGCGGTGGGCGAGCGCCGGGTGCCGGGCGGCCGCCGCCATGACGTCCTCGAAGTGCCGGGGGCGCGCCGCGTCCAGCACCATGTTGGTGAACGCCGTGGTGTGCCGGGCGTGCTCCCACCAGCCCGCGAACGTCTCGTGCATCCACGCCCGGTCGAAGGGCCGCTCGCCCCGCTCCGCGATCGACGTCAGATAACGGTCCGCGCAGCGCGCCGCGTTGTTGGAGCCCTGCCCGGTGATCGGGTCGTTGAGGACCACCGCGTCGGCCATGCCCAGGACGTACGAGCCCGGGGCGACCTCCGCGACCGGGTGGCGCACCACGGGCGTGAGGCTCCCGGTGAGGGCCGCCCCCGGATCGGTCGGCTCGGCGTGGGCGCACAGCTCGTACTCCCACGGTGCGTACGAGCGCAGCAGCTGCCAGGTGCGCTCCAGCGCCGCACCCGGGCCGGAAACGTCTTGCCAGCAGTCGAACGGGCCGCCCGGATACCCCTCCCACAGCAGGATCACGCACGGCCCCGAGCCGGTGAGCGCGGGCAGCACGAAGAACTCCCCGGCCCCCGGGAACGCCGACATCCGCAGGAACGACGGCGGAAGCTCCGGATCCGGCCGTACCCCGTGGACGTACACACAGGCCAGGACCCGCTGCGGCCGCTCGTACGGGCTGTGCCGCTCGTCCCGCCCGAAGACCTCCCCCAGTGGGCCGTGCCCCGTGGCCAGCAGGGTCAGCTCATACCCGGCGGCCAGCTCCGGCAGCTCCTCGGCGGCGACCGGCCGGTACTCCACCTGCCCCCCGCGCTCCTCGAACAACTCCAGCCACCGCGCCGTCTTCACCCGCTGGTCGACGGACTGGGCGGGCACGTCCAGCCGGGCCCCCACGGCCCGCTCCGGCACCCGTACGCCCGGGGGATCGACGGGGCTGATGACCACGCCGTCGATCGCCGGGGTCTGCTGGTCCCACAGATTCAGCCCCGCCCGCCGCTCCAGGGCGAGGGCCGGACCGTACATCAGCTGGGTGGACAGCACCCGCCCGGCCCGGACCTCCTGCGGCGTACGGGCGGCGACGACGGTCACGTCGTACCCCCGCTCCCGCAGCCCCAGGGCCAGCTGCAAGCCCGCCTGGCCCGCGCCGACGATCGCGATCCTGCGCATGGTTGCCTCCGAAAAAGCCGGATTCCCGTGGCCCGCACCCGATGTAACAGGCCTCGGCGCGCCCTGTACAGACGGCACGCGAAGGCCGCGCCGACCGTTACCCCCGCTGCGCGACGGGCTCGCTGGTTGGCAGGAAACCGGCGCTTCCGGCGGGCCGGGCTGGGCAGTCTTCCGACCGGTCACCCTCCGCCACCGAGAGCGGAGCCGCCGCTCGTCAGGGGCGGTCGAAGGCCGCGACCGGTCCAGGGAGGCAGAGGCACCAGCATGACGAAACGACACCATTCACCGCCACGCCCCGTGCCGCCCGGCTCGGTGCCGCCGCAGCTCCAGCGCGCGAAGATGCTCGACCGCGTCGAGGAACGGCTGCGCGGCCTGTTCGAGGAGGAGCACCGGCGGCGGCGCACCGCCGACGCCCGCGGCGCCGAGCTCATCGAGTCCCTCGCCGAGCTGCTGTCCGCCGGCGGGGACCGGGCCCGGCCGGTCATCTTCCTCACCGGCTACCTCGCGGCCGGCGGCGACCCCACCGGGCGGGCCGCCGACCTCGCCGTCGACACCGCCGTCGCCCTCGAACTGCTCGACACCTGCACCCTCATCCGCGGTGACGTCCGCGACGACGCGACCCTGCGCCGGGGCATTCCCACGCTCCACGTCGGCCGGGCCGCCGAGCACGAGCGCAACGGCTGGGCGGGCGAGTCCCGGCGTTTCGGCGAGTCCACGGCGACCCTCGCCGGCGATCTCGCCCTCGCCCACGCCGACCGGCTCGCGCTGCCGCTGCCCGGCGAGGCCCGGCGGATCTGGGACGAGCTGCGCGTGGAGCGGGTCATGGGCTCGTACACGAGGGAGGCCATGGCCGCCGAATACCTGGAGGACCCCTGGCCGGGGCGCTGCGTCTCCGGCTGCGACCGCGGCTGCACGGCGGGCTGGTACGCCCTGCGGGACCCGCTGCGCCTGGGCGCGGCGCTCGCGGGCCGGGCGGACCTGGGGCTCTCGTACGACGCGTACGCGCGCCCGCTGCACGCCGCGTGGCGGTTACGGGGCTTCCTCGACGGCGGCCCGGAGTACGGCTGGGACGCCCGGCTGCTGCGGGAGATCCTGCTCGACCCGGAGGAGCGGGACGTCGCCGAGCAGATGATCGAGGAGCTCGTCGACCACGCGTGCAGGAGCGCGGCGGGCCTGTCGCTGGCCACGGGCTGGCACGAGGAACTGGCGTCCTTCGCGGCCAGGGTGGCGGCACAGGACGATTGACCGACGGCCGCCCGGTACCCCGCGCTCTCGGCGCGGGGTACCGGGCGCCCGGTCCGGCTGCACCCCGACGGCGGGGCAGCCGACTACGCGCCGACCGCGATGGCCGTCACGACAAGACCGTCCCGCACGAGCCACCGCCCCTCGAACCCCGACAACCGCCCGCCCGTGGCCGCCCGGAGCGGCTCCGGAGTCAGAATCGTCACTCTGAAGGTCTTTGCGTCCGCATCGACCTCGAGAATCGCGTCCTGAAAGTCCAGCCACTGCTTCGTCAGCGGAAACCAGGCCTTGTAGACGCTTTCCTTGGCGCTGAACACCAGCCGGTCCCAGCACACCTCGGGGCGTTCCGCGGCGAGCCGGGTCAGCCAGCCCCGTTCCTCGGGGCGCGTCACCAGTTCCCGGACCCCGCCGTTGGGCAGGGGCTCATGGGGTTCCGCGTCCAGTCCGATCGTCAGAATGTCGGTGGCGCGGGCCACCGCCGCCGCGCGATAGCCCGCGCAGTGCGTCATGCTGCCGATCACACCGGAGGGCCACTGGGGCGCGCCGCGCTGGCCGGGCACGATGGCGACGGGCGCGACGCCCAGCCTGCCCAGGGCCGTACGGGCGCAGTTCCGCACCGTGGTGAATTCCCGGCGCCGTTTCTCCACGGACTTGGCGACCAGCGCCTCCTCCTCGGGGAAGAGCGCGGGCACATCGGCCGGATCGGCGAATGCCTCGGCCGTCTCGATCGGTAAAGGCAGCAGGGTCCCAATCATTTTCGCCCGTCATTCCCCTGGTCGAAGCGGCCGGAGTGTCTGTACGAAAGGAACCCTGCCAGCTCGGCATCCCATGGGGAAACCCCCATTTCTGTTGATCGGCCCACACCCGGGATCACCCGGACGCTTCATCGACGAAACCTTTGCGACCTCCAAACGTTGATCCGGGCTCCCGGCCGTCACCGACCGGGTGCTCGTCCGTACGACCAAGCAAAGGTGTCTCCCCATGTCACGTATCGCCAGGGCAGCAGTCGTCACCGCCGCCGTGGGCGCCACGCTCGCCGGTTTCGCCGGCGCCGCTGTCGCCGACGCCGGAGCCAAGGGCGCAGCTGTCGGTTCCCCGGGTGTCGTCTCGGGCAACGTCATCCAGGTCCCGATCCACCTCCCGATCAACCTCTGCGGCAACTCGATCGACATCGTCGGCCTGCTCAACGCGGCATCGGGCAACGTCTGCATCAACGGCTGACACCCGTCCGACGTAGCTGGACCGTGGCTCCGGGACCCTCCCCGGCCCGGAGCCACAGGGGGTTGTACGTCCCGAAGAAGGGCTCGGGCTCCCGGCCGGACGGGCCGGGGGCCTGTCCTGCACGACCAAGCAAAGGTGTTCTCTCCCCATGCCTCGAATCGCCAAGGCCGCGGCGCTGACCGCTGCCGCGGGCGCCACGATCGCCGGATTCTCCGGCAGCGCCGTCGCCGACTCCGGAGCCTTCGGTGCGGCTGCTCACTCCCCGGGTGTCATCTCGGGCAACACGATCCAGATCCCGATCCACCTCCCGATCAACCTCTGCGGCTTGCCGATCAACATCGCCGGCCTGCTGAACCCGGCCTCCGGAAACGTCTGCGTCAGCGGGTGACGACCGCCGGGCGTTGATCCAGACTCCCGTTCCAACAGGCCGGGAGCCCATCCTGTACGACCGAACGAAGGTGTTCTCTCCCCATGTCACGAATCGTCAAGGTCGCGGTGCTGACCGCTGTCGCGGGCGCCACGCTCGTCGGCTTCTCCGGCGGGGCCGTCGCCGACTCCGGAGCTTTCGGCGCGGCTGCCGGTTCCCCGGGTGTCGTCTCGGGCAACGTCATCCAGGTCCCGATCCAGATCCCGATCAACCTCTGCGGCAACGCCATCGACATCGTCGGCCTGCTCAACCCGACGTTCGGCAACACGTGCATCAACAGCGACGTTCACCCCGTCATTCACCACGAGGAATACGAGCACCACGAGCACCACGAGCGCTGATCGTTGGCTCCAGGGCGCTCTCCGGCCCGGAGCCGTAGTCGTACGCCCTGTGTGCCAGGGGCGTTCGAACGTAGGATCTTGCCCCACGACTGCGGCGGGCCAGGGGGCGGGAACGCATGGGCGACGACATCCGGAACGCCATTGAGGGCGGGACGTACGACGGCGTGGTGATGCAGGGGCGGGATCTGCAATACCACCAGCACCATCATCACCACGCCGCCGTGAAGACGCGAACGCCCCGCCTGCTGGCCCCGGATCCGGACGTGTTCGTCGACCGCCACCCGGTCTTCGCCGAGCTCGAACGCGCCGCCGCCGGCCGCGCCGCGCGGAGCACGCCCCTGATCGTGGCACTCACCGGCCTCGGCGGCATGGGGAAGACGGCCACCGCCCTGCGCTGGCTGCACCGGCTGCGCCGGCACTGCCCCGGCGGTCAGCTCCAGGCCGACATGAGCCCGCACGGCCACCTGGCGCCGCTCGACGCCTACTCCGTGCTCCAGGGCTTCGTCCAGGAGCTGGGTACACGGGCGGACGAGAGACCCGCTGGGCAGGCCGCGCTGGAGGCCCACTACCGCTCGCTGACGGCACGCAGGCCGTTGCTGGTCCTGCTGGACGACGTGGTGAACGTCGGCCAGGTGCGGCCGCTGCTGCCCGCGCACCCCGGCAGCGTGGTCGTCGTCACCAGCCGTATGCCGCTGACCGCGCTGAAGGCCCGTCACCCGAGCATGCTCAGCCTGACACTGGGCAGTCTCGACAGGGAGGCCAGCACCGAGCTGTTCCGCGCCGTGGCCGGTGAGGACGCCGTCCCGGACGTGACCGCCCTGGAGAGCGTGCTCGCCGCCTGCGGCGGCTATCCGCTCGCCGTGCGGATCGCCGCGGCCCGCGCGGGCGAGCTGTACGGGCTCGGCGAGGACCCCGCCGGACTGGCCCGCGAACTCGGCGATCACCGGACCCGCCTGGAGGCGCTCGCAGTGGACGACCTCTCCGTCCCCCAGGTGCTGGAAGCCGTCCACCTGTCCCTGGCCGACGGCCCGGCCGCGCTCTACCGGGCGCTCGGCGCGCACCCGACGCCGGAGTTCTCCCGCGACCTGGTGCGCCGGCTGGCCGGGAACGACACCGACGCGCGCACGCTCGTACGGGAACGGGTCCTGGAACCGGCCGGGGAGGGGCGGGTGCGCATGCACCGGCTCGTCCACGACCACGCGCGGGCGGTGGGGGCGGCGGTGCGCGAAGGGTCGGCGGACCGCCTGCTGGAGTGGTACCTCCACCGGGCGGCGGCCGTGGAACGGGCGGTCTCCGACCGCTGGCGGTACGGCCCGGTGTTCGCCACGCCCGGAGGCGCCTCCGCCTTCGCGGACGCCGCCGAGGCCCTGGACGCGTTCGAGCCCGACCGCGCCAACGCGGTGGCGATGACGCGGCTGGCCCACGACCTGGGACGGAACGCCATGGCCTGGCAACTGGCCGAGGCGCTGCGCGGGTTCTTCTTCCGGCGCAAGTACCACGGGGACTGGATCGAGGTGTGCGAGCTGGGCCTGAAGGCCGCCGGGGAGTGCGGTGACGGCCTCGCCGTGGCCCGTATGCACTACGAGCTGGCCTTCGCCCACGCCGACCGCGGCGACGCGACCGACACCGGGACCGCCGGGGGCCACTACCGGGAGGCGCTGCGGCTGGCGACCGCCGCCGGGCACGCGCGCACGGAGTCCTCGGCCCTGGAGGGCCTGGGCCTGCTCGCGCTGCGCGAGGGAGCCCCGGAGGACGCCGCGGAACACTTCCGGCGGGCGGTCCGGGCACTGGACGGCCTCGACCACCCGCGCGGCCGGGCGCTCCTCACCTTCCACCTGGGCCGCGCCCACGCCGCCGGACACCGCCACCAGGAGGCGGCCGAACTGCTGCTGCGCGCCCGCCGGATGTTCGCGGAACTCCCGGGCCGCCCCGACCGCTTCAACGAGGCCAAGGCCCTCTGGCACCACGCCCGTGCCCGCCTCCGGGCGGACCGCCCGGACGAGGCCCTGCCCAGCCTGGACGAGGCCGTCACCCTGATCGAGGACTGCGGCGCCCCCAAGGAGCAAGCCGACATACTGCTCGACCGAGGCGACCTCCTGGCGACCCAGGGCAAGCGACCGGAGGCGGAAGCGGACTGGCGGCAGGCACTGACCCTGTACGAACAGGCGGGCAGCACCCAGACGAAGAAGGCAAGGGAACGACTGGGGTAACAGGGTTTGTGCCCACCGGCCCGCACTCACCCCACTACCTGCAGCGCCCCTACCTCACCCCCGACC
>NZ_JAILXP010000117.1 GCF_020740895.1 Streptomyces sp. UNOB3_S3 | reverse complement strand
CCCGAGCAGCCCGTGGACGCGGACTCCGGTGGCTCCGGGGACGCCTCGGGGGCCTCGGGCCCCTCCGTGCGCGTACCGCCGCTCTACTGCCCCGGCGCCGAGCGCGACGACCCCGCCCTCGGCGAGGAGGTGAACAACCGGCTCGTCGAATGGGCCGAGGAGGTCGGCATCTTCCAGGGCAGGCTGGAGCGGCTGCGGTCCCACAACTTCGGGCGGCTGTTCATGCTCGCCCACCCCGACACCGACGACCCCGAGCGCATCCTGACCGCCGCCCGCTGCGGGCTCGCCGAATGGGCCGTGGACGACCACTGGGTCGACGAAGGGGAGGACACCTCCCCCGAACTGGTCGGGCCGCGCCTGGGCATGGCCCACGCCGTCGTCGACCCCGTCCGGCTCCCGGCCCGCTATCTGGCGCACTTCGAGGACATCGTGCGCAAGGAGCCCGTCCTGCGCGCCTTCCGCTCCTGCCTCGACCACCTGGCGCGCATCGCCACCCCCACCCAGGTGGCCCGGCTGCGCCACGAACTGGCCGTGATGTTCGTGGGCTACAACCATGAAGCGGGGTGGCGCGGCGCCGGGCGGCGGCCCGCGGTGTGGGAGTACCTGCTGCACCGCTACGAGAACGCCTTCTACCCGTGCATGGTCCTCATCGACCCCGTCGGCGGCTACGAGCTCCCCGCGGCGGAGTTCGCCGACGCGCGCGTACGCCGCACGTATCTCTACGCCGGCACGGCCAACGTGCTGCTCAACGACCTTTATTCGATGACCAAGGAAGACCCCACCGACACCAATCTGCCCAACCTCATCGCCGCCGAGGAAAACTGCTCGCTCCAGGAGGCCGTGAACCGCGCCGCCTGCATCCACGACGAGCTGATGCACACGGTGGAGGCCGAGTGCGCCGTCCTGAGCGCGGCCGGTTCCCCCGAGCTCCGGCGCTATCTCGCCGGGCTGTGGGCCTGGATGGGCGGGAGCAAGGAGTGGCACGCGACCAGTCCCCGGTACCACGGCGCATCTACCCAGTGAATCCTTACCAGTTCATCAGCAAGCGGAAAGAGAAGACACGGTGACCATTCAGGAGATCAGCCCCGCCTCGGTTCTCGCCAGTGCCTACCAGCGGTCCGTCGCCGACTACTGGAACCGGGAGAAGAACCCCGTCAATCTCCGGCTCGGCGAGGTGGACGGCTTCTACCACCACCACTACGGCGTCGGCGACGTCGACTGGTCCGTCCTGGAGGGGCCCGAGGAGACCCGCGACGAGCGGATCACCGCCGAGCTCCACCGTCTGGAGTGCGCCCAGGCCGAGGTGCTGCTCGACCACCTCGGCAATGTCACCCCCGACGACCGCCTGATGGACTCCGGGTCGGGCCGCGGCGGCGGCAGCCTCGTCGCCAACCGCCGCTTCGGCTGTAACGTCGACGGCGTCTCCATCTCGGAGACGCAGGTCGCGTTCGCCAACGAGCAGGCCGAGAAGCACGGCGTGTCCGACAAGGTGCGCTTCCACCTGAAGAACATGCTGGACACCGGCTTCGAGAGCGGCCGCTTCCGGGCCATCTGGAACAACGAGAGCACCATGTACGTGGACCTCTCCCAGCTGTTCCCGGAGTACGCGCGGATGCTCCGGCACGGCGGCCGGTACGTGACCATCACCGGCTGCTACAACGACACCTACGGGCTGCCGTCCCGGGCCGTCAGCGAGATCAACGCCCACTACATCTGCGACATCCACCCGCGCAGCAGCTACTTCAAGGAGATGGCGGCCAACCGGCTCGTCCCGGCCGCCGTCGTGGACCTCACCGAGGCCACGATCCCGTACTGGGAGCTGCGCGCCCAGTCGCCGCTCGCCACGGGCATCGAGAAGGCGTTCCTGACCGCGTACAAGGACGGCAGCTTCCAGTACCTGCTGATCGCCGCCGACCGCGTCTGACCCCGGCCGGCCCCTCCCGGTCCCCGGCGGCCCGCCGCCGGGGACCGGAACGCTCCGGCGCACGCCCCCGTGCACGCCCCGGTGCACGTCAACTCCCTTGTTTCCAAGGGGGCTCCGATGTGTTTCGATGCCCGCATGAGTCAGAAGGACGGGATCCCGGGACCGGAGCTGCTCGCCGAGGCCCGCGAGCTCCTGCCGGACGTCGTGGCCGTGCGCCGGCGCATCCACCGCGACCCGGAGCTGGGCACGCACCTGCCCCGCACCCAGCGCACGGTCCTGGACGCGCTCGCCGGCCTGGACGTGACGACGACCACCGGCCGGAGCCTGAGCTCCGTCGTGGCCGTGCTCGAAGGGGCGCGCCCCGGAGGGACCGTCCTGCTGCGCGCGGACATGGACGCGCTGCCCCAGCAGGAGAACACCGGCCTCGACTACGCCTCCCGGGTGCCCGGCGTCATGCACGCGTGCGGCCACGACACCCACACCGCCATGCTCATCGGGGCGGCGCGCCTGCTCGCGGCCCGCAGGGAACGGCTGGCGGGGCGCGTGGTGTTCATGTTCCAGCCCGCCGAGGAACTCGGCGGCGGCGCCCAGCACATGATCGACGAAGGGGTGCTGGGCGGCACGGACGGCCCACCGGTCGACGGGGCGTTCGCCCTGCACATCAACGCCCGGCACGCCTCCGGCACCGTCCACCTCCGGGCCGGCACCCAGTACGCGGCCGCCGACTCCGTGCGGATCACCGTGCGCGGGCGCGGCGGGCACGCGGCCGGCCCGCACAAGGCCCTCGACCCCGTCCCCGTCGCCTGCGAGATCGTCCAGGCCCTCCAGACGATGGTCACGCGGACCGTCGACGTCTTCGAACCGGCCGTCCTCACGATCACCACCGTCACGGCGGGCCGCGCGTTCAACGTCATCCCGGAGACCGCCGAACTGGTCGGCACCTACCGCACGCTCTCCGAGGCGAGCCGCCGCGCCGTGCGCGAGGGCATCGCCCGGGTGGCCCACGGGGTCGCCGCCGCCCACGCCATGACCGCCGAGGTCGACCTGCCCGAGGGCTACCCTCCCGTGCGCAACGACCCGGCCTTCACCGCCGGCGTCCGGCACGCGCTCTCCGCCGTCCTGGGACCGTCCGCCGTGCACGACCTTCCCCACCCCACCATGGGAGGGGAGGACTTCTCGTACGTGCTGCGCCGCGTCCCCGGCGCGATGGCGTTCCTCGGCGCGTGCCCGCCGGGCGCGGTGCCGGGGACGGCCCCGGACAACCACTCCGACCGCGTGGTCCACGACGAGCGGGCCCTGGCCGTCGGCGTCGCGGCGCACTGCGCGGTGGCCGAGGGCTTCCTCGCCATGGCCCCGGGGGCCGCGCCGTGGCACGCTGACCGGAGCGCATCCACCTGAAACATCGTCAGGAGCAGTCCGAGGAGGAGTCGTGCTGTACGCCTTTGGGTTCGAACGGATCGGCGTGGTGGCCAGTGACCTCTACTTCATCGACCCCCATCCGACACCGGGACAGGAAGGCGCCGAGCACGGCGTGCGGCTGGAGGTCCGGCTGCTCCGGCGAGAGCCCCTGACGGGAACCATCTACGCCGCGCGGCCCATCGTCGTCGACCGTCCTCTGTGGCGGGCCGATCTGCTGGAGTCGGTGGACGGCCCGGCCGGCAGCCTGGACCGCGCCCACCACCCGAGGTTCGACGGCTGGAACCCGGGAGCGCGCGTCTTCGACGAGGAGCTGTCGACCGCGCCCCTGGACTGGGTCGCCGGGAAGCTGACGGACCTGGACGCCCTGCTGGCGGAGGCCGGAGTGGCGGCGGACGAGGCCGGGCCGCACGACGCGGCGGAGCTCAGGAGCGCGACGCCCGACATCATGGCGGCCGTGCGCAGGCTGCTCGACGGGGTGGCCAAGGGAGAGCTGGCCCGCCCGCCGGCCGGGGCCGGGGAGAACCTCACCAGCGCTCGCGTCAGCTGGCTGTGAGAGCGCGGAGGGCGCCCGTCGGCACACGGCCGGGGCGCCCTCCGGAAGGCATGGACCAGGACCGTCAGCGGCCCTTCTGCTCCTGCTTCTGCTTGTTCTTCTCCTTGATGCGGACCGTCTCCTTGCGGACCTCGGCCTGGGTGGCGCGCTCCTTCTGGAGCCACTCCGGGGACTCGTCCTTCAGCGCTTCGATCTGCTCCGTGGTGAGCGCCTCGGTGATCCCGCCACGGGCCAGACCCGAGATCGAGACACCGAGCTTCGCCGCGACCACCGGACGCGGGTGCGGGCCGTTCTGGCGCAGCTCGCGCAGCCACTCCGGCGGGTCGGCCTGAAGAGCGTTGAACTCGTCGCGCGTGACGACACCCTCCTGGAACTCGGTGGGGGTGGCTTCGAGGTACACACCCAGCTTCTTCGCCGCGGTCGCGGGCTTCATGGTCTGGGTGCTCTGGTGCGACGTCATGGTTCAAGGATATCGAGCGTGTGCGCCCCCGAAGACCACGCCCGGTAACCTGGCCGGGTGACAGGCTCGGAAGTACCCCCTACCCCGTTCCGGCTCGCCTACGTACCGGGCGCGACCCCCGCCAAATGGGTGCGGATCTGGAACGAGCGACTGCCGGACACCCCGCTGGACCTCGTCGCGACGCCCGCCGCCGACGTGCCGGACGCGCTGCGCCGCGGTGACGCCGACGCGGGGCTCGTCCGGCTGCCCGTCGACCGCGCGTACTTCAGCGCCATCCCCCTCTACACCGAGACCACGGTGGTGGTGATCCCGAAGGATCACCTCATCGCGGCGTTCGAGGAGGTGGCCGTGGCGGACCTGGCCGACGAGATCGTCTTCCACCCCCTCGACGACACCCTCGACTGGGGGGAGGGGCTGCCGGGGCGGCCCGCGATCGAGCGCCCCGCCACGACGGGCGACGCCATCGAGCTGGTCGCGGCGAACGTGGGCGTGCTCCTCGTCCCGCAGTCGCTCGCCCGGCTGCACCACCGCAAGGACCTCACGTACCGGACGGTCACGGACGCCCCGCAGTCGAGCGTCGCGCTGTCCTGGCCCGAGGAGCGGACCACCGACATGGTGGAGGACTTCATCGGCATCGTCCGCGGCCGGACCGTGAACAGCTCCAGGGGCCGACGCCCCGGCGCGGCCGAGCAGCCGAAGGACCAGCGCAAGGAGAAGAGCCCCGAGCGGCGGAAGCCGGCGGCCGGCAAGACGGCGAGTGGCAGGACGGCGGGCCGGGGCGCCTCCGGCGGCTCCCGCTCCGGCGCCTCCCGGACCGCCAAGCGCGGCAAGCCCGGCCGCCGGGGTTGACGGAGGCACCGGGCGCCCGGCGTGACGGCGCGGGCGCCCGGCGCACGGCACGGTGTTTGCTCCATGGTTCTGAAAGCGATTACCAGCTGCATCGGGAACCTCGCCCCTCCGGGATAAAACCGCAGGTCAGAGGGGTGTTAACGGTATTGGAAACCGATGCCGTTGCAGCCTTTGCGCACCCGGTGAATCATGTTGTTCACTCGCTGGCGAAGCCCCCGACGAGGCAGCCAGGAGGCACCGTGCCCGGCCACACCCATACCCATGACCACGCCCCCGGCGGACCCGCCCACAGCCACGACCACGGCTCCGGGCACGGCGGGCACAGCCACGGCGTCGCCGCCGACGCCGACCGCCGGTGGCTGACCATCGCCCTGACACTGATCACCGTGTTCATGGCCGTCGAGGTCACCATCGGCGTCCTCGCCCGCTCCCTGGCTCTGATCTCCGACGCGGCCCACATGCTCACCGACGCTGCCTCGATCGTGCTCGCGCTCATCGCGATGCGGCTGGCGGTCCGGCCCGCCCGGGGCGGATACACCTACGGCCTCAAGCGCGCCGAGATACTCTCCGCCCAGGCCAACGGCCTCACGCTCGTCCTCCTCGCCGCCTGGCTCGGCTACGAGGCCGTGCGCCGCCTGATCAACCCGCCCGACGTCGAGGGCGGCCTGGTCTTCTTCACCGCGCTCGCCGGCATCGCCGTCAACATCGCGGCCGCGTGGTGCATCTCCAAGGCCAACCGCAGCTCGCTGAACGTCGAGGGCGCCTTCCAGCACATCCTCAACGACCTCTACGCCTTCATCGGCACCGCCGTCGCCGGACTCGTCGTCATGCTCACCGGCTTCGCCCGCGCCGACGCCATCGCCACCCTCGCCGTCGTCGCCCTCATGCTCAAGGCCGGCTTCGGCCTGATCAGCGCCTCCGGCCGGATCTTCCTGGAGGCGGCCCCCGCCGGCATCGACCCCGACGCGGTCGGCGACCGCATGGCCGCCGCCGACCAGGTCGTCGAGATCCACGACCTCCACATCTGGCAGATCACCTCCGGCCAGCCCGCCCTGTCGGCCCACGTCCTGGTCACCCCCGGCGGCGACTGCCACACCGTGCGCCGCCGCCTCCAGCACCAGCTGCGCGAGGACTACGGCATCACCCACGCCACCCTCCAGGTCGACCACCTCGGCGAGGACCAGGACGAGGAGGCGCTCCTCCAGATCGCCGCCCCCACGGGCGGGCGGGCACACTCCGAGGACACCCACGGCCCCGTCCACCGGCCCGGCCCCCACGACCACTGAGACGACACCGTTCCGCCCGGTGCCCGCGAAGGACGACTTCGCGGGCACCGGGCGGTCGCCGTTTCCGGACATGGTGGCGCGATGACTCCCTTGACGGGGAATTCCCGCTGGTCAATCGTGTGACGGCCGCGCACGCCCGGGGGAGCGGCGCAGGCCGCAAGGGGCCGGTCGGCCCTTTGTCCCACGACTTCCGGCGTGCGCTGCCGCACGCCCTCCCGAGGAGTGTCCTTGTCCGGCGAACAGCACCTGCTGAAGGTCTACAGCGACCGTTCCTACGTCCATACCACCACCGTTCGCCACCAGGGCACCACCATCGCCCTGGCCATGGACGACCGGCGGCGCCTCGTCTACACCGTCCTGGACCTCGCCCGGCACGACGAGGCCAAGGGCGAGCTCGACGCCGCCTACTGGTCGGAGAACCCGCTCCCGCTCCGCTTCCCCTCCGAGATCACGGACGTGGGCTTCGCCGCCGTCGGCGCCACCGCGCTGCCCGTCGTCAAGAACGGCGGCAGAGTGGAGGCGGCGCCAGGCGAGCGGCTGGACGCCGAGGAGACCGACCCCTTCCTGTCCACGACCGCCCGGCTCACCGCCCCGGCCCCCTTCCACGCCCTCTCCGACGGCACCCACATCGTCGTCCTGCGCCAGTCCGTCGCCGCCGAACACCCCGACGCCGTCCACAAGCTGACCGGCGGGGCCTCCTCCGGCGACCCGGACCGCGCGGACTACGTCAAGGACGCCGCCGGAGCCAAGGTGCCCCTCGTCGCCGACACCCTCCTGTGCGACCGGTTCTTACTCGTCGGCGGCGAGCTCAAGCCCGTCCTGGAGGCCCGCTACCGCCGCAGCCGCCACCGGACCCGGCCCGACTCGGCCAAGGACAGCCTGGGCACGACCGACATGGAAGGCCGCCCCTTCCACGAGCCCACGCAGGAGCTGTCGTTCGTCCGCCACCTCTCCGGCGGGCGCTTCACCGCCCTGCTCGTCCCCACCGCCGTCCACGGACAGCAGCGCTGGCAGATCTTCGCGCACAACGACGTCACGGGCCGCGTCGACTCCTTCAACATCGAGCAGGGCAAGGACGGCCTGTTCAACCTCCAGGGCACCCAGGCATGGACCAGCCCCGACCCCGCCCACCGGAACGCCGTCTACGAACCGGGCCCCGGCACCTGCCCGTTCACCGGCCTGCCCCTGATACCCGTCGTCAGCACCGAGGGCCACACCGAGACAGCGCTGGTCTTTGGCGAGGGCGACGCCCACGTGCGAATACCGCAGGGACCCGAGCTGGCGGGGCGCGACTTCACCGTGGAGTTCTGGGCGCGGCGCACCACCCACGGCCGCCAGGAGTTCCTCCTCGGCCACGGCGACGAGGCCGGCAGCCCGAGGAACTCCCTCCACATCGGCTTCCGCGAGGACAACCGGTTCACCTTCGCCTTCTACGCCGAGGACCTCAACGCCGACGTACGGACCGAGGACACCGCCTGGCACCACTGGGCCTGCGTCTACGAGGACACCGCCCGCCGCCAGACGGTCTACCGCGACGGCGAGGCCGTCGGCAGCCGCACCACGGGCGGCGGCTACACCGGCACCGGCGCCCTGCTGCTCGGCCGCGCTCTCGCCCAGGGCGCCCGCGCCGAGCTGGACGAGGTACGGATCTGGGACCGCGCCCGCACCGCCGACGAACTCAAGCGCGACAGGAGCGTGCGCCTCATCGGCAACGACCCCGGGCTCGTCGCCTACTACCGCTTCGACGAGGGCTCCGGCACCCGCCTCCACGACCAGACCGACCACGCCCGCCACGGCGAACTCATCGGCGGCCCGAAGTGGGTGACCTCCGAGGCCCCCATCGGCGACCACCCCGGCGTGCGCCGCGACAGCTTCGCCGTCGCCGGCCGCAAGACCGTCTCGGGGCTCTCCGCCGTCCTCTACCACCAGCAGGAGGAGACCACCACGGGCTACGGCCAGGAGCCCAAGCCCGCCAAGCGGCAGGCCCGCGTCCTGCTGTCGTACGCCACGGCCGGACCCGACCCGAGGACGGGCGCGGAGACCGAGGACGCGTACCTCGCCACCGTCGACTTCGGCGTCGGACGCGACGGACGCCTCGCCCAGGTGCCGGACGAGCTGGCGCTGCCGGTGCTGGCCGCGCCGGAGGGCAGCTCCGACGTCGAGACGATCAGCGAGCTGGACGCCCGGATACGGGAGCTCGTCCAGGACATCGCCGCCAAGGAGACCGAGGTCGCCGACCTCGCCCGGCAGACCACCGATGTGCCGGAGCTGGAGCGGCTCCGCGAGGCGTTCTACGCCAAGTGGCAGGAGATCGACGGCTGGACGTGCCGTCTCCGCTTCAAGAACACCCGGGACGGCAAGCCGCAGTACCTCGCGGTGAAGGACGACGGCGCGGGGAGCGAACCGCCGCTGATCAGGACCTCCGACAAGGAGGCGAAGTCGGCGCTGTGGGCCGTCATGATGCCCCCGGGGATCTCCTGGAGCGGCCCCGTGCCCTACCTCCTGCACAATCCGCACACCGGCAAGGACATGAACGTCGCCGGTGAGCGCCGGGACGACGACGCGCCCCTGATCGTGTGGCAGCGGCAGGCCGGCGCCTGGAACACCCACTTCCACGTCCAGGAGCGCGGCGACGGCTTCAGCACCGTCGTCAACCGGTACAGCGGCAAGGCGGTCTGCGCCCCCGACCGGCTCGGCGACCGCGTCGTCCAGTACGACCCGGCCGCGGTCACCGAGTCCGGCGAGGGACTGTTCGTCATCGAGCGCGTCGCCCTCCACGACCTCTCCGGCTCCGCCTTCCGTGACGCGGCCAAGCGCGTGGAGGCCCTCGACGCCCAGCTCGCCGAGCTCCGCCCCAAACGCGATCTGCTGGAGCGCCGCCGCCGCGAGATCGAGGCCGGCCAGGCCGAGCTGACGGCCAAGCGCGACGAGCTCGCCCGTCTCACCGGCGGCCTCAAGGGCGCCGACGACATCGCGCTGCCCGTACCCCGGCTCTCCCTCGACCGCACCGGTCTGAGCGCCTCCGGCGCACTGCTGGCCTTCGCCCGCTCGGCCGACCGGCCGTATCTGCTGGACAGCGCCACCGGCAACGTCGTGCTGTACTTCCGCGGCACCAACGGACAGTTCTTCGCCACCTACTACGACACCACGGTCCTGCGCTCCTCCCGCAGGCTGACGGCGGGCGACGGTCAAGCGGTCACCTTTACCGCCCGCGACTCCGGCACCGGGCTGGGATCGGTGACGATCCGCGTCACCGCCGGTGACGGACCCGGCCTGTGCGACGTGACCATCGAGCGGGGCGAGGAGCGCGAGACCTGGCGGGGGCTGCCGCGCCACGCGGCCGACTTCGCCGCGATCGTCAACGGGGCCCCGGAGGAGCCCGTCACGATCGGCGTGGTGAAGTCGTTCGACGCGACCAGCCGACTCCTGTCCGGCGGCAAGGCCGGCGACGTGGTCGGCGGTGAGCTCCGGCTCGCCGAACCCCTCTCCGTCTCCCTGCCCGCCGGTACACCCGTGACCATCGGCGGCCACCTCTACCTCACGGGGGCCGGCTACGCGCCGGGAGCCGCGAGGCTCCTGCTGGACGCCGGCGAGGGCGGCCCCGAGCCGCAGCCGGGCGAGCCCGTCCAGCGGCTGCGCCACGACCACCGCCGCGCCTCCTCCAACCGCCCCGGCGTCCCGCTCTCCGCGGGCTCCCGGCTGGTGCTGGCCGACCCGGGCACCGCCCGGGAGGTCCCGCTCGGCGAGGTCTCGGACCTCGTCGCCGGGCACGGCTGCCGCTGGCGTGCCGACAAGCCGGGCCGGGCGTACTCCTTCGACGGGCGGCAGAACGTCCTCACCCTGCCGCAGGAGCGGCTGGACCGGGTGGCTGTGGCCCGCGACCTGACGCTGGAGGCGTGGGTCAACCCCGAGACGGTGTCCGGCGCGGCCAGGATCGTCCACGCCGGCACCGGCGACGTCCCGTACACCCTGGGTCTGCTAGCCCCGGCGGCGACCGTCGTGCCCGCCCTGTCCTTCGACGGCAAGAGCGGCGTGGCCATGACCGAGAAGGGCTTCAGCCTCGCGGGCCAGTCCTTCACGGTGGAGTTCTGGGCCCGGCGCACCACGGAATGGAACGGCAAGGCGCAGTACGTCGTCGGCCACGGCACGTCGCACGGCAGCACCAGGGGCGCCCTGCACATCGGCTGGCGCGAGGGCAGCGCCTTCACGTTCGCCTTCTACGGCGACGACCTCACCACCGACTACGGGTACGCCGAGACCGACTGGCACCACTGGGCCTGCACCTTCGACGCGACCACCCGCGAACAGGTGATCTACCGGGACGGCGTCGAGGAGATCCGGCGCACCGCCTCCGCCGCGTACCAGGGAGACGGGCTCTTCAGCTTCGGCAGCCACTTCGGCGGCTGGGTGCCCGACTACGCCGCCGTCGAGATGGACGAGGTCCGGCTCTGGGGCACCGCCCGCACCGCCGCCGGGATCCGGGAGCTGAAGAACCGGCGGCTGACCGGCAAGGAGTCCGGCCTGATGGGCTACTGGCCCGGCGCCGACCCGCTCGCCCAGGTGGGCGGCAAGCCCGGCGTCCTGGACCGCTCCGGCCAGGACCGGCACGTCTACCTGCGCGGCGGCGTCACCACCACGACCGCGCCCGCCGCGCTCGACCAGGCCGCGGACACGTCGTACCGGATCGTCGCCGGGGCCGGCGACCGGCTGGTGGCCACCCGTGACACCTTCGCCCCGCACGAGTGGACCCACCTCGCCGCCGCCTACGAGCAGTCCTGGGCCGTCGAGCTCTCCGACGGCGCGTACCTGGAGGCGCCCGACAACGACGCGCTCGACATCGCCGACGACCTCACCGTCGAGGTCTTCTGCCGCGTCGCCGCCCTCGGCGCGACGCAGGGCCTGCTCTCCAAGGGCCGCACCGCCGACGGCTCCGGCGGCAGCGTCCCGTACCGGCTGCTCGTCCTGCCCGACGGAAAGCTGGAGTTCGGCTTCGAGGAGCCGGACGGCCGCCTCGTGCGCTTCACCTCCACCGAGGCCGTCGCCGCCGGAACGTTCCACCGCCTCGCCGTCGTCCGCAAGAGCGGCCGGTCCACGCAGGAACGCAAGGGCAACAAGGAGATCACCGCGACGGGCGCCGACGGCAAGCCCGTCAAGCAGACCGTCGAGCTCGTGGAGTCCGTCGACATCCAGGAGTGGCAGGACATCCGCTTCTTCATCGACGGCCGCGAGGCCGGCACCTTCCGCTACGAGGGGCCCGGCGCCAAGGGCAACACCGGCACCCTGGACATCGGCCGGGCCCGCACGGGCCTGGACGTCCACTCCTTCACCGGTGTCGTCGCCGAGGTCCGGCTGTGGGGCCTCGCCCGTGACACCGCGCGGCTCGGCACGCCCGTCTCCGCCCGCGACCGCGGCCTGACCGCCCAGTGGCGCTTCGAGGAGAACGCCGGCAACACCGCCGCCGACACCACCGGCTCGCACCCCGCCCGGCTGCGCGGCGCCCGCTGGACCCGCAACCCCGACCCGCGCGGCAGCGCCTTCCGGATCTACCGCAACGGCGTCTCCGTGGCCTGCGACCCCCTCGACGGCAAGGACTTCACCGACTTCACCGACTACGGCGACACCCAGCTCTCCCTCGGCGCCCGCCTCAAGGACGGCCAGGTCACCCAGCCCTTCCACGGCATCCTGGAGGAGGTCCGCGTCTGGCGCACCGCCCGCACCCAGGAGCAGGTCCTCGACAACCTCTTCACCCGCCTCAAGGGCGAGAAGGAGGACCTGATCGCCTACTGGTCCTTCGACCGCGCCTCCACCGACGAGAGCGCCGGCCTGGTCCGCGACGAGGGCCTGCGCGGCAACGACCTCACCCTGGCCGCCGCCTCCCGCCGCCCCGCCGCCGTCCTGTCCACCGCGCCCGTCTCCAGCGACACCGCCCAGGTCCGCTCGGCCCTGGCCGCCATGCGCACCCCCTTCCACGAGACGGTCTCCGGCTCGCCCGCCGTCGCCGAGTACGCGGACATGCAGTACACCGCCAAGGGCGATGCCTTCGGCGTGCTCAAGCGCGCGTACGGCTATCTCCGCGACGGCCGCTGGCACCTGGTCACCGGCTACAAGGTCGGCGACCTGGTCAGCGAGTGGGTCAGCCAGGTGCAGTTCGACCCCCAGCTCGTCGGCTACATCGAGGGCGCGCCCCCGGTGCCGTCGGAGAACCTCACCCCCAACACCGTCGACCCCGACCGCGCCACCTACGACGGGGTGGCGTCGGTGGAGTTCACCCAGGCCGAGCAGGTCGTCCACTCGCTGTCGTCGGCCAAGGAGCGCAGCGTCGACGCGGCGTTCAGCTTCGCCCTCTCCAACGAGGTCGACGTCGACATGTGGATGATCGCCGCACCGCTGGGCTTCGGCGTCGCCAAGTCCATGGCCAAGGCCAAGGTGTCGGTGGGCGTGCGCGGCAGCCTGGAGTTCTCCAACAGCTGGGCCGACGAGACCGCCGTCTCGCAGGGCGAGAACACCTCCCGCGCCATGAAGGTCGAGCTGGCCGGCAGCTGGGAGGACCCGCGCGGGCCCCTCAACGCGGCGGTGGGCCGCCGCTATGTGCCCTCCAACATGGGCTTCGCGCTCGTCCAGTCCCAGACCGCCGACGTCTTCGCGCTGCGCCTCGCGCACAGCGGCTCCCTCGTCGCCTACCGCATCCAGCCCAACCCCGACATCCCCAAGGACTGGAACGTCGTC
The DNA here is from genome assembly GCF_020740895.1 of Streptomyces sp. UNOB3_S3. Taxonomy (GTDB): domain Bacteria; phylum Actinomycetota; class Actinomycetes; order Streptomycetales; family Streptomycetaceae; genus Streptomyces. The sequence continues at coordinate 5,645 of NZ_JAILXP010000117.1, read as the reverse complement.
CCCTTCCCCATCAACCCCCGCTACACCAAGCAGGGCACGCTGGACGGCACGATCGGCTACGACGAGCGCGGCAAGGTCCTCGACCCCGACTACGCGGGCGCCCGCGACCACGGCGAGTACAGCTACTACAAGCCGCGCGAGGCCTACGCCGTCAAGCGGCGCATCCAGCGCGAGCAGCAGCGGCTGCGCGGCTACTACGAGTCCGTGTCGACCGAGACCCACGCCCCCGACCCCACCGCCGAGCGGGCGGGCCGGGTACTGGGCGGCGCGATCGGCGGCGACACCGCGCCGGGCAAGGGCCGGGACACCGCCGGCAACACCACCGGCGACGGCTTCTCCCGGCGCGACCTGGTCAACACCTACGTCTGGACGGCCGACGGCGGATTCTTCGCCGAGACCACCGAGACCACCGACGCCGTCAGCGAGACGACCTCCGGCTCGTACTCGCTGTCCGGCTCGGTGGGCGCGTCCGTCGGCACGTCCTTCGACATCATGGGCGTCGGCGTCAACGCCCAGCTCGACGCGGCCGTCGGCGGCGGCATGTCCGTCACCCGGGCCCGGGGCAAGGAGGCCACCCGCTCCTTCGGCCTCGGCGTCCAGTGCGCCCCCTCGGGCAACCTCCAGCAGTACGACGCCAACCGCAAGCCCGTCTTCGACGCCGACGGCAAGCCCGTCAACGCGCCCGGCAAGGTGGACGCCTACCGGTTCCTCAGCTTCTACCTGGGCGAGGACACCGAGCACTTCGACACCTTCTTCCACAAGGTCGTCGACCCCACCTGGCTGGAGAACGGCACCGACCCCAACGCCGCCGCCCTGCGCCAGGCCCGCCAGTCGGACCGCAAGCCGCCGTGCTGGCGCGTGATGCACCGCGTCACGTTCGTCAGCCGGCTGCTGCCGCCGGTGGCCGGGGCCGAGGCCCCGCCGCTGGAGCGGGCCATGCGGCAGCTCGACGTGGAGAGCAACTACGAGCTCGTCCGCCGCCTCGACCCGTACGTCAAGGGCGCGGCCACGAGCCTGGCCGAGCTCACCGAGGCCGTGCGCACCGCCCTCGCCACGCACCTGCCCGAGCTGAGCCCGCACACGGCCGACATCACCGGCTTCCTCGCCCAGTACTACGGAGTGGAGGCCTGATGAGCTGACCCGTTCCCGGGCCCGGCCCACGCGGCCAGGGCCCGGGAACGCCCGGCCGCGAGGGCGCCGGGGCCGGACGCGCGGCCGGCCCACGCGATATGGCCGTCGGGCCGGACGAGGACCTCCCGGACACCGTCGAGATCCCGGCGGTCGTCGTACGAAGTGGCCGTGACCACGCGGACACGGCCACCGGCCGTGGGCGGTTCCGTTCCACCGCCCCGGCCCAGGCGCAGCAGGACGAAGCGGCCGTCGCGGAGCAGCTCGTACACACGGGTGGGGCGCGGGGCCGCCGGCGTGGTGAGACCGATGTCGGGCATGCGGCGTCCAGTCAGCGGATCGGCGTCCGGGGCCGTGGGCGGATAGCCGGTGTCGAGGGCGGAGATCCGGCCCGCCAGGTGACGGTTGACCTCCGGCATGCCCAGGAGCGTGTCGAGCAGCTCGCACAGGAGTGCCGCCGGCCGCCCGTACTCCTCGGTCAGGGGAAGCTCCACCAGCAGGGTCTGGGCCCGGGTGCCGTCGGTGACGGCCCGCCCCACGGGGTGGCGCTCGGCGTGGTAGGTGTCCAGCAGGCCCGGGGACGCCCAGCCCCGGACGGTGGCGGCGAGCTTCCAGCCGAGGTTCATCGCGTCCTGGAGCCCGGTGTTCAGACCCTGGGCCCCGACGGGGAAGTGGACATGGGCGGCGTCGCCCGCCAGCAGGATCCGCCCCCGGCGGTAGGACTCGGCGAGCCGGGTGGCGTTGCCGAACCGCGACAGCCACCGGGGCTCGCCGACACCGCAGTCGGTCCCGCACACGCGCGACAGCGACGTACGGAACTCCGCCAAGGTCACCGGCTCCGTGGAGGGCACCCTGATGCGGAGCGGGTCCATGACGACGAACCGCGTCAGCCCCTCCTCCAGCCGGGCGACGAGCACCCCGTGCCGCCGTGCCCGCTCGTTGTGCGCGTGATCCGCCACCGCGAAGTCGCCCACCACGGCCGTCATCGACTCCCGCGTGCCGGGAAAGCCGATGCCCGCCGCCTCCCGGACGAAGCCGCGCCCGCCGTCGCACCCGGCCACATAACCCGCTCGCACGGTGACCACCCTGCCGCCCGGCCCGCGCAGCTCCGTCTCGACACCCGTCGCGGACTGCCGCAGGGCGACGGCCCGGTACCCGCGGTGGACGCGTGCGCCCAGCTCACGTGCCCGTTCCTCCAGGAGCGCCTCGGTACGGGCCTGGGCCAGCAGCAGCGCGTAGGGGTGGCGGGTGTCCAGGGTGGTGAAGTCGAGCCGGCGGGGGAGTGTCGCGGCGAACTGCCAGCCGGGCACGGTCCGGCCGCGTGCGAGGAACCGGTCGGCCAGGCCCCGCATGTCCATCAGCTCGATGCCGCGGGGATGCAGATTGAGCGCCCGTGACTCGCGGTGGGGCGCGTCGCGCCGCTCGGCCACCACCGTGCGCACCCCGGCCAGCGCCAGCTCGCAGGCGAGCAGCAGCCCGGTCGGCCCGGCGCCGACGACGAGCACATCGGTGTCCGTGTCTGTGCTCAGGGACGTCACCCCTCCACCATTCGGCGCGTTCGGACGGGCCGTCAAGGATGTCCGGGCGGCGGGCTTGGCAGACGCCCGGCCCCGCACTGCAATGTGGGGGAGTCGCGCCGGATGCCGTGAGAGGAGTCCGTTCGTGATCCACATGACCGAGACCCTGGCCGTACAGACCGTAGAGGGCTTCCTCACCCCCGAGGAGACCGACGAGCTCACCAAGATCCTGGACGACCACCTCGCCGTCACCGGCTGGGTCCCCGCACGCCCCAGCGAGGGGACGACCCCGCCCGAAGCGGCCCAGGCGATCCTGGACCGGGCCATGCGGCGCGCGCTCCCCGCCCTGCGCCGGGCCTTCCCGTCCGCGACGGGCACCGACCCCTGGCTCTACCACGACCTCGGACCCGGCGACAGGATCCGCTCCCACGTCCACGGCGTCGGCGACCCGGAGGCGCGCCCCCAGCGGATCGCCCGGGTCGCCTTCAACCTCCAGGACGCCGACAGCGGCGGCGAGTTCTATCTGGACACCAGCTCCGCCGACGCCCTGTGGAGCGACGCCACCACCACCGGCGCCGGGGGCCCCGCGCCCGGCACCCGCTTCGTCCACGAGATCACCGCCCGTACCGGCCCGGTGAAGCTCGATTCCCTCCCCCGCACCCGCTGGACCTGCAGCCCGCCGCCCGGAACCACCGTCGTCTACGGAACGCAGCTGGTCCATGGCGTCCTGCCGGTCGTGGAGGGCCGGGTGCGCAAACTCATCACGAACCTCCTCGCCTGACCGACCGGGCGAGCTGAGCGACCGCCTCCTCCGGGGCGTTGAGCAGCACACCGGGCGGCAGGGCCCGCAGCCAGTCGCCCACCGGCCCCGTGGGCAGGCCCGCCGGGACGCCGAGCACGGCCCGCTGGACCCCGCCGTGGGCAGGGCCCGGATTGCCGGGGTTTCCCGGGTACGGCGTCAGCTCGGTGCCGGGCGGGGCGGGCGGCAGGACGACGCCGGGGCGAACGGGCAGCTCGAGCGCGACCCGGCAGGGCTCCGGGCAACGCGCGGGTCCACCGCCGAGCACGGTGTCCGCGTACGCCGCGTGCGGGTCCAGGCCGGTGGCGGCCCGGCTCATATTGGACACACCGCCCAGCCTGCCGTTGAGCTCGATCACCCGGAGCCCGCCGTCGTCGTCGACGGCGAAGTCCATCTGCCACGGTCCGCGGGGCTCGTGGGTCTCCACGATGTCGCCGAGCACGGCGGTCAGTTCCCTACGCGCCCGGTCGGGCAGCGCGGCCGGGGCCACCCGGACCCGTCTGCCCGGGGCGCAGTCGCCGTCGAGCCGGCCCAGGGAGGCCACCGGCCAGGCGACCGTCCGCCCGGGCCGGGACAGCAGCTCCACCGCGAACTCCTCGCCGGTCACCGCCCGCTGGACGAGCACCGGATACGTCACCTCGCCGCACACCCGGTCCAGCCATTCCTCGTCCCGCACGAAGTGCCGCCCCGCGTGGAACTCGCTGCGGGCCTCCTTCACCAGGACGGGGAACCCCAGAGCCCGCCCGGCGGCGCGCACCGCCTCCGCCCGCGCGCAGACCACGCCGCGCGGCACGGGCCAGCCCCGCCGCTCCGCCGTCCGGTGCAGGACCACCTTGTCGCTCGCCAGCACCGCGAACTCCTCCGAGTGGGCGTGGACACGGCGGGCCGTACCGCGCAGCAGGGAGCGGGCGCGGGCGTAGACGGGCAGGAACTGCTCCTGCCCGGGGCAGCCCATGTTGGGGACGGCGACGTCCGCGTCGTGGTCGTCGAGCAGCCGCAGCAGAATCGGCCCGCTCAGGGCGGTGGGCAGCCTGCCGCACACCACGCCGGGCCCCAGGAACCCGTCGAGCCCCGCGAACCCCAGGACGACGACCTCGGCACCGGCCCGCCGCAGCCTGGGCACCAGCCGGTCCGCACGGAACTCGCCCAGCACGACCACCCGCGTTGCCCGTACCCCGTCATGGCCATCACCCACATGAGGGGAATACCCCGTCGGTCGTCTGCGGGAAGCGCCCCGCGGGCATGGCTGCTCCGAGGGCGGTGGCGGGACGGAGGCCGGGGTGGGCGTGCGTGACAAGTACCGTGCCGGGATCGCCGGGCCCGGTGACGGTGCGTTGCCGTCGCTGGGCTACGCCCTGTTCGCCACCCGGTGGCTGCAGGCGCCCCTGTACTTCGGGCTGGTGGCCGCGCAGGCCGTGTACGTGTACGAGTTCTTCGGCGAGTTGCGGAGCCTGGTGCATGGGGTGGTCAGCGGCCAGTCGGACGAGAACCTGGTGATGCTCGGCGTCCTCAAGCTCGTCGACGTCGTGATGATCGCCAACCTGCTGATCATGGTGATCGTCGGCGGATACGAGACGTTCGTCTCCCGCATCGGTCTTCAAGGGCACCGCGATCAGCCGGAGTGGCTGTCGCACGTCAACTCCAATGTGCTGAAGGTCAAGCTCGCCATGGCGATCGTGGGCATCTCCTCGATCCACCTGCTCCAGATGTTCGTCAACATCCACAACACCCCGCGCCAGGAACTGGTCTGGGGCACGACGATCCACCTGGCGTTCATCGCCTCGGCCTGCATCCTCGCCTATATGGCGGGGCCCATGGAGGCCCGTGCCGCCGCGCTCGAACAGCAGATCCACGACGTGCCCGAGCACGTCTCCGCCCCGGCCCCCCGTGGGGAGGGCCGGGGCGGGTAGCCGTCCTGGCGCGTCAGCGCTCCTGGCGGGCGGCGGCCAGCGCCGCGCGCTTGACCGCCGAGGCCACGGCTTCCGTCGCCTTCGCGTTGAAGACGCTGGGGATGATGTAGTTGGCGTTGAGTTCGTCCTCGGCGACGACGTCGGCCAGGGCGCGGGCGGCGGCGAGCATCATGTCGGTGTTGACGGTGCGGGACTGGGCGTCGAGCAGGCCGCGGAAGACGCCGGGGAAGACCAGCACGTTGTTGATCTGGTTGGGGAAGTCCGAACGCCCGGTGGCCACCACGGCGGCGG
>NZ_JAILXP010000116.1 GCF_020740895.1 Streptomyces sp. UNOB3_S3 | reverse complement strand
TCTCCCTCCCCCTCCCCCGCTCCTGGTGGTGCGGGCGCCGGGGTCGTCCGCCTCAACGGCCGGTACACCGTGCGCCAGGTCATCCGCCACGCGTTCACCGGTGGGGTGTACCGGGCGACGGACGACCGCACCGGTCTCCCCGTCGTGATCAAGCAGGCCCGCCCGCACACCGGTGCCACTCTCACCGGCATGGACATACGGGACGTACGGCGTCACGAAGCGGCGATGCTCGAGTTACTGGAACCGACAGGCCTCACCCCCTCCCCGGTCGACCTCTTCGAGCAGCAGAGCGACCTCTTCCTGGTCCAGGAGGAACTTCCGGGAGTCACTCTTCGCAGATGGGCGACCGAGAACAGCACGCCCGACGACGACGGCACCTGGGGCCCGCCCACCGCCGCGGTGGAACGGATCGCACGACGCCTGCTCGACCTCATGGAGCGAATCCACGGCGAGGGCCTCGTCCTGCGGGACTTCAACCCCAACAACGTCATGGTGACGCCCGACGAGGAACTACGCCTGATCGACCTCGAGTTCCTCACCCGGCGGGAAGCCCGGACAACCCGTGCCTACACCCCCGGCTACGCGGCCCCAGAACAGGCCGGAGCACCCTTGGTCGGCTCGGCGCCCGAGCCCCCGGCGGACCTCTACAGTCTGGGCGCCACCCTCTTCTTCACCGCCACCGGCATCGATCCCGTACTGCCCGCCGACCAACCGGCCGTACGTCCCCATCACCGGCGGATACAGGAGTGGCTCGCCACCCTGGGCACGGGCAATCCCGCGGCCCACCGCCTCGCACCCGCCGTCGTCGCTCTGATGCACGACGACCCCGCTCGACGCCCCGGCCTCGACGCCGTACGGGACCTCCTCCACGGCGGCGCACCCACGCCCCGGGAACCGGCGCCCCGGGGGCCCGGCCGCCTGGGCGACGCGGAGCTGAAACAGTTCATCAGCGACGCACTGGACCACCTCGTCGGCTCGATGAACCCGGCTTCCCCGCATCGTCTCTGGCAGACGACACCGTTCGGCGCCACGAGCGATCCCTGCAACGTCCAGCACGGGGCGGCGGGCATCCTGGGCGTACTGACCCGCGCGTACGAGGCCGCCCCGGACCCGGCGCTGCGGGAGGCCACCGCCACCGCGACGCAGTGGATCAGCCGGGCCGTGGGACGCGAACCACGGGCGCTGCCCGGGCTCCACTTCGGCCGTTCCGGCACGGCATGGGCGCTGCTGGAGGCCGGCCGTGCCCTCGGTGACGACGGGCTGGTCGCCCACGCGCGGGAACTCGCCGAGCTCGTACCGTTGCGCTGGCCCAACCCCGACGTCTGTCACGGCATGTCCGGAGCGGGCCTGACCCAGCTGCGGTTCTGGGAGGCCACGGGCGGCGACCACTTCCTGCGCAGGGCCCGTGAGGCCGCCGAGGCGGTCGCGGCGGCACGCGAACGCCGGGAGAACCTCTCCGCCTGGCCGATCGCGCACGACTGGCCCTCCCGCCTGGCCGGTCTCGTGCACTACGGCTTCGCCCACGGCGTGGCGGGGGTCGGGGCGTTCCTGCTCGCCGTCGGCCGTGCCACCGACGACAGCGCCCACCTCGGCCTGGCCGCCGAAGCAGCGGAAACCCTTCTCGCGACGGCCCGGCTCAGGGACGGCGCCGCCTACTGGCCGAGCGGCCCCGGCAGTCGCTCCCTCAAGACCCACTGGTGCAGCGGTTCCTCGGGAGTCGCCACGTTCCTGGTACGTCTCTGGCAGGAGACCTCGGACGACAGGCTGCGCACGGCATGCCATCAGGCGGCCCTCGCCGTGCGCCGCTCCCGCTGGCACGCCGGCACCGCGCAGTGCCACGGTCTCGCCGGCGACGGCGAGTTCCTCCTCGACCTCGCCGAGGCGTCCGGGGAGGACCAGTACCGCGTATGGGCCGGTGAGCTCGCCGCCATCGTGTACGCCCGCCATGCCCTGCACGACGGCCGTGTCCTCGCCCCGGACGAGACCGGCGTCTCCGTATCCCTCGACTACAACACGGGCCTCGCGGGCGTACTGGCCTTCCTGCTGCGCCTGCGGGACGGCGGCCCACGACTGTGGCTGCCCGCAACACTCACCGGGCCGCGCCGCGACCGGTGAACACGCTTCCCCGCCCGCGCGGGGGCCCGCCGAATCCGAGAGGAGGTGACCGGACATGGCGAACGACGTCAACACGCTGCAGCAGCTGCCGATGGACGAGGAATTCGAGGAGAGCACCGACTGCCCGTCGAGCTGCTCGTGGAGTTGTTCATGGAGCTGTTCATGGACCAACGTGTAAGCCGGTGAACACCGCCGGTCCGCCCCGTGCCACCACGGGACGGACCGGCTCGCCGACCCATCCGGTCAACTCGCCGACCCATCCGGTCAAGCGGAGCGGACGGCGCTGGGCACGTGGGCACGTTCGGCCTGCTCCAGCATGCGCTCGGCGTCATCCGGGACCCAGGGGAAGGGGACGTCGGGCCATCGCGCGGCGGCCCACGCGTCGAGATCGACGGCGAGAACGGCATCGATGAAGACCTGCGGCGGTCGATAGCCGTGCGCCGCCAGCCACGCCCCATCCGGAGCTTGTGCCGGGCATGCCCTGCGGGGACCGTCCCGAGTGCGGCGAACAGCCGGCTTTTTTCCCCCGGCCGGGCCGGTCGGCGTCAAGAAACGCGAACCACTACCGCGACGTGCCGCGCCGCTGCCAGATGCGCCGAGAACCCTCCAGCGGGTAGGGAGCGTCGGCGGGCGTCGTGTCCCAGATCCGGGTGGTGGGGCGGTCAGGGGTGAAACAGGGCCAGCCCGGATCGCCGGTGGCGGCGAACGACGTCCATGCCGTGCGGACGCGCTCGGACAGCCCGGCGAAGTCGGCGGGCGGCGGGGATCCGAGGAACCGGGCGGCCGGACGGGTCTCGGGGGTACCGAAGACGAAGGGGACATCGACGCCGTGGCCGGCGCCCAGCGTGGGACCACGCCAGGCGAAATCGTAGAGCCAAGCCCGCCCGCCCGAGCCCGCGTGAGCCTCGGCGACCCAGGTGGTCGGCATCCGGATCAGCGCGTCGGACAGCATCACCGTGAACAGTTCCGCGTCGTCGGCGGCGGGATAGGCCCGACGGTAAGCGGCAACCGCTTCCTCCTCCAGCCCGACCGCCGTGGCGACGACCGCCAGGTCGACTCCCGGCGGGGGCATCGGTCCCTGACCCCGGTACTCCTCGTGGGTGAACCCGCAGAGGAGGTCCACATCCCGGCCGGCACCCGAACGGAGCGCCACCCAGGGGGACCCGGTCACGAGGTCGCCGTCGATGACGGGGGCGAACGCGGTGAACCCGTCCCGTTCACGCAGCGGTGCGTCCTGCACGGCCAGGATCGCCTCGGGCGGCAGAGCGGCGAACGCCTCACGGGTCGCCGGAACACCCGCGGCCGCCGCGATCGTCGCGGTGGCGGCACCGGCCTCGTCGGCCGAGAGGACACCGGAGGGAACGCTCTGGGCGATCGCGCGCCGGAACAGCCCCCGGGCGGCAGGCGCGGCCATGAGCAGGGCGACGGAGGCGGCGCCGGCGGACTGGCCGAAGAGCGTCACGTTGGCGGGGTCGCCGCCGAACGCGGCGATGTTCTCCCGCACCCACTCCAGGGCGGCGATCTGGTCGCGCAGCCCACGGTTGTCCTCGGCTCCGAGGAGGTGCCCGAACCCCTCGAAGCCGACACGGTAATTGAAGGTCACCACTACGACGCCGGAGCCGGCCAGCGTGGCGGCGTCGTAGTGCGGCATGCTCGCCGAGCCGTGCTTCCACTGGCCGCCGTAGATCCACACCATGACCGGCAAACCGGCCCGGCCCGGCTCCGGGGTCCACACGTTCACGGTCAGGCAGTCCAGCCCGTCACCGGGCCGCCACGCCGCCGGCGCACCGGGCGCCGGCGCGAGCTGAGGCGGAGCGGCGCCGAACGCGACGGTGTCCCTGACCCCGTCCCAGCCGGGCACGGACACGGGCGGCCGGAACCTCAGCGGACCTTCCGGCGCGGCAGCGAAGGGAATGCCGAGAAAACGCGTGATCCCGTCCCGGGACACCCCTCTGACCTTGCCCGCGAAGGTCACCACAACCGGCCCCATCACACTCCATATCGTCGTTGCGGCAGGATGACGCCGCGGACGATCATAAACGCTCCCCGGATCGCCGGGCCGTACCGGACGCGAACGCCGCTTCGGCGTTGTGGGCCGGGTTGTTCAAGGCACCCCCGAGGGGTGAACGCGGCCGGGCTCCGCCCCCGCCCAGGGGCGGAACCCGAGGACCGCTCACAGCAGCACGCGGCCTCAGCAGTGCTCGGCGGAAGCCGGGCGCTTCTCAAGAACGTACGGCTTGCCCGAGATGGCCTTCTGGACGTCGGCCGGACAGGTCTTGATCCAGTTGTCGCCCCCTGCGTGGTTCTTGACCTTGACGTCGCTGCAGTACTGGGCACGGTCCGCGGTCTTGAAGCACTGGAAACCGGGGTAACCCCCGGCCGCCGAGGCATTGCCGGCACCGGCGAAGAGGCCGGAAGCCGCCAGAAGCGCGACGGGCAGAACGGTACGGATACGCATGACTCTCCTAGAGCGGACTAGAGCTGAATGGAGCGGATTCGGAAGGACGACGGCGGTCAGCCGCGCGTCCAGGGGGTCCAGATGCCGGAGTCCAGACGGTGCCGGGACCACTGGTTGCCGTCGGTGCCGGTGGCCGAGATGGTCGGGTTCCAGGTCCCCTCGCCCTTGACGGTGATGCCGCTGCGGAGCGTCCCGCCCATCGACTCCCAGGCGGACCAGTCACCGTTCTCGTAGTCGTAGGTGGTCCACACCGCGTAGTCCGTGCCGATCACGAAGATCTGCTGCTGACCATTGGGGAACTTGATGGTCTTCTTGCCGTACTCACAGATGTACGAGCCACCGTGCCCCTGGACGGAGCACGTGGCGGCCTGCGCCGGGGTCGCGGCGACGACGCCCGCGAAGGCGGAGGCCGCCAGAGCGACAGCGCCGGCGCCGAGGACACGACGGCGGAGGAAATCGAGGGCCATGGAAATTTCTCCTTGCCGAAAAGGCGATTCGTGACACACACGCCGACCCCGCACACGGACCGCCGTACTGCGGTACTGCGGCGCGGCCGGCATGGCTCCCACCCTGCCCGGCGACGTGATCACCGGGCCATCGTGGAAATCCACGAACACAGCGGACGCACAGCCTCCGCCGCAGCCGCGGCGCACCCCCACGCGTCCGTGCCCGACATGCGTCCCTGCCCGACATGAGAGGGACCGGCATCGGTGTGAGACTGGGAGCGGAAGGGGTGATCTCCGTGCCGGACCCTCCGCACGCGTCCGCCGGTCCCGACACCGCCGTCGACGAGAATCGGCTGGAAGAGCTGATCGTCGAGGCGCAGACGACCCTGCCGTTCGAACTGCCCGACCTGGCGAACCGGTGCGCCGCGGCCCTCGGCCTGGGCCCCACCCTGATCTACCTCGTCGACCTGCAACAACAACTGCTCATCCCGCTCGACGAGGCCCTGGAACCGCTGCCGGTGGACCGCACGCTGGCCGGCTGGGCGTACCGCACGGTCACCCCGCGAGTGGAGGACGCCGGCGACGACGTGATGGTCTGGATGCCCCTGGTCGACGGTGCGGAGCGGCTGGGCGTGCTGGCGGTGCGCACCGCCTCGCTCGACGGCGCGCGGATGCGCCGCAGCCGGATGCTGGCCTATCTGTTCGCCATGCTGATCACCTCCAAGCGCGCCTACAGCGACTGGCTCGCCGCCCGCGCCCGCACCTCGACCATGCGGCTGCCCACCGAGATGCTGCGGGCTTTTCTGCCGTCCCACACCATCGGCACCAGGAGGTGCGTGTCGACCGCGGTCCTGGAGCCGGCGTACGACATCGCCGGCGACGCCTTCGACCACTCGGTCGTCAAGGACGTGCTGCACACCATGATCCTCGACTCCATGGGACACGATCTGGCCTCCGGCCTGGCCACGTCGGTCGCCATGGCGGCGGCGCGCAACGCCCGCCGTGGCGGTGGCGACCTCGCCGACGTCGTCGGCTCCGTCGACCAGGCGCTCGCCCAGTGGCTGCCCGACCATTTCTGCACCGGCGTGCTGTGCCGGCTCGACGCGGTCACCGGGGCGCTGCGCTGGGTTAACTGCGGCCATCCGCCGCCGCTGTTGATCCGTGACGAGCGGGTGCTCGACGGGGCGCTGGACAGCCCTCCGCAGCCACCGATCGGCCTGGCCGACCAACTCACCCCGGCGGCACGGCAGGTCCACGAGACGACGCTGGAACCGGGCGACTGCGTCCTGCTCTACACCGACGGCGTCGTGGAGGCCCGCGACGCGGACGGCGCGGAGTTCGGCCTCGACCGGTTCACCGACTTCATCATCCGCTCCTCCTCGGCCGGCCAGCGCCCGGCCGAGGTCCTGCGGCTGCTCATCCACGCCATCCTCGACTACCAGCGCAACCAGCTACGGGACGACGTGACCATCCTCCTCTTCGAGTGGCGCCCGCAGTACCAGTGAGTGACGCGGGCCGGGCCCGGCAGGGCACGAAGGACACACGAATTGCAAAGTTCTTCAATTCGCTACATGATGTATTGGCCGTGCCCGCATGAGCCATGAGCGCGGCCACTGAGCAGCCCCGGCCGGCGGGGCCGTGCGACACACAGAGATCGAGGGTTTTGGTGTCGGTTCCGCTGTATCAGGCGAAGGCGGAGTTCTTCCGGATGCTGGGACATCCGGTCCGCATCCGGGTGCTGGAGCTGCTCCAGGACGGGCCCATGCCGGTGCGTGATCTGCTGGCCGCGATGGAGATCGAGCCGTCCGCGCTCTCCCAGCAGCTGGCGGTGCTGCGCCGCTCGGGGATCGTGACGGCCACCCGGACCGGCTCGACCGTGGTCTACGAGCTCGCGGGCGGGGACGTGGCCGAGCTGATGCGCGCGGCCCGGCGGATCCTCACGCAGATGCTCAATGGACAGAACGCGCTCCTGGAGGAGCTGCGGGAATCCGGGAGCGGCGCTCAGTGAGCACGACGGCTGTCCGGGCGTGGTCCCGGGTGCGTTCCCTGCTGCCCGGCCGCGACGATCTCGTGGCGGCGCGCCGTGACCCCAGGCGTGATCTGCTGGCGGGTCTGACCGTGGCGATCGTGGCGCTGCCGCTCGCGCTGGGCTTCGGCGTCTCCTCCGGCCTGGGAGCCGAGGCCGGGCTGGCCACCGCGGTCGTCGCCGGCGCGGTGGCCGCGGTGTTCGGCGGCTCGAACCTCCAGGTGTCCGGGCCGACGGGTGCGATGACGGTGGTGCTGGTGCCGATCTTCGCCCAGTACGGTGCCGGCGGTGTCCTGGCGGTCGGGCTGATCGCCGGTCTGATGCTGATCGCTCTCGCGCTCGCTCGCGCCGGGCGGTACATGAGCTACGTTCCGGCCCCGGTGGTGGAGGGCTTCACGCTCGGTATCGCCGGTGTGATCGGACTGCAGCAGGTGCCGGGTGCGCTGGGGGTGCCCAAGCCGGAGGGCGACAAGGTCCTGGTGGTGACCTGGCGGGCGGTCGAGTCGTTCGTACGGGCGCCGAACTGGACGGCCGTCGCGCTCGCGGCCGCCGTGGCCGCGGTCATGCTGCTGGGGGCGCGCTGGAAGCCGACGGTTCCGTTCTCGATCGTCGCGGTGGCCGGCGCGACCGTGGCGGCCCAGGTCCTCCACCTGGACGCGGCCAAGCCGATCGGCGCCCTTCCCGCGGGGCTGCCCGCCCCCTCGCTGTCCTTCCTCGACCCGGGCGCGCTGGGATCGCTGCTGGCCCCGGCGGTCGCCGTGGCGGCGCTGGCGGCACTGGAGTCGCTGCTGTCCGCTTCCGTGGCGGACGGGATGACGGTGGGGCAGAAGCACGATCCGGACCGGGAACTGTTCGGCCAGGGCCTGGCGAACATCGCCGCCCCGCTCTTCGGCGGCGTTCCCGCCACCGGCGCGATAGCCCGCACCGCCGTCAACGTCCGCACCGGCGCGGGCTCCCGGCTCGCGGCGCTCACGCACGCGGCCGTGCTCGCGGTCATCGTCTTCGCCGCCGCCCCGCTCGTGGCCCGTATCCCGCTGGCCGCCCTGGCCGGTGTGCTGATCGCGACGGCGATCCGGATGGTCGAGGTCGGCTCGCTGCGGGCGATGGCCCGCGCGACCCGCTCCGACGCGCTCGTCCTCGTCCTGACCGCCGTCGCGACCCTGGCCCTGGACCTGGTCTACGCGGTCCTCATCGGTCTGGCCGTCGCGGGCGCGCTCGCGCTGCGGGCGGTGGCCAAGCAGGCCCGCCTGGACCGGGTACCCCTCACGGCGGATCCGCCCGGTGACCACAGCGCCGAGGAGCACGCCCTGCTCGCGGAGCACATCGTGGCGTACCGCATCGACGGACCGCTGTTCTTCGCCGCCGCGCACCGCTTCCTGCTGGAGCTCACCGAGGTGGCCGACGTACGCGTGGTCATCCTGCGGATGTCCCGCATATCGACCATCGACGCCACCGGTGCCCTGGTCCTCAAGGACGCGGTGGCCAAGCTGCGCCGGCGCGGCGTCACCGTGCTGGCCTCCGGCATACGGCCCGGACAGCGCCAGGTCCTCGGCTCCGTCGGGGCCCTGGACCTCCTGCGGCACGACGGTCGCGAATTCGCCACCACCCCCGAGGCCATCGCCGCCGCCCGCGCCCTCCTCCAGGGCGCCGGAGTACTGACCGTCCCCGCGAAGCCGGTCACCGTCCCCGTACAGCCGGCCACCGTCACCGCGCGGCCCGCCGCCGTCACCGAGGAGCCCGCCCCATGACCGCCTCCCCCACGCCTCGCCGCATGGTCGACGTCTCCGGCGAGGAAGCCTGGTACCTGCTCGGCGGCACCTCCCAGGGGCGGCTGTTGTACGAGCAGCGCGACACCCTCGCGGTGCGGCCCGCCTGCCATGTCCTGGAGTACGGGCGCCTGGTCGTCCGCGCGCCGGTTCCCGGCGCCGCCCTGCGCGGCCGGGTCGGCGTCACCTACCACTGCGACCACATCCACCCCAACGCCGGCACCGGCTGGGCCGTGACCGCCACCGGGCCGGCCGACCTCATCACCAACCCCGATGAGGCGGCGCACTACCGGCGCACCCTGCCCGGCTGGGCCCACGGCCCTCACGACGCCCTCCTGCGCATCCACCCCCAGACGGTCACCGCTTTCCGCTTCGCCCATGGCACCGGACCCACCAGCGGTACGGGCACGCCCACGGCCTCGTAATCCGGCTCCCCTACAATTTCCAGGTGAATGAGAACATGCTGCCTCCCTGCCCCGAATGCTCAAGTGCGTACACCTACGAAATGGGCGCACTCCTGGTCTGCCCCGAATGCGGGCACGAATGGTCACCCGCGTCCGCGGAATCCGCCGGTGGCACCGAGGACGGGGTGATCAAGGACGCGGTCGGCAATGTCCTGGCCGACGGCGACACGGTCACCGTCATCAAGTCCCTGAAGGTCAAGGGCCATCCGACCGGAATCAAGGCGGGCACCAAGGTGCGCAACATCCGCCTCGTGGAAGGTGTGGCGGGCCATGACATCGACTGCAAGATCGAGGGATTCGGTCCCATGCAGCTCAAGTCCAGCGTGGTCAAGAAAGCCTGACCGGGCGGTGACCGCCCGGGCGACGTTCGCATGGTCGCCCAGGCGTGTCCGCGACACCGACCCCGAGGTCTCTCAGGTCGTGTACCAGGACTGGTTGGTCCCCTGGTTGCAGTCCCACATGATGACGGAAGCGCCCACCCACCAGTTGCCGTTGGCGATGGTCAGACACCTGTTGTAGTTGGGGTTGCGCAGTTTGTCGCCGTACCACTCCCACTGCTGCGGGGGCCCGCCGTAGCAGTCCCACATGTTCAGGGCGGCACCGTTCTCGGCGTTGCCCGCGACGACGTCGAGGCACCGGTTGCTGACGTCGCTGCGGATCGTGCGGCCGTCCCAGTACCAGCGTTCCTGCGGCGTTCCCTGGCAGTCCCACATGTTCACCAGCGCCCCGATGCCGGTGTTGCCGGCCCGGACTTCCAGGCATCTGTTGTTCATCTTCGACGCGATCATAAAGCCGATCTTGACCGGCGGCTTGGCGGCGGTGGCCGTGCTCTCCGCCGTGGCGGACGCGGCCGATGTCGTGAACAGGCCACTCGCGACCAGCACCAGGGCCGCCAGCGGCGCCAGCGGACGTTTCGACATACGCACGGTCCCTCCAGGTGTGAGGTGACGATGGATACGCGTCGTGCGTTCTTCGTTACGCGAGGGGCACACTACGGCCCGGAAGCCCGCCCTCGGCAGGCCAGAACGCGCCGCCCGAGGCACCCCGGACCGGAAGTTGCGGGCCCCTGGCAGGGGCGGATCCTGGAAGTAAAGGGCACACACCCAAAAAGCGGCGCATCCCGCAGAGGAGGCGATCATGACGCGGACCATGTACGACGCGGTGACGCCCAGCAAGATTCCATCGAACGCGAAGATGGTGGCCGGGTACGTCGACGGTCATTTCGCGAACATGGGAGAGATGGCGACGCGGTTCCCGCACGCGACCCGCGTGTCGATCGCGATCAGCCACAACACCAAGGCGCAGGTGCTGGACGTGGAGGACGGCGCCGCCGATCCGGAAGGCGCGGTCCAGTGGTGCACCCAGACCATGGCCTCCACGCCCAACAAGAGACTGACGGTCTACTGCAATACCTCCACCTGGCCGGACGTACGCGCGGCGTTCCACAGCCACGGCGTCACCGAGCCGAACTACTGGGTGGCGCAGTTCGACGGCGTGCCCTCGATCCCGGCCGGCGCCATCGCCAAGCAATACGAGAACACCTCCGGATTCGACAGATCGGTGGTCGCGGACAATTGGCCGGGGGTGGACTAGCCGGCTCCCCATTGCCCGGATTGCCCAATGGCCCCGCCCCGCCGGGCGATGAGTGGGACCATCTGAGTCCAGGCCGTCCTGAGGAGGGGGAACCTTATGGGTGCGGGAGCCGACAAGGCCGGTGACGACATGGTCGTGGGCCGGACGAACGAGAGCGAGCAGCGGACGATCCTCGTCGCCAAGGGTGGTGACGACAACGGCTACGGCGAGGACTTCGTCCTGCGGGTGGCCATCGAGAACGACCGGGTCCTCAGGGACGTGCCGGAGGGCGTCGACGCGATGCACGCGACGGGCACCGTCGCCCTGCCCACCGGCGGAGCCATAGGCACCATCCCGCCGGGCAACGGCCTTGTCGCGACCGGGGCGAACGGCACGGTCGGCTACGTGCACGACGCGCCCCGCGACAAGCCGCAGGAGCAGCAGGCGCACGCGGGCGTCCTGGGCGTGGGGACCGCCGCCTCGCCCGGTGTCTTCGGGCGCGGCGCTCCCGGCGTGGTCGGCTACTCGCAGGACGCGGCCAGGGACACCGCCTGGGAGGCGGAGGATCCATCGGCCGTATGCGGACGCGCCACAGGTATCGGCGTCCGCGGCAAGGGCGACGACGGTGGGGTGCGGGGAGAGAGCGAGAACAATTTCGGGGTCGAGGGGAAGAGCGTCCTGGGCTCCGGCGTTCGTGGTGCGAGCGAGCAGTCCGCCGGCGTTTATGGGGAGGGCTCTCCCGGTGTCTTCGGCTTCGCCGCCGGGACCGGTAACGGCGGGATGTTCGAGTCGGAGAAGGGAGCGCAACTGCGGCTCCCTCCCCGTAAGACCAGCCGCCTCGGTCCGGCCGTGCCGACGACGCCCGACGCGGTCGTCGTCAGTGAGCTGAGGCGCGGGCCCGGGCTCCCCAAGTACGGCCACGCCGGCGAATTCACCACGCTCGAGGACCCGTCCGGGAAATGCACACTCTGGTTCTGCGTCAGCGACCCCGGCCAGGGGCCGGCTCGCTGGGCGCAGGTACTGCTGGGGCCGACGTTCGACGGACGGGTCTGACCTCGACGGAAGACCACGGGCGACGGGCCCGGGCGGTCCGGGGCATCACGGTCGGGGCCCGGCCGGTTCAAAGCCACGGCCACGACTACGGCTCCGGCCGTCCGCGTCGGCAGGGGGAGGGTGTGGCCACCGGGGCCACACCCTCCCCCACGGGCCGCGGGTGGGCGGCCAGCCAGTGCTGGAACTCCCGGTGGCGGAACTGGTAGGCCGGGCCGGACAGCCGCATCAGCCCGGCCTCGCAGGCCCAGTCGAGGAAGGCGCCCAGCCGCAGGGGCAGGATCTTCTCCCAGCGGGCGCGGAGGAGGAAGACGAGGTACCTCCGGCCCGCTCCACCGCTCATCGTCAAGGCGCCCACCAGGCCCACGGACAGGCCCACCGATGTCCCGAACATCGCCCCGAACGGGATCCCCATCATCAGCCCGAAGGCGACCCCTTGCGTCGACCGTGCGGCCAGGTCGTCGAAGACGAGGTCACTGGGGTGCGCGGCCCTTGAGGGCGTACCCGTGACCGCGGCCGACAGCAAGTACAGGACGACCGCGGTGGACCTGTTCGGGGGTGTACTCCGGGTGGGGAGGCGCCGACGCCGGCACGAAGCGGGCGAGCAGGTGCGCGTCGAGCCCTTCGGAAGTGGGGTGGTCGAGGAGCTCCGACGGGTCCCCGGAGGTGTGGTAGACGGTCGCGACCAGGCAGAGCCGCCAGGGGGTCGACAGGAGCCGGGCCAGGGTCCCGTCGGGTTCCCGCTCCAGGGCCTCCAGCAGACCCCGCAAGCGGTCGGAGCCCACGGTGCGGTCCTTCAGATAGGCCCGGGCGTCGGCCGCGGGCACCGGGTCGGCCTCGACCCGGGCGGCGTCCAGCAGCTGCCCGCCGTCCACCCCGGGGTGGACGGCGAAGGCCTCGTAGTGGTCGGTGCGGCAGGTCAGGACGACCGGGCCGAGCCGGCCTCCTTCCACGCCCCGGTATGTGTTCAGCGCGGCCAGGACGGACCGGGCCCTGGGCGCCCCGGGATCGGGGGTGCCGTCCTCCCGGAGCGGGTCGAGCTCGTTGGGTTCCTCGCGGCCCGCGTCGGCCTCTGCCGCCATCCGCCGGACGGAGGGGTCCTCTCCCAGCCCGGCGCTGACCAGATCGTGCACCCGCGCCATGCCGGCGTCCAGCACCCGGTCGGCTTCCGCGTCCGCCGCGCCGCCCACCCGCCGGGCCTTGCGGAACGCCCATGCGGCGAAGTACCCGATCGCTATCTCCACGCCTGACATCGAAATCCCCGAAGCCGGAACCATGTGTGGAGGTGCCTTCAAGTGGCTTGTGCGGCGGCAGTGGGGCGGTTTGGTCAAATCCGGGGAAAGACGAGACGGGGAAAGGTTCCTGCGCGCCGCGCGGCGCTGTCAGGGCCGCGCGTCAGCCGGAGGAGGCGTCAGCTCGTGCACTCCCACACGGCCGCCTGCGTACCGGAACCGGTGCTCCATCCCGGCATGTCGAGGCACATCCAGGTCGGGGCGCTGCTCGGCGTTCCGCCGCTGATCCACCAGCCCTGGTCGGAGTTGATGCCGTCCGTGTCCCACCACTTCTGGCCGAGGCCGCCGAAGCAGTCCCACTGGATGATCTTGGCGCCCCTGACCGCCCTGTTGCCGTCAATGGTCAGGCACTTGCTGGAGTAGGCGTTCCGGAGCTGGATGTACGTTCCGCCGTCCGTCACCTCGGCCTTCCACAGCTTCTCGGCGGCCGTGCCGCATTCGTCCTGGACGATCGGCGCCCCGTTGTCGGTCGATCCGCCCCTCACCTTCAGACACAGATCGCTGTGGGAGTTGGCGATCTCGTAGTTGCCGCCCTTCTTGCGCAGCTTCCACATCTGGTTCCCCTGCAGCCCGGCCAGCTGCTGGGCCGCGGCGGCCTTCGGCTGCGCCTGCTGCGTCACCGCGGCCGGTGCGGCCGGCACGGCCGTGCCGGCGGCGGTGGCGGGCAGGGCGAGCCCCGCGGTGATGCCAGCGGCGGCGAACAGCACGGCCGCGGAACGCCGGACGGATCTGCGCACGGTCGTCCTCATGATGGTTACCTCTCTCCCGCGAGCCTCGGAGGCTCGCACGTGTCCGGTGAGATGCGCCGGGCACCGGCACCGCATGCGGTGTGTCGCGGTGCGCTCCGGCGTGGCTCCCACGATGCCCGGCGGACGGAGTCCCGGGCATCGTGGAAGACCACGAACACAGCTGATACACAGTGGACTTGGGGCTACGGCACCGGTCCCGAGGGCAGGTCGGGATCAGGCCAGCGCGGTAATGTCCCGCGCGACGGAGGGGGTCCCCGCGCCCGCTCCGTCCAGGCAGGACGCGAGCTGGGTACGGCGCGTCACGCCGAGCTTCCGGTAGGCGTTGGTGAGGTGGGTCTCCACGGTACGGCGGGCCAGATGCAGCGCCGCACCGATCTCGGCGTTCGTCCTTCCCATGGCCGCGAGTTCGACGATGCGCCGTTCCGCGTCGGTGAGCGCGGCGCTGCCCGTCGCGCCGCGGTTGGTCCTACGGGCGCCCCCGGTGCGCAGGGCGTTCTCGGTGGCGCGGACCAGCCGTCCGGTGACCGGAGCGGAGACGGCCGCGTCCGCGGGCTGCCGGCCCCCGGCGGAGTCGGAGTCGGAGGCAGAGTCGGGGGCGGGGTCGGGGGCGAGGAGCCGCAGCGCCATGGTGTGGGCCTCGTGCAGGTCTTCCCGGCCCTTGCGGCCGTTCCCCGCGCCGATCCGCGCGTGTCCCAGGTCGAGCAGCGTTTCGATGAGTTCCACGGGCGCCGGCGCCTGTCTCAGTACGGCCACCGCCTCGTGCAACGAATCCAGCCCCCGGCGGCCTCCCATGGCCACGGCGTGCGCCCGCAGCGCCCGGCCGACCGTACGGGGGGTCCCCCAGGTCCGCGCGTGGCGCAGTTCCTCCTCGGCGAGGTCCAGCGCCCTCATCGGCTGTCCGAGCCTGACCAGGGCGAGGGCCGCGCCGGACCGCCACGGCGTGGCCACAGGGCTGACGAAGTCGCGGGCGCTCTGCCCGCGACCGCAGGACAGGTAGTCGTCGAGGGCGGCCTGCCAGCTCCCCTCGGCCAAATGCATGGAGGCCCTGGCGTAGCGCAGTTCGTTCCACTCCCAGGAGCTGTCGGCGCTCACCTCGTCGAGGGCGGCCACCAGCCGCCGGGCATGGGCGCGGTGGCCGAGCTCGAAGTGGGCGAGGGCCACCATGGACACCAGGTGGGGCATGTGAAGCCCCTGCCCGGTGCAGGCGTCCAGGAGCGGGGTGTTCTCGGCGATCACCCGCCGGAAGTCACCGGCCCACAGGGCCGCCTCGGCGCGCACGCTGATCAGGCACTGCCGGCCGATGTCCGTCAGGTCCGGGAGCACGGGCGGGGCGGGGAGGCACTCGTCGGCGAGCGCGCGTGCCTCGTCCAGCCGGTCGGCCCACTGCAGCAGGGTGGCCGCGCTGCCCAACCAGCCGGTACGCAGCCGGGGGACCACCGGTGCCTTCAGCCGCGGCAGCACACGGGTCATTGCCTCGGCCGCCGACAGCTCGCCGGCCCCGACCTCGTACTCGGTGACCAGGCCGCACGCGAGCGGCTCGATGACGGCGGGGGCCGTCGCCGCCAACTCCCGCATACGGGCGACGGCGTTGCGCCACGCGATCGCGTCATGGGAGGCCATGAGGGCGGCGGTGGTCTGGAACGCGCGAACGAGTTCGTCGTCCTCTATGGCACTGCCCACTTGATGCATGACGTGCATGGCGGTGTCCGTACGGCCCCGGGCCACGAGCGCCGCGCCCAGAGCGGGTGCGACGGCCGCGCGTTCATCGCCTTCCGCGTGCAACTCCATGGCCGCGCGCAGCCTGCGGATGCCGGCGTCGGCGCTGTGGGGCAGCTCCAGGGCGGCGAGGCGCAGGGTGAGCCCGGCGCGGCGGCCGGGGGCGAGATGAGCGGTGAGGGCGTGGCGGAGGAGAGCGGTGGCCTCGTCGGTACGGCCGTCGCGTACGGCGTCCTCGGCCGCGTCCTCCAGGGACTGCGTCATCCACTCCTCACCGGGCCGGTCGATGTGGAGCAGGTGAGCGGCGACCTGGGCGGCGGGCGCGCCCTGTTCGTCGAGCAGGCGGGCGACGCGGCGGCGCAGCGCGTCCAGTTCGGCGGGTTCGGCGGCCGCGAGGGCGGCTTCGCGCGCCAGCGGGTGGGAGAAGAGACGGCGGAGGCCGGAGGTGTCCGGCGGCGTGGCGGGGCTGTCCGGACCGAGGCCGGCGGCCTCGTGGAGCAGTCTTCCGCCGAGCGCCGTGAGGCCGTCCCCGGCGACGGCGAGCGCCAAGGAGACCCGGCGCGACCGTGGGGTGGCCCGGGCTCTCAGCCAGTGCCCGATCACGTCCCGGTAGCGGTGCCCCGCCAGGTCGGACAACCGGCCGGGCAGTGGCCCCTCACGGAGGTCGGCGAGGAGGGCGTGCACCAGCGCGGGATTGCCGGCGCACGCCTGGACGCACAGCTCGGCCCGGTCGGCGTCCTGCTGCCCTGTGCGCGCGGGGCCGGCGAGCGCGAGGCGGGTGACGGCCGAGGGGGCGAGCGCGCGGAGCGTCACGGACGTACCGGTCGCGCGGGGTAACGCGGTGGCACCGTTCTCCAGGCACTCGGTGAGGACCAGCAGCACGGGGAGGCCGGCCAGCCGCCGGGCCAGATAGCCGATCCAGCGGCGTGACACCGTGTCGGCGTCGTGCAGGTCGTCGACGGCCAGGAGCACGGGCCGCCGGCCGGCGGTCCGGGCCAGGGAGGCCACGAGGCGGTGGAAGGTCTGCTGTTCCTCGGCGGCCGGTGGGTCCGTGAACGGGATGTCCTCGGCACCGAGGCCGAAGCCGGGACCGGGACCGGTCCCAGTCCCGACTTCGGCCTCGGAGAAGATCTGGCGTACGAGAGCGAACGGGAACGTCGACTCCTCGGGCGAGCAGCGCGCCACCAGGACGCGCATGCCGCCGTCCGCCGCGACCTGCCGTACTACTTCCTCCAGCAGGGCGGTACGGCCCATACCCGTCGCCGCACCGAACAGCAGCCAGCGGCCGTTGCCGGACCGCGCGGACTCCCCGGCCTCCGCCGCCTCCGCCAACACTTCGTCACGCCCGAGAAGCACGTTCCTCACTGTCAACCCTTCACCTTGGTCGTACGACGTCGTTCGACGCGCCCCCCGAGATGAATGATGTACGCGTGGCAGGTACCGGTTGGGTCCCGACCGGTCACACTTACATCGGAAATATGCGATTCCGGCCATACGGCAACCGGGAGGACCGGGATTCCGGTCCGGCGCGTGCGGGTCGTCGGCGCCGCGGAGGGAGGCCGTAGTGTCCTCGCTCGTGATGGAATCCTCCCCGTACCTCCGTACGACAGCCGACGCCTACGACGCCATGGCCGTCCGCTACGCCGAATTCGTCCGCAACAGTCCCGGCGTTCCTCCGCTGGACCGAGCGGTGCTCGCCGCGTTCGCCGAACTCGCGCGGACCCCCGCTGCCGGGCCCGTCGCCGAGCTGGGGTGCGGCCCCGGGCACATGACGGCCCATCTGCGGGACCTCGGGCTGGACGTCTTCGGCGTCGACCTGTCGCCGGTGATGATCGGTCTCGCCCGCGAGGCGCACCCGGACCTGCGGTTCGAGGTCGGTTCCATGACCGCCCTGGATCTGGCCGACGGCGAGCTGGGCGGCATCGTCTCCTGGTATTCGGTCATCCACACCCCACCGCGCGACATGCCCACGTACTTCGCCGAGTTCCGGCGGGTACTCGCGCCCGGTGGGCACCTCCTGCTCGCCTTCTTCGAGTCGGAGGGCGAGCCGGTCACGGCGTTCGACCACAAGGTGACGACCGCCTACCGGTGGCCGATCGACGACCTGGCGGGCCTGGCCCGCGCGGCCGGGTTCGTCGAGACCGGCCGGATGCTCCGCGAGCCGCATCACGATGAGCGGTACCGCCGGGGTCATCTGCTGATGCGCCTGAGCGAGCGGTAACCACCGCAACCACCACGCGCACGCCGGGGAACCGGGCTCCGCCGACATCTGCCGCAGGGCGTCCCGCTATATGCTCTCGGACACATATACGCGCTGAGCGGGGGCACGGTGACAGAGGGGGCACGGGCGGGCGACGTTGTCGGAGACCGCTACCAGTTGATCGAGTCGATCGCCTCGGGCGGCATGGGCCGCGTCTGGAAGGCGTACGACGCCCGTCTCCAGACCGATGTGGCGGTCAAGGAGCTCTGGCTGACCGGGCCCATGCCCCCCGAGCAGCGGGCCGCGCTCCTCAAGCGCGCCGAACTGGAGGCGCTCAGCGCGGCCCGGCTGCGCGACCACCCGAACATCGTCACCGTCCACGACGTCGTCGTCGAGCACGACATCCCCTGGATCGTGATGCAGCTGGTCTCCGGTGGCACGCTCCAACAGCGCCTGAAGGAACGTCCGCTGGGTGTCACCGAGGTCGGACGCATCGCCTCGGCCCTGCTCAACGCACTCGACGCCGCGCACAAGCAGGGCATCGTGCACCGCGACGTCAAACCCGCGAACGTCATGATCACCGAGGACGACCGGATCCTGCTCGGCGACTTCGGCATCGCCGCCCCCGAGACCGGCACCGGCATCACCTCGACCGGTGTCGTCATCGGCTCGGCGCCCTACCTCGCCCCGGAGCGCGCCGCCGGCCGGCCCGGCAAGGCAAGCAGCGACCTGTTCTCTCTGGGGGTGACGCTGTACGAGGCGGTGGAGGGCGTCTCACCGTTCCTGCGGGACTCCTGGGTGGCCTCCTCCGATGCCGTCCGCTACGACGCGGCCCCGCCGATGCGCCGCGCCGGCCGCCTGGAACCCCTGATATCCGCCCTCCTGGCCAAGGACCCGACGGCCCGCCCGAAGATCGCCGAGGCGATGGCCCTGCTCAAGACGGGCGGAAAGCCGAAGCAGGTGCCGCCGGCTCCGCAGCCGTACAAGCCGTACACCCCCACGCAGGTCGCCCCGGCGCCGGATGCCCCCGAAG
>NZ_JAILXP010000115.1 GCF_020740895.1 Streptomyces sp. UNOB3_S3 | reverse complement strand
GCACCCGTCGTGCCCTGCGGATCGGCCTCGGCGGGCCCGTCGGCTCCGGCAAGACGGCGACGGTCGCCGCCCTGTGCCGGGCGCTGCGCGACCGGCTGTCCATCGCCGTCGTCACCAACGACATCTACACCCGCGAGGACGCCGAGTTCCTGCTGCGCAACGCCGTGCTGCCGCCCGAGCGCATCACCGCCGTGGAGACGGGCGCCTGCCCGCACACCGCCATCCGCGACGACATCTCCGCCAACCTCGAAGCCGTCGAGGACCTGGAGGACTCGGTCGGCCCGCTCGACCTCGTCCTCGTGGAGTCCGGCGGCGACAACCTCACCGCCACCTTCTCCAAGGGCCTCGTCGACGCGCAGATCTTCGTCATCGACGTGGCCGGCGGCGACGACATCCCCCGCAAGGGCGGCCCCGGGCTGACCACCGCCGATCTGCTGGTCGTCAACAAGACCGACCTCGCCCCGTACGTCGGCGTCGACCTGGAGGGCATGGCGCGCGATGCCAAGGCCCAGCGCGGGGAGCTCCCGGTGGCGTTCACCTCGCTCGCCGCCGAGGGCGGCGTCGCGCCCGTACGCGACTGGGTGCTGGAGCGGCTCGCGGTCTGGACGGTGGCGTGACGCCACCGGTCGCCGTGGCCACCGCGCTCGCGCCCGACCCCGCCGGCGTGGTGGCGGCGGCCCGGATCGTCGCCGCCCCCGACGGCAGGGGCGGCACCGCCCTGCCCGTCCTGGAGGGCGGGGGGCCGTTCGCCCTGCGCCGGATCGGCGGGCGCGGGGCCGAGGCCCGGGTGGCGCTCGTGGGGGCCATGAGCGCCCCGCTCGGCGGCGACCGGCTGACGCTCGGCGCCCGCGTCGAGTCCGGTGCCGCGCTGTCCTTCTCCACCACGGCCGCCACGATCGCGCTGCCGGGCCGTACGGGCGCGCCCGCCACCTATGACACCCGTATCGACGTGGCCGCCGGCGCCGCCCTGCGCTGGCTGCCCGAGCCGCTGATCTCCGCGCACGGCAGCGACGTCCGCACGACCACCCGCGTCGCGCTCGGCGCCGGGGCCCGGCTGCTGCTCCGCGAGGAGCAGGTCCTGGGCCGGGTGGGGGAGGTCCCGGGGCGGCTGCGCTCGCGGCTGACGATCCATCATGCCGGGCGGCCGCTGTTCGACCAGGAGCTGCGCTACGGACCGGGGGTGCCCGGCTGGGACGGTGGCGCGGTGCTCGGCGGGCACCGCGCGGTCGGCCAGCTCGTCGTCGTGCACCCGGTCTTCGAGGAGCGGCCGGTGGCGGCCCGCGCGCTCGGCGCGACCGCCGCCGTCACCCCGCTCGCCGGCCCGGCCGTCGTGGTGAGCGCGGTGGCGCGGGACGCACTCGGGCTGCGCAAGGTGCTGGATTCCTGGACAAGCGAGCTGAACGACATAATCCGGGCGTTTTAGCGGCAGTTGGGATGAAGGCCGCCACCCGTGCCGCGCCATGTTTCCTCATCTTTACGGATTAGTAAAGATCGCCCTTGCACCCTGTCCTTTGTGGCATGGGAGACGAAAAGATTCCCCCCTGCAGACCGCGTGATCATCGCTGCCCTTCGGGTGGCGCACGAAGCAGGGGGAAATACTGTCTTGAGACCCAACGCGATAGCCGGCGCGGCCGGCACGGTGCTGGCCGGCACGCTGGTCGCCGGTTTCCTGTCCGCACCGGCGGCGGGCGCGGCGCAGGCCGTGCCGGGAGGCGCCGCCGAGGCCAAGGGCGTGAAGATCGCCGCCGAGCGGGCCGCGAAGACGGGCGTGAAGTGGCAGGACTGTCCTGCCGACTGGGGGCTGGAGAAGCCGATCCAGTGCGGCTTCGTCACGGTTCCCGTCGACTACGCCAAGCCCAACGGCCGCACTATCAAGATCGCCGTGGACCGGGCGAAGTCCACCGGCACCGCGAGCGAGCGCCAGGGCGCGCTCGTCTACAACCCGGGCGGCCCCGGCGGCTCCGGCCTGCGCTTCCCCAAGCGGGTCACGACCAAGGCCCCGCTGTACGCCAACATCGCCAAGGCGTACGACTTCGTGGGCTTCGACCCGCGCGGCGTCGGCCACTCCGCCCCGATCTCCTGCGTCGACCCCCAGGAGTTCGCCAAGGCCCCCAAGGCCGACCCGGTGCCGGCCAACGAGGCCGAGAAGCGCGCCCAGCGCAAGCTGGCCAAGGAGTACGCGGACGGCTGCGCCGAGCGCAGCGGTGACCTCCTGCCGTACCTCACGACGCCCAACACCGCCCGTGACGTGGACGTCGTCCGCGCCGCCCTCGGCGAGAAGAAGCTCAACTACCTCGGCGTCTCCTACGGCACCTACCTCGGCGCCGTCTACGGCACGCTCTTCCCGGGCCACGTCCGTCGCATGATCGTCGACAGCGTCGTCAACCCGGCCCAGGACAACATCTGGTACAAGGCCAACCTCGAGCAGGACATCGCCTTCGAGGGCCGGTTCAAGGACTGGGAGAAGTGGGTCGCCCAGCACGACGACGCCTTCCACCTCGGCACCACCCAGGCCACGGTCCACCGGAACTGGGAGAAGCTCCGCGCCTCCGCCAAGCGGAACCCCATCGGCGGGGTCGTCGGCCCGGCCGAGCTGATCGGCTGGTTCCAGAAGGCCGCGTACTACGACTCCTCGTGGGTCCCGGTCGCCCAGACCTGGAGCAAGTACATCGCCGGTGACGCGAAGCCGCTGATCGAGGCGGCCGGCCCGAACATGGACGACAAGGCCGGCAACATCGCTTCCGAGAACAGCAACGCCGTCTACACCGCGGTCGAGTGCGCCGACGCCAAGTGGCCCACCAGCTGGGCCAAGTGGGACCGCGACAACACCCGCATCCACCGCCAGGCCCCGTTCATGACGTGGTCCAACGCCTGGATGAACCTGCCCTGCGCCACCTGGAAGGCCAAGCAGAGCGACCCGATCGAGGTCACCACGCACAAGGGCCTGCCGCAGACCCTCATCGTGCAGTCCGACCGTGACGCCGCCACCCCGTACGAGGGCGCGGTCGAGCTGCACAAGCGCTTCCGCGGCTCGCAGCTGATCACGGAGAAGGGCGCCGGCTCCCACGGCGTCACCGGTCTCGTCAACCCCTGCATCAACAGCAAGGTCGACGCCTACCTCCTGACCGGCAAGCTCACGGGCGGCTCCGACGTGACGTGCACCCCGCACGCCACCCCCGAGCCCCCGAAGGCCACCGCCACCAAGTAACCACCGGTAGCGGTACGTCACACATCCGTGCCCCGGCCCGATAAGGGTCGGGGCACGGCCCGTTGTTGCCGCTATCAGCATCCGCACAGGGAGCTGAGCCAGCTGTGACACGAGAAGACGCTGTAGTTGCTGTCGAAGCCCGTGGTTTCGATCTCGGAGTCCAGGTCCTGCAGGTCGAGGAGTGACATGGGGATTCCCTTTCTCGATGTCTGCTTTGTGTGGAGAGGAACGTGTGGATCGCAGCCTCACTGATACGAGGCTGGTACTTGGGCGTCCCTGCTGGGCAGGAACGGCAGATGCGCGGGGTGGTTCCCCAGCGCCGTGGCGAGGGCGAGCAGGCAGCCGGCGGTCCCGGTGGCGAGGTCCATCGACAACCGCATCATCTGGTGGCCAGGGAAGGCGATGTCGCCGCGATAGGCCATGCGGTAGTAGCCGAGAGAAGCCGCCTGATGCCGGAGCTCGTCGGCCGGTACGCCTGGGGTGGTCGTACGGTTGACGAACCACAGCAGCCCGGCGCGCCCTTGGAACAACCCCGGCTGAGTGTAGGAGCGGGACCGGGCGGCGAGCAGGATTCCCGTGCGGGTCCCGGCGAGTTCGGCGGCCTGCTCGGGCGCGTGGGCGAGGTAGTCGTCGAGGACCGCGCCGATGCCGACGCTGCCGATGCCGAGGGACGGCGTGATGCGCCAGCCCTCATTCACTCCCAGAGCGCCGCCGGCCATGGGTGTGCATTGTGCGAGATCCAGGTCCAGGGCGTCGCGAGCGAGGCCGAGCAGAGCGGGTGCGCCGGTACGTTCGTACAGCCGCAGGAAGAGCAGGGCGGGGCCGGTGGCGCCGTGAAGGAGTCCGGCACGCCGGCGCGCGGGCCCGCGACGTTCGCGGGTGGCGAGTCGGTCGGCGACGATCCGCGCGGCTTCGGTGGCTCGCTCGTGGAAGGTCTGCTCGCCGGTGGCGTGGGCGAGGTGATCGAAGAGGAGGCCGATTCCGGCCAGACCGCTGTTCAGGTCCGAGGGAAGAAGACGCCAGTCGTAGCCGAGCAGGGACTCGGTGAGATCGAGCGCGGACCGGGTGTGGCCCAGACGATCGAGGGTGAGGATGACGCCGGCCAGACCGTTGTACAGGCCCATGGGCGTATTCGGCGGCAGCGGGTCGATGTGGTCGAGCAGCCATCGCTCCCCTTCCTCGTACCGCTCGGCACCGCTCTCGGCCAGCGTGTAGAGCACCCCCGCCGCACCGTGGGCCAGGCCGAGCCCGCCGCCGTCGGAGAACTGTGCGATGTCGCCGGGGAAGAGCCGGTCGTCCCGGTCGGGAGTGGCGGAGGCCAGAATGGCACGCACCATCGAGTCACGACCGTGCGGCCAGTTCCCGGGTTCCGGCAAGTCCGGGGACCAGTGTTCGGAGCGCGAATCCGGAATGGGAGCGCTCGGCGAACGCGGGGCCGACCGGCTGCCGGCGTCCGGTTCCGGGAGTGCGCCCGAGGCGATCTCGGCGACGGCTTCCCGGAGGAACCCCTGTGGTACGTCGGGGAAGTGTTCGGCGACGATCTCGGCGAAATGGCTCGCCTTGCCGCGATCGATGGCGAAGAGCGAGGTCAGAGGAATGAACAAAGCGAGCCGGAGACAGGCCAGGGTATACCGGTCCACCTCGGTGCCCGTGCGGCCGGGCGGTGCGATGAAGCCCGGATGAGCAGCGATCTGGCGGCCGGACTTCGCCGGTGGAGCGGCTGCTTCGAAGTCGATGAGGGTAACGGACTGTTCGTCCGGTGACACCATGATGTTGGACGGATGTAGATCGTTGAAGCACAAGCCCCTGCCGTGCATCGCCCACACCGCCTTTTCGACGGCGTGATGGATACGCAGTGCCCAGTCCGTGTACTCGGCGACGGCCCCGGGATCAGGATCGGCCGTCAGCAGGGGATGCCGACGAGCGAAGAAGGAATTGAGCGCACGGCCCTCGACGAAATCCATGACGAGGAAACGGTGGCCGCCGAGGGCGAACCAATCGCGCGCCGCCGGTGCGACCCCGAGGCCGGCCAGCATCTCCAATGCGGCCTTCTCCCGCTCCAACCGTGCGATCGCATCGGAACCGTCGGCGGCGATCCCGGCATGAGGGCGTCCTTCCTTGAGGATCACGGTCCGCCCGTCGCGAGTGTCGGTGGCACGATAGACGCCGCCGCCGTTGGAGTAGTGCAAGGCGGCCTCGATCCGGTACGGCAGCCCGGCGAGGAGCGTACTTTCGCGGACGGCCAGATGAGGTTCGAGAAAGGAGGGCATCCTCACCCACGTCGGGACGTGGAACGCCGGCGCCCGATGGTCGGGGACGAGACGCCCCTGATCGTCCTCCACCGCCGATACGAGCCTGCCCCGGTCGTCCACGCAGTCACGACGGACGAAGGCGCCGTACCGTACGTACAGCGGCCCCTCCGCCCAGCGCAGATCGGTGAGGACGTACGGACCCGGACGGCCACCGATGATCTCGTGCAGCTCCTTGAGCACGGTGTGCAGCCGCACGTCGTCGACCGGATAGACGGTGATGAGCTTCCCGCTGCCGTCGCGGGGCGCGTACTTGGCGTTCCGCAGTCTCCACAGGTGCGGTCCCCGCACGAATTTGAACGGGATTCCCCGCGGAACACAGTAGTCCCAGACGTCTTCGGCGGTCTTTTCCGCGCCCTCGTCAGTGGCCGACACATGAATCTTCCATCCCTGTTTGGGGAAGGCCGACTCATCTGCCGATAACCAGTCCGGAAAGAGGTGCAGCCAGTCTCCGTGCCGGGCCGACCGCCATCCCTTGGGCAGTGGGCGTCCAACAGCCGCGAAGGGAGCGGCAGACGCCGCATCGGAGGGGGCGGACGCCCGGTCCAACTGCTCGTAGAAAGGCGTGCCTGGCACACAATGGGCCGCGTACTGGTGGTCCACCTCACGCTCCCTTCTCCGCACACGGCAGTGACCGGAGCCCCGGGCAGACGCCGCGTGCTCCGACACCTCCAGCGCGGCACGAGGCAATCCGCGTGCCCGTCCCCGTGCCGGCCGTCACTCTGGCAGCGCAGGGTGAAATTCCAGTGAAACAGCCCTTCAGGCGCCTTCCTTTGCAGAGCTCGACCGCTGCGTGATTCGACTCGACCACGGCTCGGTAAAAACGGCTGGTAGTGTCGTTGATCCGCCGATTCGACCTGCTTGAAGGACTTCGCATGAGCACGCCCGCTCCGCCCGGCGACCAGAATCCCGGCGACCAGAATCCTGTGGACCGGGATCCCGTGGACCAGGTGCCGGCCGGCCAGAATCCGTGGGGCCCCCGGCCGGTGGGACCGGCCGCTCCGTACTGGCCGCCGTACCCGATACCGATGGTGCCGCAGGCGCGCAACGGCATGGGTATCACGGCCCTGGTGCTCGGCATCATCGGCGTGGTCCTCGGCCTGGCCGTCGTCCTGTTCTGGCTGTCCTGGCTGCCGGCCCTGCTGGCCGTGATCTTCGGCTTCGTCGGACTGAGCTACGCGCGCAAGGGGCTGGCGACCAACAGGGCGATGGCGCTGGCCGGGGTGATCCTGGGCGTGGCCGGTCTCCTGATCTCGGCCGGCGGCGGCGTGCTCGCCGCGGTGGCGGTGAAGGAGGTCGCCGACGACAGGCGTGCGAAGGACAGGAAGGACAAGGCGTCGGCCGCCGCGGAGGAGGAGAAGCGGAAGGCGGAGGAGAAGGCCAGGCACCTGTCGTTCGGTCAGTCGTACACGTTCGGGAACGGCCTGAAGGTCACGGTGGCCAAGCCGGAGCCGTTCACCCCGAGCGACTACGTACTCGGCCACGCGAAGGGGAACAAGGCCGTCGAGGTGACGGTCACCGTCGTCAACACCGGCACGGAGCGGCTCCCGGTCGAGACGGGGCTGCCCCGGGTCAACGATGCCAACGGTGCTTCCACGGAGCTGGTGATCGACGGAAGCGGACGCCAGAAGGTCATCACCGGCTACGTCCTGCCCGGCAAGGAAGCCGTCGGCAAGTACGCCTTCTCGCTGCCGCCCGACGCGGCCGACAAGGCCGAGGTCGAGTTCAGCCCTGATGGAAAGCGGTGGCAGGACGCCTACTGGTCCGGCCCCCTCTCTTGAACGGTCCCGAGCGGGTTCCGTAGCCCGCGTACCACTCGGCGACACCCGGCACTCGACACCCGCCGCGGCGCCGCCAGGGGTTCTTGACGGGGACCGGCGCGTGGGCTGGAATTCCTGGGCCGGACATCCCGCCGGCCGCCGCGTGCGGCCGGCCCGCCCAGGGACGGGGACATGACTCCACTGCCGCAGGCCGGACCGCCGGTGACGGCCGGGCCGCTCCAGGATCTGCCCCCGCTCGTCTTCGCCGAGGAGTGCGACCGGCTGCGGGACCGGCTCGCGGCTGTCGCCCGCGGCGAGGCGTTCCTGCTGCAAGGGGGCGAGAGCGCCCGGAGTTTCGACGGGACGACCGCCGATTCCGTCGGCGGCATCCTCCGTACGCTCCTCCAGATGGCCGTGGTCCTCACCTACGCGGCCTCGGTCCCGGTGGTCAAGGTCGGCCGGGTCGACTTCGGCCGGGTCGACTTCGGCGAGCCCGCCGGCCCGGGCGACCCCGGCTCCCACCGGCTGCACCGGATGTACGAGGCGTCGGCCACTACGCTCAACCTCGTACGCGCCTTCGGCATCGGAGGCCATGCCGACCTCCACCAGGTGCACGAGTGGAACCGCGGGTTCGTGACCGATTCCCCGGCCCGTCGCCGCTACGCGGAGCTCGCCGACGGGATCGAGCGCTCGCTGCGCTTCATGCACGCGTGCGGGGTCGATCCCAAGGAGGTCCACACCGTCGAGTTCTTCGCGGGCCACGAGGGACGGCGGCTCGACTACGAAGAGGCGCTCACCCGCACCGACGGCCGCACCGGCCTGCCCTACGCGACCAGCGCCCACCTGCTGTGGACCGCCCTGCCCGGCCACGGCGCGGACGGCGAGCACCTCGCGTACCTGTCCCGGATCCACAACCCCGTCGCCGTGGAGCTCGGCCCCGGCGCCGACCCGGACGCCGTCCTCGCCTGCCTCGACCGGCTCGACCCGGACCGTGTCCCCGGCAGGCTCACCTTCATCGCCCGGATGGGCGCCGAAGCCGTCCGGGACCGGCTGCCCGCGCTGGTGCGCAAGGCCGAGGGGGAGGGCGCGAAGCCCGCCTGGGTCTGCGACCCCGTGCACGGCAACACCGTCCGGACGGCCGGCGGGCGGGCGGTCCACGACTTCGACGCCCTCCTCGACGAGGTCCGGGGCTTCTTCGAGGTCCACCGGTCCTGCGGCACCCACGCCGGCGGCATCCACGTGGCGCTGACCGGCGACCGGGCCGCCGGGACCGCCCATGGCACCCGGCTCGACCGGGCCCAGTCCCTCGACCTGGCGTTCCTCGTCGCCGAGATGATGGGGGAGCGGGCCTGACCGAGGGCCCCGCTCCCTCGCGTCAGCGACCGCCCGCCGCGAACACCGACGCGAAGGCCGCCCGGGTCGGCGAGTCCGCGCGCCGGTCGAGGACCGCGAAGACGACGTGCGCGAAACGGTCCGCGAAGCGGCCCGTGCCCGTGAGATGCCCGGCGAACGCCGCCGCGACCTGCCCCGGGTCGTTGCGGAAGACCCCGCATCCCCACGCCCCGAGGACCAGCCGGCGGTAGCCGTGCGCGGCGGCCACCTCCAGCACCCGGCCCGCGCGCTCGTCCAGTGCCGCCGGGATCCGGGCAGTGAGCTCCGGCGTGCGCTGGGCGATCACCCCGGCGTTGGGGGCCGGGGAGGTCAGGAAGCCCACCGTGTACGGGGTCTCCAGGAGCCCGTCACGGTCGTCGCGGAAGACCGGCACGCCGGGGGAGTGGATGACCCGGTCGCTGTAGAAGGGGCTGGGGTCCGCGCGGTGGGCGGCGTAGTACTCCGGGACCTCGCGCAGACAGGTGTACAGGGCCGAGCCCCGGCACAGCGCCTCCTCCTGCGCCTGGGCGCCGTTGAGGTAGCCGCCGCCGGGGTTGCGGGCGGAGGCGAAGTTGAGCACCGCGACGCCGCCGTCCGCCGCCAGGCGACGCGACGCGTCCAGGCTGCCCTCGGCCGTCACCTCGAAGACCGTCGCCGCCACGGGTTCCACCGGCGGTACGGCCACCGGCTCCGGGCCGTACAGCCGCGTCCCCCGGCAGGCCGCCCCGACCGCCTCGGCGATGTCCGCCCACCGGCCGCCCGGTGTCGTATAGCCCCCGTCGGCGACGATCGACTCCGTCACCCGTGCGACCTCGCGCAGCCGTGCGCTCATTGCGTTCCCCCTTGTCAGAAGCCTTTTGTACGGACGGGAGCGTACGGAGGGCGGCCGTCCGCCGCGAGGGATTTTCCCCTTCGGCCCGGCCGCCGACCGGGTGGCCGCCTCCCCCCACACGGGCGACGGGCCGGTGCCGTCACTTGCCGCACGGCGGCCCCGCGCGGTGCCCTGACCGGCACGACCGCGCCCGGGAGGCACCCCCATGTCCGTACGCACCACCACCGCGACAGCGGCGGCGACCCTCACCGCGACCGCCACCGCGCTGCTCGCACTGCCCCCGACAGCGGCGGGCACCGGAACGAACGAGGCGGGACAGCTCCTCCTCACGATCTCCGGCGCACGGAACACCTGGATCCGCGGCGTCCGGCTCGTCTGCCCCGGCACGGGCGGCCACCACCCCCACGCGGCCGAGGCCTGCGCGGACCTGGAACGGGCGGGCGGCCGCCCCGATACGCTCCCCGCCGACACCGGCCGGGTGTGCACCCGGGAGGACGACCCGGTCACCGCCACCGCCGACGGGGCATGGCACGGCACCACGGTGGCCTGGCGGCGGACCTACCCCAACCTCTGCCTCCTGGAGGCGGCCACGGGAGCGGTCTTCCGCTTCTGAGCGCCTGCCCAGGGCCGGCGCTCAGCATTCACGCCCCGCGCGTCGCCATCGCGCCGATCGTCGCCACACCCAGCACGACCCAGGCGAACCACAGCCAGCCGTCGCTGCCGATCGTCACCGAGTAGGCGGTCACCAGGACCAGCCCCCCGACCGTGAGTCCCGCCATGGCCCTCGTCGATCCGGGCATCCCGCACCTCCTCCACGGCGGCCCCGCCATAGGACGGAACGAAACGGCCGTACATACGCGCGGACCGCGGTCAGGAGACCATCGTCTCCCCACCGCGGTCCGTACCGCCATACCGCCGTCGGCTAGCCCTGCTGCCCCTTGGTGTGGAGCGAGGCCAGATAGGCGTTGTAGGCCTGGAGCTCCTTGTCGCCGCTGCGCTCCTCCGCGCGGTCGGACCGCTTGGCCTGCCGCTGCTCGGAGCGGTACCACTGGTACACCAGCGCCAGCAGCACCAGGACCGACGGGATCTCGCTGAAGGCCCAGGCGATGCCGCCGCCCGCCTTCTGGTCGTCCAGCGCGTCGATGCCCAGCGAGGCCGGCGGGTGCATATACGTGCCGATCATCGGCTCCGAGGCCATCATCAGCGCGATGCCGAAGAAGGCGTGGAAGGGCATGCCCGCGAACAGCTCCAGCATCCGCATCACATAGCCGGGCCGGTGCGGGCCCGGGTCCACACCCATGATCGGCCAGAAGAACACCAGGCCCACCGCCAGGAAGTGGACCATCATCGCGATGTGCCCGGTCCTCGTCTCCATCAGGAAGTCGAAGAGCGGGGTGAAGTACAGCGCGTAGAGGCTCGCGATGAACATCGGGATCGTGAACGCCGGGTGGGTGATGATCCGCATGTAGCGGCTGTGCAGCAGGGCCACCAGCCACTCGCGCGGCCCCTTGCGGCCGCGGCCCGCCGCGGGCAGGGCGCGCAGGGTCAGCGTCACCGGGGCGCCCAGGAGGAGCAGGATCGGGGAGAGCATGCTGATGACCATGTGCTGCACCATGTGCACGCTAAACATGACCATGCCGTAGTCGTTGAGCTTGGTGCACATCACCAGCGCCACGCTCAGCACGCCCAGGGTGAACGCCACCACCCGGCCCCACGGCCAGGCGTCGCCGCGTCTCCGCAGTCGCACCACGCCCCAGCCGTAGAGGCCCAGCCCCAGCAGGCAGCCGATCATGAAGAACGGCTCATTGCTGAATTGCAGACCGCGGCCCAGCGTGAACGGCGGCATGTCCATGTGCATCATGCCGTGCATACCGGGCATGCCGTGCCCGCCGTGATCCATCCACTCTCTCCCATTTCGCACCGATGCGCCTGGACCAGAGTAGAGGCGCCCCGGGGCGGGCCCACGGCCGGGGGCGCCCCGGGGACCGGATCAGAGCACGCAGTCCGCCTCGGCGTAGCGTTCGGCCGGAACCGTCTTCAGCCGCTCGGTGGCCTCGGCCAGCGGCACCAGCGTGATGTCCGTGCCGCGCAGCGCCGTCATCATCCCGAACGCGCTCCGGTGCGCGGCCTCCACGGCGTGCCAGCCGAAGCGGGTGGCGAGCACCCGGTCGTACGCGGTGGGGGTGCCGCCGCGCTGCACATGGCCGAGGATGACGGGACGGGCCTCCTTGTCCAGGCGGCGCTCCAGCTCCCCGGCCAGCTGCCGGGCGACGCCGGCGAAGCGCTCGTGGCCGTAGACGTCCGTGCCGCCGGTCTCGAACTCCATCGAGCCCGGGCGCGGCTTGGCGCCCTCCGCGACGAC
The DNA here is from genome assembly GCF_020740895.1 of Streptomyces sp. UNOB3_S3. GTDB lineage: Bacteria > Actinomycetota > Actinomycetes > Streptomycetales > Streptomycetaceae > Streptomyces. The sequence goes on along the minus strand of NZ_JAILXP010000115.1, from coordinate 7,072 downwards.
CACGATGGCGAATCGTTTCCCCGCCTCGAAGCGCTTGCCGACGACCGCCGTCAGCTCGTCGATGTCGAAGGGCCGTTCCGGCACCACGATCGCGTGGGCGCCGGCGGCCATGCCCGACTGGAGGGCGATCCAGCCGGTGTGGCGGCCCATCACCTCCACGATCAGCACCCGCTGATGGGACTCGGCGGTCGTCTTCAGCCGGTCCAGGGCCTCCGTGGCCACGCCCACGGCCGTGTCGAAGCCGAAGGTGACATCGGTCGAGGCGATGTCGTTGTCGATGGTCTTGGGGACGCCGACGATCGGCAGCCCCGCGTCCGACAGCAGCCGGGCTGCCTTGAGGGTGCCCTCGCCGCCGATGGGGATGACGGCGTCCAGGCCGAGCGCGGCCACGTGCTCACGGGCGCGCTCCACGCCGCCGCGCAGATCCTCGGGCCGTACCCGGGAGGAGCCGAGGACGGTGCCGCCGGTGGCGAGGATGCCGGCCACGGACTCCAGGTCCAGCGGCCGGTGGTCGCCCTCCAGCAGACCGCGCCAGCCGTCGTGGAAACCGATGACCTCATCGCCGTGGTCCACGACCGCGCGGTGGACCACGGAACGGATGACGGCGTTGAGCCCGGGGCAGTCGCCGCCGGAGGTGAGCACACCGATGCGCATGACAGGGGGACCTTTTGGGTCGGGGCCCCGAGGGGCCGCTGAAGGACCGGACCCCGTCGTCCGGTGGGAATCCCCGCCACCCTAAACCGTCGGGGCGGCGGGGATCACGACCGTCCGCTATGCGGGCTGTGTCGCCGCGGCGATCCGCTCGGCGCGCAGCGCCTCGTACCAGCGGTCGTCGACCGGCGGCAGGGCGTTGACGTCCAGCGCCAGCTTGATCAGCATGTCCGCGATATGCGGGTTGCGGGCCATGACCGGGCCGTGCATGTACGTACCGAAGACGGTGTCGTTGAACGCGCCCTCGGTGCCGTCGCCGTTGCCGTTGCCGTTGCCGAAACGGACCCGGGCGAACGGGCGGGCCGTCGGGCCCAGGTGGGTGACGCCCTGGTGGTTCTCGAACCCGGTCAGCGGGGGCAGGCCCAGCTGGGGGTCGATGTCGCCGAGCACATCGCCGACGCAGCGCTCGCCCTCGCCCCGGGTGCTGATGACGTCCAGCAGGCCCAGGCCCTGCTCGCGCCGGCCCAGGTCGTTGATGAACTCGTGGCCCAGGATCTGGTACCCGGCGCAGACCGAGAAGACGATCGCGCCATTGGCGACGGCCCGGTTGAGACCGCCGTCGCGGCGCAGCCGCTCGGCCGCCAGCCGCTGCGGCCGGTCCTCGCCGCCGCCGATCAGGTAGATGTCACCCGAGGTGGGGATCTGCTGGTCGGAGCGGACGTCCACGCGCTGGACGTCCAGGCGGCGCTGATGGGCGCGGCGCTCCAGGACCAGGACGTTGCCCTGGTCGCCGTAGGTGCTGAGCAGGTCGGGGTAGACCCACACCACACGCAGACTGTTCTGGCTCATGCTCACAATCCTTTGAGTGCTGCCGTGGGTCAGTTGCCGACGACGCGGCGGATGTCCTGGAAGGCGGTGTAGTTCGCGATGACCTCGACCTTGCCGGGCGGGGCCATCTGCACCGCCTCGTCGAACGTCTCGCAGACCCGGAAGTCCACGCCCGCGACCTCCAGGCGCACGGCCAGGTCCAGCTTGCGGTCGCCGATGACCATGATCGGGTGCCCGGCGAGCCGGGTGTAGTCCACGTCCCACAGCCACGAGGTGTCGGTGCCGTCCGCGCCGCGGGCGTTCACCGACAGGATCACCGGTGCCGGCGGCCCGTCGATCAGCGAGAAGGTCTCCAGCCAGCCGGCCGGGTTCTTCGCCAGCAGCAGCCGCACCTCACGGCCCTGGTAGCTCACCACGTCGTACCGGCCGGCCACGGCCTGCACCTGGTACATCCGCTCCAGCGCCACCTGCGGCGGCACGCCGAAGGTCGCGGCCACGGCGGCCGAGGTGGTGGCGTTGGCCTTGTTGGCCCGGCCCGGCAGCTGGAGGTGGATGGGCCAGGCGGAGCCGTGCGGGTCGAGGACGTAGTCCCCCGACAGCGCCCAGCTCGGCGTCGGCCGGCGGAAGCCGCACTCGCCGCAGAACCAGTCGTCGCCCGGGCGCTGCATCACACCACCGCAGGAGGGGCAAGACCAGGCGTCGTCCTTCCACTCCTGGCCGGCGGCCACCCACACCACGTTCTGCGACGAGGACGCCGCCCACACGATCAGCGGGTCGTCCGCGTTGGCGATGATCACGGCCTTGGTGCCGGTCAGGCCCTCACGCCACTTCTCGGCCAGCATGCGGGTCTCCGCGGCGCGGTCCAGCTGGTCGCGCGAGAGGTTCAGCAGCGCTATGGCCTTGGGCGAGGTGTCGCGCGCGACTCCCGCCAGGTACTTCTCGTCCACCTCGATCACGCCGTAGCGCGCGTCCGAGCCGCCCGCCAGGGCGGAGGTGATGCCCGCGGGCATGTTCGCGCCCAGGGCGTTGGACACCACCGGACCGCTGGCCCGCAGCGCCTCGGCGATCAGCCGGGTCGTGGTCGTCTTGCCGTTGGTGGCCGACACCAGGATCACGTCCAGGTGGGTTGCCAGCCGGGCCAGCAGGTCGGGGTCGAGCTTGAGCGCGACCTTGCCGCCGATCACCGACCCGCTGCCGCGGCCCGCTGCGCGCGACACCGCCGCAGCCGCCTTGCCCGCCGTCACGGCGAGCTTGGCCCGCGGCGACAGCGGCCCCGAGTTGCCTGCCATCGTCCTAGTCCTCCTTGTTCGGCGCCGGGCCGTAAATCCTGGTCAGCCGGTGGAACGCCCCCTCAGTGCCGAGGGCCGGCCAGGAGACTCCGGTCGGGGATCAGCCTATCGAGATCCGGCCGCGGGCCCGAACCCGCGGCCCGGGGAACGTAGGCTGGAGCGCATGCGACGAGGCACCATTCCCGGCAGTTCAGGACGTGTGCGGCCCATGAGGCTGCTCGGAGACCGGGGTCTCGCGGCACCCTGCGAGGAGGTCACGGCGTTTGACGAGGACCTCGCCCGGCTCGTCGAGGACATGTTCGCGACCATGTACGCGGCGGGCGGCGTCGGCCTCGCGGCCAACCAGGTGGGCGTGCCGCTGCGCGTCTTCGTCTACGACTGCCCCGACGACGAGGACCGCCGCCATCTGGGCCATGTCGTCAACCCCCGGCTCGTCGCCACCGACGGCCCCGTGATCCGCGGCCCCGAGGGCTGTCTGTCCGTGCCGGGCATCGAGGCGGGCACCCCGCGCTACGACGAGGCCGTCGTCGAGGGCGTGCGCCTGGACGGCTCCCCGGTCACGGTGCGGGGCACCGGCTTCTTCGCGCGGTGCCTCCAGCACGAGTGCGACCACCTCGACGGCGGGCTGTACCTCGACCACCTCACGGGGCTCCGGCAGTGGCGCGCCCTGCGGGCGGCACGGCGGGCCGGGCTGTCCCCGGCCCCGGCCGGGGCGCCCGCCCCGGCCCTCGGCCGCGTGGGCTGACGCCCGTCAGAACCCCGGCCCGTCCGCCCGGTCGCCCGACGTGGCCAGGCGGCCCCACAGCAGGTCCGCGAGGTAGCGGACGAGCTGCTCGCGCGGGAAGGGGCGCTCCCGCAGCCACCAGTCGCCGGCGGCGTGCATCATGCCGACGATGCCGTGGCCCCACGCCCGTGCCAGCTCCTCCCCGTCCGGGCCGAGGTCCACGCGCTCGGCTATGACCTGCGCCAGCTCCTCGCCCATGCGCCGCAGCAGCGGCGCCGAGTGCCGGCCGACGTCGAAGCCCTGGTCGGAGGGCTGGCCCTCGTCGGCCGGGTGCATCAGGAAGCGGTAGACCTGGGGCCGTGCCTCTATGGCCGCCAGATAGCTGTCCAGCGTCGTCTCCACCCGCTCACGCCGGTTGGTGGGCGCGTCCAGCGCCTCCCGCAGCCCGGCGAGCAGGGCGTCGGTGTGGCGCACGGCCAGCGCCCGGTACAGGCCCCCCTTGTCGCCGAAATGCCGGTAGAGGATGGGTTTGGTGATCCCCGCCTCCGCCGCGATGGCGTTCATCGACGCCCCCGGTCCCTCCCGCAGCACCACCCGGTCCGCGGCCTCCAGCAGCTCCTTCCGGCGCTGCTCCGCCGCCTTGTGCTGCTCTTCTCGCTGACTGGTCTCCATCAGACGTCTCTCCCCGCCCCAGTGATTCGAAATGCCTGCGCAAAGTAACACCCGATCCACACAGCGGATTCGGGTGGCGGTCCGTTGACAGGCTTTACCCGTGGGTAACATACTGCCGTTACCGCGAGTAGCGCATGTTGGGAGGGGACATGGCCGCCTTCGGGCCGGAGCTGAGCGACGAGCAGGAGACCGTCCGGGACTGGGTCCACGGCTTCGCCGCCGAGGTGATGCGACCCGCCGCCGCGGAGTGGGACGAACGGGAGGAATTCCCCTGGCCGGTGGTCCGCGAGGCCGCCCGGATCGGGCTCTACTCGCTGGACTTCTACGCCCGGCGGTTCTTCGACCCCACGGGCCTGGGGATCCCGGTGGCCATGGAGGAGCTCTTCTGGGGCGACGCGGGCCTGGGCCTCGCGATCACCGGCACGGGGCTCGCGGCGGTCAGCGTCTTCACCAACGGCACCGACGAGCAGATAGGCACCTGGGTGCCGCAGATGTACGGCGACGCGAACGATGTGAAGATCGCCGCGTTCTGCTCCTCCGAGCCCGACGCGGGCTCGGACGTCTCGGCCATGCGCACCCGTGCCCGTCACGACGAGGCCAGGGACGAGTGGGTGATCGACGGGGTCAAGGCGTGGGCCACCAACGGCGGCATCGCCGACGTCCACGTCGTCGTCGCCGTGGTCGACCCGGGGCTCGGGGCCAGGGGCCACGCCTCGTTCGTCGTCCCGCCCGGCACCCCCGGCCTCACCCAGGGCCAGAAGTTCCGCAAGCACGGCATCCGCGCCTCCCACACCGCCGAGGTCGTCCTCCAGGGCGTCCGGGTCCCGGGCCACTGCCTCCTCGGCGGCAAGGAGCGGCTGGACGAGCGCCTCGCCCGCGCCCGCGAGCGCGCGAGCGGCGCCGAGCGCGGCGGCAACGCCGCGATGGCCACCTTCGAGGCGTCCCGCCCGGCCGTCGGCGCCCAGGCCGTGGGCATCGCCCGCGCCGCCTACGAGGTGGCCCTCGACTACGCCCGCACGCGCGTCCAGTTCGGCCGCCCGATCATCGACAACCAGGGCGTCGCCTTCCAGCTCGCCGACATGCGCACCCGGATCGACGCCGCCCGCCTGCTGGTGTGGCGCGCCTCCTGGATGGCCACGGCCGGCCGCCCCTTCACCGCGGCGGAGGGCTCGATGTCCAAACTCTTCGCGGGCGAGACCGCCAAACAGGTCACGGCCCAGGCCATGCAGATCCTCGGCGGCAACGGCTACACCCGCGACTACCCGGTGGAGCGGATGCACCGGGACGCCGCGATCTACTCGGTCTTCGAGGGCACGAGCGAGATCCAGCGCCTGGTGATCGCACGGGCCATCTCGGGGATGCCGATCCGATAGGCCCGATTGGCCCCCGGTCGCGGTGGAATCACCGCCACGGTTTGATCACTCGAGTGTCACAGGAAGCCCACAGGCCCCCTGATTGGCGAAAACGGCTCTGACCTGCCAGTAAGAATGTGCACGTCAAAAACCGAACCACCACGGGGGATACACCGATGCGTCGTCAGCTCTCCACCGCCGCGATCGTGATCGCACTCGCCGCCACCGCCACCGCCTGCAACAGCGACGGTGTCGACGCCAAGCCCGACAGCAGCGCGAGCGCCGGCCAGGGCGCCGTCGCTCCCGACCCGGGCAAGGGCGGCGGCGCCGACAAGGGCGGCGCCGACAAGGGTGGCGCCGGCCAGGGCGGGGCGGACAAGGGGTCCGCCGGCCAGGACGGGGTCGTCGGCAACACCGTCACCATCAAGGCCAAGAACGGCGCCCAGATCGCCGTCACCCTGAAGAACTTCGCCGACCCGGCCCAGAGCGACAACAAGTTCATGAAGCCCTCGGCGGGCAAGCGCTGGGTCGCCGCCCAGCTGGAGATCGTCAACACCGGCAAGGAGGTGTACGACGACAGCCCGGCCAACGGTGTGAAGGTCACGGACGAGGGAGGCCAGGCCTACACCCACTCCATCGGCTCCACCACCGCCGGCGCCAACATGCCCGCCACGGTCAAGCTCACCGCGGGCCAGAAGGCCCTCGGCTACGTGGTGGTCTCGATGCCCGAGACCGCCAAGGTCAAGACCATCAGCTTCACCCCGGACTCCGGCTTCGCCAAGGAGACCGCGGAGTGGACGATCAAGAAGTGACGAACCGCCCGCGACGCGGGTGACGTTCAGGCGGCGAGGCCCTCGGGGCCGAGCCGCCTGACGTCGTAGCGGACCGTGAGCTCGCCGCGCACCGCCGCGGCCGCCGAAGCGGTGCCGGCCGGTACGTCGACGATCGTCCAGCCGGCCGGCCACGGGGGTGTGTCCGGGCCGCCGTTGCCCACGTAGTCGAGGGCGGGGGAGCGGCCCAGGCCCGCGCCCAGCCCCTTGAGATAGGCGCGTTTGCGGACCCGCAGCCGGGAGTGGACCGCGGGGCGGCGCACCACGGGGGCGGACATGACCTCGCGGTGCTCGGCGGGGTGGAGGCAACGGGCGGCCCCGGTCACCGTGTGGACGGCCGTGAGCCGTTCGGCGGCCACGCCCACGGGGGCGGCGGCGACGCCGATCAGCACCAGCCCGTCGCCGCGCGCCAGGGAGAAGAAGGGCGCGCCGGGCGCGGCCGGCCTGCCGTGGGGCCCGCCGCAGCAGGGGCACGCCTCGCGGACGAGGTCCACCGCGCCGGGGGCGGTGTCCAGATACGCCCCGAGGATCCGACGCAGCGTCAGATGTGCTGCCACATAGCCCGCGCGGTCGAAGGGGTGGGCGAACGAGTCGGCCCTGGCGCGTTCCTGGGCGTCGAGCGGGGTCTCGTCGAGGGCGGTGGCGCCGAGCCACGGCCCGGGGAGGCACAGCAGCCAGAGGTCGAGCGCGCCGGTGGGCGGGATGTCGAGGGCCGTGGGCCAGGAG
>NZ_JAILXP010000114.1 GCF_020740895.1 Streptomyces sp. UNOB3_S3 | reverse complement strand
CCGTGGGGGCGGGCGCGGAAGGCGGAGTGGGTGCCGTCGTGGAAGAAGCCGCCGCGCAGGGTCTTGGCGAGGGCGTGGGCCGGGTCGGCGGCGAAGTCGGCGTAGTAGCCCTGGGACTCGCCGGTGAGCGCGGTGTGCAGGGCGTGATGGAAGTCGTCGTTCCACTGGGCGTGGAGGCCGTGGCCGCCCGTGTCGCGCGGGGTGGTGGTGGCCGGGTCGTTGAGGTCGGACTCGGCGACGAGGAACAGCGGTCTGCCGAGGTGTCCGGCCAGCTCGTCGACGGCGGCTGACAGATCGGCGAGGAAGTGCCGGGGGCCGGTGTCGGCGAGCGCGTGCACGGCGTCCAGCCGCAGCCCGTCGAGCCGGTAGTCGCGCAGCCAGGCCAGGGCGCTGCCGATGAGGTACGCCCGCACCTCCGGGGATCCGGGGGCGTCCAGGTTGACGGCCGCGCCCCAGGGGGTGTGGTGGGTGTCGGTGAAGTACGGGCCGTACGCGGGCAGGTGATTGCCCGACGGGCCCAGGTGATTGTGGACGACGTCGAGGACGACGCCCAGGCCGAGGCCGTGCGCGGCGTCCACGAAGCGCCGCAGCCCGTCCGGGCCGCCGTAGGGCTCGTGCACGGCCCAGGGCGCCACCCCGTCGTACCCCCAGCCGTGCCGGCCGGGGAAGGGGCAGACGGGCATCAGCTCCACGTGCGTGACGCCCAGGTCCGCGAGGTGGGGCAGCCGCGCGGCCGCCGCGTCGAAGGTGCCCTCGCGGGTGTACGTGCCGGTGTGGAGCTCGTAGAGGACCGCGCCGGGCAGCCCCCGGCCGGGCCATGGATGCCGCCAGGCGAAGCGGGCGAAGTCGACGACGGCGCTGAGCCCGTCCGGACCGTCCGGCTGCCGGCGCGAGCGGGGGTCGGGCCGGGGCGGGCCGCCGTCGAGGGCGAAGCCGTAGCGGGTGCCGTGCCCGGCGGGGGCCTCGCCCCGCCACCGGCCGGGGCGGGCCGGGTCGGCGTCCATGGCGTACGTCCGGCCGTCCGCCACCAGGGCGACGCGCCGGGCCTGCGGTGCCCACACCTCGAACAGCACGGCGGCTCCTCTCGATGAGGGGAGTTTTCCCGGCCGGGCCGGCTTCAGCCCCGACGGCTCACCCGAGGGCGTCCAGCGCCGGGGCGATCGTGGCGAAGGCCCGGTCGGTCAGTTCGGCGGGGTCCTCGGCGGCGTCGCTGCCGCTCCACCGTCGCAGCACGGCGTCGAAGGCGGTGAGCGCCATCCCGGCGGCCAGCTGCGGGTACAGATCGGTGCCGGGGTCGAGCCCCAGGCGCTGCGCCAGCTCCGCCGCCAGGCCGTCGCGCCACTGGTCCTGGTGCTCCAGGAAGCGTGCGCGCAGGGCGGGGGTGCGCAGGATCAGCTGGACCACGCGCAGTGCCCTGTCGGAATGGTCGGCGCAGGCGGCCATGGAGACCCACACGGTGTGCCGCAGGGCCACGGACGGCCGCTCCTTGGCGGGGCGGGACGCCAGCGCCGCGCGCATGTCGGTGCCCATGCCGGCCAGGAACTGGACGACCACGTCCTCCTTGGAGGCGAAGTACCGGAAGAACGTCCGCTTGGAGACGCCGGCGGTGGCCGCGATCTCGTCGATGGTGACCGCGTCGAACCCCTTCAGCGCCAGCAGCTGCAGCGCCGCTTCGCTCAACTCATTGGCGACGAGCTGGCGTTTGCGCTGGGCCAGGGTGACTTCGGGGCGGGTGCTCACCCGGCGATCCTACCGCGATGCCATCCATGTCACCCAGTGACCTATTGACACCGAGTGACACAAACGGCAACGTGTGCCGCATGACGAAGCAGCAGCGCTGGACCGCCGATCAGATCCCGGACCAGGCCGAGCGGGTGTTCGTCGTCACCGGGGCCAACAGCGGCCTCGGCCTGGCGACCACCCGGGTACTCGCCCGCAAGGGCGGGCACGTGATCCTCGCCGTACGCGACGAGGCGAAGGGCCGCCGGGCCGCCGCAGAGATCACCGCCGAGCAGCCCGGCGCCGGGCTTGAGGTGCGCCGCCTCGACCTGGCCGATCTCGATTCGGTCCGGGCGTTCGCCGATCAGGTGCGCGCCGATCATCCGCGGCTGGACGTGCTCGTCAACAACGCCGGCGTGATGGCGCCGCCCCGCTCACTGAGCGCCCAGGGCCACGAGCTGCAGTTCGCCTGCAACCACCTCGGCCACTTCGCGCTCACCGGCCTGCTGCTCGACCTGCTGACCAAGGGCGACGACCCCCGCGTGGTCACGGTGAGTTCGGCCAACCACCGGCAGGGGCACCTCCACTTCGACGACCTTTCCGGCGAGCGCGCGTACTCGCCCATGGGCTTCTACAACCAGTCGAAGTTCGCCAACGCCGTCTTCGGACGGGAACTCCACCGGAGGCTGACCACGGCCGGCAGCCCGGTGCGCAGCGTGCTCGCCCACCCCGGCTACACCTCCACCAACCTCCAGACGAGCTCGCCGGTCGGCATGGTGAAGGTGCTGTTCGGCCACGTCCTCGCCCCGCTCGCGCAGCGCCCCGAGCAGGGCGCGCTGCCCCAGCTGTACGCGGCCACCGCCCCGGACGCGCAGGGCGGTGAGTTCATCGGGCCGGACGGCTTCGCCGAGCTGCGGGGCGGCCCGACGCGGGTGCCGCTGTCCACCGCGGCGGCCGATCCCGGGACCGGCCGCCGCCTGTGGGAACTGTCGGAACGACTCACCGACGTCCGGTTCCCGCTTCCTTAGACCGGTTTCCTGGACCGGTTTCCCTAATCCGCCGGCACGAAGTCGATCCGCTCCTGCGTCACCGGATACCCCGCCCGCGCGAAGCTCGCCGCCATCGGGGTGTTGCCCTTGTCCGTGGCGGCCGCGATCCTCGTGGCGCCCCAGTCGGCCAGGTCGTGGGTGCAGTCCACGAGCAGGTCGTGGGAGTAGCCGTGGCCGCGCCGCTCGGGGACGACGCCGATGTAGCCGACGCAGGGCCCGGCCGGGTTGTGGGCGGGTACGTGGAGGCCGGCGAGGTCTCCGGCGGGGGTGAAGGCGAGCCGCCACCATTCGCGGGGCGACGGCAGCCAGTGGAGGAAGTCCATCATGTCGTCGGCCGCGGCGTCCGGGCCCGACCCGGCGATGGTGCGGCGGTCGTGGGCGTCCAGCGTGCCGTCCATGGTGCGGCGCACGGCGTCACGGAACACCGCGTCGTCCGGCTCGGGCCGGTACACCAGGCGACCGGTGCGTTCCGGCAGCGGGCAGGCGGGCGTCCACTCGTAGCGGTACCGCTCGACGAGCGGCCGCATCCCGGCGGCCTCGGCGGCCGTCGTACGGGCCTCGACGGCGGCCCGTACGCGCGGCCGGTCGCGCCAGCCGGGCGGGGCGAGCAGGGCGTACTCGGCGCTCAGCGGGGCGGTGCGCAGCAGTTGGACGGCCGCCTCGGTCTCGCCGTCGGCGAAGTCGAACCAGTCGAGGGCCTTGGGCGCCTCGTCGCCGGGCCCGCCCCACCAGGCGGCGCGGGCGACGACGCGGCCGTCGCGCAGCGCCACCCAGGTCCAGTCGGGGCGGTACTCGCCGCCGAGGTGGACGGGCGCGTAGGTGTGGCCGAAGGCGGCCCTGCCGACGAGGGCGGGGCCGGTGTCGAGAGTGGTGAAGAGCGCGGTGTCGTGCTCGGTGAGGGCACGGATGACCAGGGAGGTCATGGGGATCCTTCCGGAGGCGGGCGGTCGCGCTCCCGGTCGGACGAGGTGTCAGACGGAGGACGCCCGGCGGAGGGGGCGGGAGCGCGGGACAGTGGTGACAGTGCTGTCGGTGCGGTTCATCTCTCGCCCCTCCTTTCCGGGTTCTCGGACGTCTGCCGGGACTCTAGGGCCCGCCGGACGCGTGGGTCCACCGGTTTTCCCGCGGCTACGGCTGGTGGAGGCCCCGGCCCGCGAGGGCGAGCATGACCTCGCCGACCGCCTCCGACAGCGTCGGGTGGGGGTGGACGTGCTGGGCGACGTCGGCGGCCTCCGCGTCCCAGCCGACGACGAGCTGGCTCTCGGCGATCATCTCGGAGACGTGCGGGCCCACGAGGTGGACGCCCAGCACCCGGCCGCCGCTGCCCTGTCCGGCGGCTTCGGCGGCTTCGGCGACGACCTTCACCATGCCGCCCTGGCCGTGCACCATGCCCTTGGCGGTGGCGGTCAGCGGCATCGTGACGGCCCGGACCGGGTGGCCCAGTTCTCGCGCCGCGGCCTCGGTGAGGCCCACGGAGGCGGTCTGCGGGCTGGAGTAGGTGACGCGGGGCACGGCCGCGTAGTCGACGGGCCGGGGCGCGAGGCCCGCCAGGGTCTCGGCGACCAGCAGGCCCTCCGCGAAGGAGGCGTGGGCCAGGCCGGGCGACGGCGGGGGCAGCAGATCGCCGACGACGTGGACGCCGGGGACGGCCGTCTCCAGCCGGGACCAGTCGGCCGGGGCGACGAAGCCCCGGGCGTCGGTGGCCAGTCCGGCCGCCGCGAGGCCGAGGCCGTCGGTGACCGGGGCCCGGCCCACGGCCACCAGCAGCCGTTCCGTCTCCAGCGTCCGCGCCTCGCCGCGCGCCGTGCGGACGACGACCCGTACACCCCCGTCGTACGGGTGCGCCTCGTCCAGTCGCGCGCCGGTCAGGACGTCGATGCCGCGCTTCTTCAGACCGCGCGCCAGGTGGCGGCCGACGTCGGCGTCCTCCAGCGGCAGCAGCCGGTCGGCGGCCTCCAGCAGTGTCACCTCGGCGCCCAGGGAGCGGTGCAGCGAGGCGTACTCGACGCCGATCGCGCCGCCGCCCAGCACCAGGACCGAGCCGGGCAGCCCGGGGGCGAACAGCGCGTCGTCGCTGGTGACGACCCTGACGCCGTCCGGTTCCAGCCCCGGGAGCGTCCGGGGCCGCGAGCCGGTGGCGAGGACGACGCCGCGCCGGGCCCGCCACGCGGTGCCCGCCCCGTCGCCGCCGACGATCCGTATCGCGCGGGGGCCGGTCAGGGTGGCCGAGCCCCGGACGACCCGCACGCCCGCGTGCGACAGCCGGCCCTCCACCCCCCGGTGGTTGCGGGAGACGATGTCGTCCCGGGTCGCGGTCAGGGCGGACCAGTCGACGGACTCGAGCGTCGCCTTCACCCCCCACCGTTCCCGCGCCTCCGCGATTCCGTCGACGAGCTCCGCCGCGTGCAGCATCGCCTTGCTGGGAACGCAGCCGCGGTGCAGACACGTGCCGCCGACGAGGTCGCGCTCGACGAGGACGACGCCGAGCCCGAGGGCCGCCGCGCGCAGCGCGGTGCTGTAGCCGCCGGTACCGCCGCCGATGACGATGACATCTGTCTCATGCATGCCTCCACCCTCCGCCCACCGGCGATGATGAGTCCAACGCAAGCTTTCGATGGGATCGATGACGGCTCTTCATGGGCGGGGTCGGGGGGGCGTACGGGATGAGTCTGCGGCAGATGGAGTACCTGGTCGCGGTCGTGGAGGAGGGGTCCTTCAGCAGGGCCGCGCACACCCTCAACGTCACCCAGTCCGCGCTCTCCCACCAGATCAAGGCGCTGGAAAGGACCGTCGGCGGCCCGCTGCTGGAGCGGCTGTCGCGCGGCGTCGGGCTCACACCGATGGGCCGGGCCTTCCTGCCCCACGCCGAGCTCGCGGTGCGCAGCGCGGGCCGGGCCCGCCGCGCGGCCCGGGCCGCCGCCGGGGCGGAGGGCGGTGAGCTCCACATCGTGGCGCTGCACGCGCTGGCGGCCGGCGTTCTGCCGGCGGTCCTCGCACGCTGGCGGGCCGAGTTCCCGGGGGTCGCGCTGCGGCTGCACGAGTGCGTCACCACGGAGGAGCTGCGCGACCGGATGGAGCGCGGTGTCGCCGACCTGGCCGTGGGGCCCCGCCCGCGGGACTGGCCGGGGCCGGTGGTCTCCCTCGGCGAGGAGGAGATCGTCCTGGTCGTCTCCGCCGGCGACCCGCTGGCGGAACGTACGGATCCGGTCGCGCTGGAGGAGCTCGCGGACCGGGCGTGGGTGCGGTGCGCGCTGGAGCCGGTGGTGGGCGGGCGGCGGTGGCTGGACGTGGTGTGCGAGGAGCGGGGCTTCACCCCGGTGACGGCGGTGGAGACGGAGCAGTCGTCGACGGCGGTGCGGATGGCCGCCGCCGGGCTGGGGATCGTGGCCGCGCCCCGGTACCTCGCGGCGGCGACGGCGGGCGCGGTGCCGGTGGCCGTCGATCCGCGCTGGCGGCGGGAGCAGACGGTGTTCTCGCGCGTGGAGCCGACGGGGGTGGCGGCCGCCTTCGTGGCACGGTGCGTGGAGCTCCTGCGCGGTGATCCGCCGGGCGCGGCGGCCGGCAGGGCGGCTGGCAGACTGGGGGCGTGACCAGCAACGACACCGTCCCGTTCGACGAGGACCCCCGCGACCGCGCCCCCCAGTTCGTACTGCCCCTCGTGGTGCGGATCGAGAAGACCGCACCCCCGGCGCGCACGGACGCGCTGGAGACGGCGGCGCGGGCGGTGCTGTGGCTGCTGTCGGACGAGCGGGCCACCGGGGACGGCGAGTGGGCGCGGGCGGTGGCGGACTGGCAGGACGCCCGCATCCGCAAGGTCGTGCGGCGGGCGCGCGGGGCGGAGTGGCGCAAGGCGTCCGCGCTGCCGGGCATCGCGGTGACGGGCGAGTCCGCCGAGGTGCGGGTCTTCCCGCCCGTGCCGCTGGACGGCTGGCCCAAGGAGCTGGTGAAGCTTCAGGTGTCGGGCACCGACCTGGACGACCCGGAGCCGCCGGCCGCGCCGGACCCCGCCCGGCCGGTGCTGTGGCTCAACCCGGGGCTGGAGATGTCGGCGGGCAAGACCATGGCCCAGGCCGGGCATGGCGCGCAGCTCGCGTGGTGGGCCCTGGACGACGCGGCGCGGGACGCGTGGCGGGAGGACGGTTTCGCGCTGTCGGTGCGGACGGCCGAGCCCGGGCAGTGGGCGGAGCTGACGACGAGCGGGCTGCCGGTGGTGAGGGACGCCGGTTTCACGGAGATCGCCCCCGGGCCGACCGTCGCGGTCGAAGGAGGCGCGCGCTACTGCCCGCTCCCGCGCCAACGATGAACCGGCCGCGTACGGCTTCGGGAAGCCGCGCTTCTTGCCGTCGGGCCAACGATGGTGCCCGGTCCGGGACTTGCCCCATCAGGCGCGCCACCCTGTGGCGCGGCGAATCACGGACGCGCCGGGACACGCCCCCAGTTGAGTGATTGCCACGTCATGCGGGCACGCGCTGGTATCCATGCGCACGTGATCACTTCTGCGACGGTGGCCGCACGCAGCCATCCCAACTCCCCCCATCCGGACGCCGAATGGGGACATCGGCATCGATCGTCCAGATGGCCCGGGGAGGACGTGAGGTGAAGCGCGTCCTCGTCGTCTACTACTCCCAGTCGGGAGATGTCCGCAACGCTCTCGAGGCGCTCACCGCGCCCCTGCGGGCGCCGGGCGTGGAGATCTGCTGGCGGCAGGTCGACAGCGTGCCCCGCTACTCGTTCCCCTGGAGGGCGGTGGAATTCTTCGACTGCATGCCGGAGGCGGTCACCGGCCGGCCGCCGGAGCCGGCGCCGATGGGGCTCGATCCACGTGAACGCTTCGACCTCGTCATCCTCGGTTGGCAGGTCTGGTTCCTGTCCCCCTCGCTGCCGATGCAGGCGTTCTTCACCGCACCGCAGGCCGAAGTGCTGCGCGGTACACGAGTGATCAGCGTGATCTGCTGCCGGCAGATGTGGCAGCGCGCGTACGGCGGGATGCGGCGGCTGGTCGCCCGGGCCGGGGGCGTCCTCACGGACAACGTCGTGCTCACGCATCAGGGTGGTTCGTCGGCCGGCTATCTGACAGCTCCCTGGCTCATGATCACAGGGCGGCGCGAAAAGCTCGCCTTCCTGCCCGCCGCGGGCGTCTCCAGCGGTGAGCTTCAGGGGCTGGAACGGTTCGGGCAGCGGCTCCGCGAGACCGCCGACCTCTGGGCCGAGCCCCGGCCCGCGCCGCTTCTCGCGGATCTGGCCCCCGCCAAGGTGCCCACGGCTTCGCTGCTGCCCGAGACGGCGATCGCCCCGCTCATGGTGGCGCTCGCGCGGATCGCCCGCTTGTGCGGCGGGCCGGGGAGCGTGCTCCGCAAACCGGTCGCCCTGCTGTTCGTGCTGACGCTGGTGGTGACGCTGCCGGTCCTCCTCGTGACGTCCGCCGTGCTGACACCGGTACTGGGCCGCGTCTTCGCCGGACGTCTCACCCGCTACCTCCGGGGCACGCAGGCGTTGGACCCACAGGACGGCTGCCGATAGTCGTACTTACGGAAGAAAGGGACGTGGGAAGACAATGCCTGCTTACATTTCCGGGGTCGGAATTTTTCTGCCGAACGAGCCCGTCGACAACGACGAGATCGAGAACGTGCTCGGGCAGGTCGGCGGCCGGCGGTCGCGGACCAAGACGACAGTGCTGCAGAGCAACGGCATCACGTCCCGCCACTACGCGCTGGATCCGGTGAGCGGCGAGATGACCCACACCAACTGCCGGCTCACCGTGGAGGCGGTCCGGGCGCTGTGCGACCGGACCGGGTTCTCACTGGCCGACCTGGACACACTCTCCTGCGGCACGAGCCTGCCCGACCAGGCGTTGCCCAACCACGCGGTCATGGTGCACGGCGAGCTGGGCTGTCCTCCGTGCGAGCCGGTCAGCACCGCGGGCGTCTGCATGTCCGGCCTGACCGCCTTCAAGTACGCCTACCTCAGTGTGCTTTCGGGCACCAGCAGGAACGCCATCTCGACGGCGTCGGAACTCGCTTCGGCGAGCCTGCGGTCCGCCTACTTCGAGTCCGGCTACGAGCCGGCCGACAGCGACGACGAGCGGGCGACGGAGCGGCTCCGGGCGAACCCCGTGGTCGCCCTGGAGGCGGACTTCCTGCGCTGGATGCTGTCCGACGGCTCGGCGGCCGTACTGGTCACCGACGAGCCCCGGGGCGCGTCGGTCTCGCTGCGGGTCGACTGGGTCGAGATCATCTCCATGGCCCACCTCGCCGATCCGTGCATGTACGCGGGTGCGGTGAAGCACAAGGACGGATCGTTCACCGGCTGGCGGCAGGCGGGGAGTCCCCGCGCGGCGCTGGAAGGCGAGTACTTCTACATCAGGCAGGACGCCCGGCAGCTCGGCCGGCTGATCACGAAGCTGCTCGGCGAGAGCATCGACGTCCTGCGCGAGCGCAGGGATGTCACCGGTGACGACTACGACTGGTTCCTGCCGCACTACTCGTCCGCGTACTTCCGCCGTCCGTTCGAGGAGACCTTCCGCGAGCGGGGACTGGGCATCCCGAGCGAGAAGTGGTTCACGAACCTCGCCTCCAAGGGCAACACCGGGTCCGCCTCCGTGTTCATCATGCTCGAGGAACTGCTCAACGGCGGACGCCTGACGCCCGGGCAGAAGCTGCTGTGCTGGGTGCCCGAAAGCGGGCGCTTCACCTACGGCTTTATGCAGCTCACCGTGGTGTAAAGAGCGAGCGGGCGACGGCATCGGCCTCGCCCGCTCCTTCCACCGGCCCGAACGCCGCGGCGTCAGCCGACGGCGACCGGTGACCTCTCCTGTGCGAGGACCCGGGACAAGGCCCGCGTCAGTGCACCGAGCGCGTCACCGGGGTCGGTGACGCAGCGCATGGCGACATGACCGTCCGGCCGCACGAGCACACAGCCCGACGGCCCCACTCCGTAGAGTTCCTGCCACTGCCCCGCCTCGTCCCGCCAGGCGCCGCCCGGCCCGATGCGCAGCACGCCGATGTCCAGGCCCCAGCGACGGCCCGCCTCGGCCGCGGCGTTCTCCCATGCCCGGCCCCGCGGTCCGGTCAGCACGGCGAAACGGTCGCCGATCGCGTCATGAAGGGCCACCAGCTCATCGGCGGAGTTCCGTAGCCACAGGTGCGGGGCTCGCGCGCCCGGGCACGCCGTGGGCCGGTAGACCGACACGGTGGACTCGGGTGCCGACGTGCCGTCCGGGACGATCGCGGCCGAGTCGTAGGCGAAGCCGAAGGTCTGCCCGGTGAAGAAGGCCTGCTCGCGCTGGGCCGGGATGGCGGCGGAGATCCTGGCCCGCAATGCCGCGCCCTCGGGGGATCGTTCGTTCTCGACCTCGAGGAGCGAGGAAGGGTCGGCGAGCAGGGCTCCTGTGGGAGCCATGCGCTCGGCATTGGCCACGCTCTGCTCCGCGTTGGCCATGGCGACCGGGCGCCGCTCGGTCTCGTAGGTGTCGAGCAGTGCCTCCCCGGCGGTGCCCTTCAGCACATGCCCGAGCTTCCAGGCGAGGTTGTGGGCGTCCTGGATGCCGGTGTTCATGCCGAAGCCGCCGGTCGGCGGGAAGCGGTGGGCGGCGTCACCGGCCAGGAAGACACGTCCCTCGCGGAACCGCTCGGCGATGGCGGTCTCCATCCGCCACGGGAAGACGCCGAGGACGTCGACGGCCGCGTCGCGTGTTCCCACCGCGTGCCGGACGATCCGCGCACAGCGCTCCGGGGTGAAGTCCCGTGCGACGTCGCGGGAGGGGTCGTAGCCGAAGAGGTACACCCAGCGGTGACGGCCGTCCAGAGTGATGAACACTCCCTGGGTATCCGGGTTGACGATCCACCACAGCAGAAAGGGCCGGTCCCGTTGGCAGGCGGCGAGATCGGCGGTGAAGTGGACACCGATCATGTGCCCCGACGCCTGCAGCCGGGGGGCGGGGATCCCCAGGCCGCTCCGGATCGTGCTGTGGGAACCGTCGGCCGCGATGACGTACGCGGAGCGGAAGGTCCGCTCCGCGCCGTCCCGCGACGCCCGCGCTCTCGTGGTGACGCCCTCGGCGTCCTGCTCGGCGGACAGCACTTCCGTCGCGAACTCCACGGTGACACCGGGGTGGGCTTCGGCCGCCCGGAGGAGGAGGGGTTCCAGCACGTCCTGGGGGCAGGAACGCAGGATCTCGCTGGAATGCGTCAGCATCGCCTCAAGGGCGGCGGGATCGTCGTCGACCATGATCCGTCCGAGCTCCCGGCCCGCCATGCGGGTCATCCACCCCATGCCCAGGCCGCGTTCCGGCGCAAGCGCGGCCTCGCCGACCGCACCGGACAGGCCCCACTGCCGGAAGAGCTCCATCGTGCGGGCGTTGACGACGTGTGCCTTGGGATGCCGGGACGTGCCGGGGTGCCGGGCCACCACATGGGTCCGCACCCCCGCCCTGCCCAGCAGGAGCGCGGCGGTCAGGCCCGTCGGACCGGCGCCGACGACCAGGACGTCGAGCTGTGGCGTGGTCATTACAGACCTCCAGAGGTGTGGGTCGCGTGCGTCACGGAGCCGTGAACAACAGGACGGCGTTCTGCCCGCCGAATCCGAAGGAGCAGCTGACCGCCGTGTCCGCGGCCGTCGGGCGGGGCAGGCCCGCGACCACGTCCACCTTGTGGGGCCCGTCCTGGACCTCGAAGTTCGCCGTCGGCGGGACCGTCCCGTGGCGCAGGGCGAGGACGGTGTACGCCGCCTGGATCGCTCCGGCCGCCCCCAGCGCATGACCGATCACGCCCTTGGAGGCGGTGACCGGCGGCATGTCGTCACCGAAGACCCGGACGAGAGCCGCCGCCTCGGCCGCGTCGTTCATCCGGGTCGAGGTGCCGTGCGCGTTGACGTGGCCGATGTCCCGGGGGCGGCAGCCGGCGTCCTCCAGGGCCGCTCGCAGGACCCGGGCCACGCCGTCGCCGTCGGGATGCGGGGCGATGGGATGGTAGGCGTCGGAACCCGCCCCGTAACCGCGCAGCAGGGCGAGGACGGGCGCCCGGCGGGCACGGGCGGTGGCAAGGCGCTCCAGTACGAGGACGGCGGCGCCCTCGCCCAGGACGAAGCCGTCGCGTGCCGCGTCGAACGGCCGGCTGGCGAGCTCCGGCCGCTCCCGGCGCCGGGACAGGGCCCGCATCCGGGAGAAGCAGGCCGCCGCGATACGGGACCCCGGCGATTCGCTGCCGCCCGCGAGGACGATGTCGCAGGAGCCCGAGCGCAGCAGGTCCCGTGCGACCCCGATCGCCGTGGCGCCCGAGGCGCAGGCGCTGGAGGTGGTGAAGTTGGGGCCGCGCGCCCCGAGGTCGATGGCGACCTCGCCCGCGGCCATGTTCGGCACGCTGCGCGGGAGGGCGAGCGGTGAGACCCGCTCCGGATTTCCCGCGACGAGATGGCCGAACTCGGTGAGGTAGCCGCCCAGACTGTTGGTCCCGACCCCCAGGATGACGCCCACCCGCTCCGCCTGCCAGGCGCTGGTGTCGAGGGCGGCGTCGGCGACGGCCCGCCGTGCGGCGACGAGGGCGAACTGGATGAAGGGGTCCACTCGTCGCGCGAGGGACGGTCCGAGTTCCCGCCGGGCGTCGAAGCCGAGCACCCGGCAGGAGAAGTCTGTGGGTAATCCGGCCAGTTCGGGATCGGCGGCGGCCAGCGAACGGCCCTCGCACAGGGCCGCCCAGTTCGCCTCCGCCGAGTGCCCTGCCGGGGTCACCAGGCCGAGGCCGGTGACCGCGATCTCAGGCTGCACGTGCGATCACCCGGGCCACATCGCCGAGGCTGGTCGTCAGCGAGAGGTCCAGGGCCTCGTCCGGCACCACGATGCCGAACTCCGCCTCCGCGGCCACCACGAGTTCCATCATCCCGAGCGAGTCCACGCCGAGGCTCTCGAGCGTGGTCTGCGCGGAGAGCTCCGCCGGGTCCACGTTCACCTCCAGGTGCTCGGTCACCAGGCGGACGAGCTGCGGGGGAAGCTCCGACGGCGACGTCTGCGGCACTGCTTCGGTCATGGTGGTTCTCCTCATTCTCATCTGGTGCGCAACGGCCGGAACCGCCGCTCGTGATCGTCACGCCCTGGGGCGCGTCATGTGCAACGGCTTCCGGACCGTTGGGCTACGAGGTGTCACCCGGCCGTGGCCGCTTCACCGGATTCCCTCGACGGCTCCAACTCATCCGACTCCCCTGGTGACTTGGCCTTCCTGGGGGTGCCGATGAGGAAACAGACCGCGACGACGACGATGACGGCGACCGTGCCGAGCGCCGTGGACATGCCGCTCATAAAGGCGTCCTTGACGCCCGAGGCGAGGCCCGCGCCCCCGGCCCCGGCGCGGTCGGCCATGTGGTCGGCCACGTAGAGGCCGCCTGCCGGGGAGTGGCGCACGGCTTCGGCCGCGGCCTCGGGCAGGCGCGAGACCACGTCGGGGAGCGAGGAGCGGTAATGGCTGCCGAACACGGAGCCCATCAGCGCGATGCCCACGGCCGCGCCCACCTCGCGGGTCACGTCGTTCACCGCCGAGGCGACACCCTGCTGGTCACGGGTGAGCGAGCCGGTGATCGCCGCGGTCCCGACGGCTCCCGTCATACCGACACCGGCGCCGGCGGGCAGGAGGCAGCCGAGAAACGGCAGGTATCCGGAATCGGCATGCAGCAGCGACCCCGCGAACAGGCCCGCGCTCAGCAGAAGCAGTCCGGTCGTCATCACCGTGCGCGTGCCGAGCGCGCGGGCCAGCCGCGGGGTCAGCTGCGAGGTGGGCACGACGACGAGGGCGATGGGCACGAGGGCCACGGCGGATTTCCAGGGGGTGTAGCCGAGGACCAGCTGCACGTACTGCAGGCCGACGAAATAGAACCCGAAGACCGCCATGAACTGCACCGCGATCGTCACGGCCCCGGCCCGGAAGCCCTTGTCGCGGAACAGGCGGGGGTCGAGCAGGGGTTGGGCGGCTCGCAGCCCGAGGACGACGTACGCGACACCGGCCAGCACCGCGGCGGCCAGAGCCCCGATCACCTGCGGCCGGCCCCATCCCCGGTCGTTCCCCTCGATCAGGGCGTACACGAGGGCACCGGGAGCGAGGGCGGTGCACACCGCCCCCGCCACGTCGAAGCGGCGCGGGTGCGCCTCCCTCGTCTCCGGGGCCAGGAGTACGGCCGCGAGGGCGGCGGCCAGGGCGACGGCGGAGCTGGTGACGAAGATCGACCGCCAGCTGAACCATTCCAGCAGGGCGCCGGACGCGAGCATCCCGATGATGACGCCCGAGGCCCCGCACCCGGCCCAGATGGCGACGCCGCGCGAGCGCTGCCCGGCGGGCAGGACGGCGGTCATCGTCGACAGAGTGCCCGGCATGATCATGGCCGCGCCGACACCCATGACCACGCGCCATGCGACCAGGGCGGTCGTACCGGACGCGTCGGCCGCGGCGAGGGCCGCGGCCGCGAAGACCATGGTGCCGACGACGAGTACCGCACGACGGCCCACGCGGTCGCCGAGAGCACCCATGGGCAGCACAAGCCCGGCGAGGGTCACCGTGTAGCCGTCGATGATCCACGTCAGGGATGTGGTGGACGCGGCCAGACCGACGGCGAGGTCCGGCAGCGCGAGGTTCAGGGCGGACATGGAGGCGACGACCAGGATCAGCGCCAGACTCATGGAGAACAGGACTCCACGGGGCTTTCCCCGGCGGACGGCGTCGGCTTCGCCACGTGGGGACTCGGTGGCGGCCGTCACCGGACGCGGTACCCCTGCCCGTGTCCGTGTCCGTTTCCGTGTCCAACCGGGCGGAACGATGCGCGGACCACTGAGGGACCGAGGCCGGAGGCCGGACCGCACGGCTGTGTTGAGGTGCTCACGAGATCACAACTACCAGCTGCCCGCGGACGCGTAGGGCGCGGTCTCACGAACGCGGGATGCCGAAGTACGTGCATTGACAACGGAGTTGCCGGTCGGGCCGTCCGTGTGCCTGGCACGCCGGGCAGCCGCGGCCGCCGGCGGCGGAGCCGGTCCGGCGCACGGGCCCGGGCCGGGGAGATCGCGCCCGGTTCGTGCATGGTCGTCGCGGACCATCCCTTGATGCGGAGTTGTCACAGGCGCCTGTGATACTTACCACCTGAACATCTGTACCGTCGCCAGGGAGTACGACGTTGTCGAAGAGGTCTGTCTACGGTCCGACGGCGTTGGGCTCCATATGCGTGGTGGCGGCGCTGGTCGTCGGGCTGACGCGGGGCGGCGGGGACGAGGGCCACAAGGGCAACGCCTCGTCGTCCTCCGCGCGGGCCGGCGGGGAGGCCGCGGCGGGCGACGGCAAGAAGGAGGAAGAGCCCTGGGACGGCAAGGTCAAGGTCCTCGGGGACGGCTCGACGTCCTTCACCGGCCCGCAGCCGAAGGTCGCCAAGCCCGAGAAGCTGAAGCCCGGCGAGAAGCCCCCGCAGTTCGTCGTCTTCTCCTGGGACGGCGGCCTGGAGGGCGACGACCATCTGTTCTCCCATTTCCGGCAGGTCGCCAAGCAGAACAACGCGCAGATGACGTTCTTCCTGACCGCCATGTATCTGCTGCCGAAATCGAAGGCGACGCTGTACAAGCCGCCGCAGCACAAGCCGGGCGAAGCGGCGATATCGTACGCGACCGACCCGCACATCCGGGACACCCTGAATCAGGTGCGCGGCGCCTGGCTGGACGGCAATGAGATAGGCACCCACTTCAACGGGCATTTCTGCGGCACCAAGGGCGGTGGCGACTGGAGCCCGGCGGAGTGGAAGAGCGAGATCGAGCAGTCGTACTCCTTCGTCGAGAACTGGAAGACGAACACCGGCTACAAGGACCTGCCCCCGCTGCCCTTCGACTACAAGAAGGAGCTGGTGGGCGGCCGCGCCCCCTGCCTCGAAGGGCAGAAGAACCTGCTGACGGCGGCGAAGGAATTCGGCTGGCGCTACGACGCCAGCTCGCCCGGTGACTTCCAGCTGTGGCCGTCCAAGAAGAACGACATCTGGAATTTCCCGCTCCAGCTGCTCCCGTACCCCAAGAGCGACAAGCAGGTCCTGTCCATGGACTTCAATTTCCTCTACAACCAGTCCGGCGACAACACCAAGGGCGACCCGGCGAAGTACACGGAGTGGCGGCAGCTGACCCGCGACGGTTATCTGAACGGCTTCAACCGGGTCTACAACGGCAGCCGGGCGCCCCTGTTCATAGGCAACCACTTCGAGGACTGGAACGACGGCATCTATATGAAGGCCGTGGAGGACGTCATGAAGTCGGTGTGCAAGAAGGACGACGTGCGCTGCGTGTCCTTCAAGCAGCTGGCCGACTGGCTGGACGCCCAGGACCCCAAGGTGCTGGCGAAGCTGCGCGGCCTGGACCCCGCACAGGCACCGGACTGGACAACGTTCCTGAAGTGACCCGTAAGGGGCGCGGGGAACTGCGCGACAAGCCCCCACCGGCCCGCAGGTAACCGGCGCGGAGCGCTAACGCTTGGCCATGTACCGCGTCCAGATGTCGCCCGGGTACGCGCTCCCCTGGACGGTCTTCGCGGTGCCGCCGAGCCCGTCCAGCGGCAGCAGTTCCTGGCTCTTGGGGTCGATGCGGGAGAGCGAGACGGCCGTCGACACCGCGCCCCGGTAGCCGGCGAACCAGGCGGACTTGTTGTCCGGGCCGGTGCCGGCCGTGGCCGCCGTGCCCGCGCCGGCCGCCTTGGCCGCGACCCCGTGCCCGTTCTGCACACCGGCGCGCAGGGCGTCGTCCACCGCCCCGGCGACGCTCGCGGACAGCGCGCGCACGGCGACGGACTTCTCCACGGACACGGGGTCGCCGTTGCGGCTGACCTCCGTGACGGAGTACGGCTCGGCGTTCATGCCCTTGGCCGCGAAGGTGGCGTAGGCGGCGGCCATGCGGATGGCGCTGGGCCGGGTGGTGCCGAGGGAGAAGGCGGGCACCTGCGGGCCGAGGCTCTCCTCCAGGATCCCGCACTGGACGGCCGTGCGGCCGACCTTGTCCAGGCCGGTGTCCATGCCGAGCTGCATGATCGAGGAGTTGACCGACTGGGCCACCGCCTCCCGCAGCGTGATCTTCCCCCAGGACTTGTCGCCCTCGTTGCGCCCCTTGACGATCTTCCCCGAGCGGTCCCAGTACGGGCCCTCGGGCGTCCGTATCGCGATCTTGTCATTGCCGTCGTAGACGGTGGCGGGGGTGACGGGTACACGGGCGCCGCCGCGCTCGCGCTGGATGCCGTTGGCCAGGGCCGAGGCGTAGACGAACGGGGCGAAGGCCGTGCCCGCCGGGACGACGGTGGAGTTGGCGTCGTTGAAGCCCTGCTTGAGGTAGTCCGGCCCGCCGTAGAGGGCGACGATCCGCCCGTCGGCCATGACGGAGGCGGCCCCGATCCGTACGTCCCGGTCGGCTTCCCGCTTGTCGGGGTCGAGGCCCCGGGTGGCGTCGGTGACGGCCTTGGCCAGGCCCTCGACCTTGGGCTTCTCGAAGGTGGTGTGGATCTGGTAGCCGCCGAGGTCGAAGTCCTTGTCGGAGACGTCGCTGTGGGCGAGGACGTAGGCGTGGGCGGTGTCGACGAGATAGCCGGTCTGCCCGGTCAGCCCGGCCGGCTTGGGCGGGGCCTTGGGCTCGGGGAACGTCGTGTACTTGGCCCGCTCCTGCGGCGAGAGCCTGCCGATGGTGACCATGCGGTCGAGGATCCACTTCCAGCGCTCCACGGCCCGCTCGTGGTTCTTGGGCCCGAGCGAGGGGTCGTAGAGGCCGGCGCCCTTGAGGAGGGCGGCGAGGAAGGCGCCCTCGCTGGGGGTGAGCTCCGAGACGTCCTTGCCGTAGTAGGCGTGGGCGGCGCGCTGGATGCCGTAGCTGCCGCGCCCGTACCAGCTGGTGTTGAGGTAGCCCTGGAGGATGTCCGATTTGCTCATCTCGTTGTCGAGCTTGATGGCGATGAACATCTCGGTGAGCTTGCGCGTGAAGGTCTGCCGCTGGTTGAGGTAGACGTTCTTCACGTACTGCTGGGTGATGGTGGAGCCGCCCTGGGTCTCCCCGCCGCCGATCATCTTGCTGACGGCCCGGGTCATACCGCTGACGGAGACCCCGCTGTCGGTGTAGAAGGTCTCATTCTCGGCGGCGAGGGCGGCCCAGCGCACCTTCTCGGGAACCTTGTCCAGGGCGGCGTCCTGGCGGTTCACGGGTCCCGTGCGGGCCATCTCGCTGCCGTCGGCCCAGTAGTAGACGTTGTCCTGCTGGGTGGCGAAGTCGTTGAGGTCGGTGGGTATCTCGGTGGTGGTGTAGAGGACCGCCACGGCGGCGGCGAGGGTGCCGAAGAGGCAGCCGAACAGGCCGAGGGTCTGGCGCCAGGAGGGTATCCAGCGGCGCGCGCCCGTCCGGCCCGGGCGGGGGTAGGCGGGCCGGAGCCGGGCCAGCCGGGTGCCGAGGGCGCCGAGCCGGCCGGTGGCCCCGCCGGAGCGCCGGCGGGAGCGGGAGCGGTGGCCGGAGGAGCCCGCACTGCCGGTGTCGGCGGCCCGCTGCCCGCGACGGCCGCGCACGGAAGCGAAGGGTTTACGGGCACGCGCCCTGCTGTGCCGCTCGCTCACCGTTATGCCCCCACCCTTACCGAACATCCGTCTTCGGCTCTGTCGCTCGATTACCGGGAGTCTGTCATACCGGAATCTGAAGATCCGTTAGGTTCCGCGCGGTCCGCCGAGTCCTTTACACTCCTGTAGAGGTCATGGCGCGCACAGCGGAAGGAACGCCCGGAGAGATGGAAGCGGCCGAATTGATGGAAACGGCCGTACCCGCCGTCGTCGTGCGCCAGGGGCGGCGCCGTGCCAACGGCGCGCTGGAGGGCGAGGTCCTCGCCGCGCTGCAGCGCGCGGGCACCCCGCTGACCCCGCGCGAGGTCCAGAGCACCCTCCCGGGCGAGCTGACCTACAGCACGGTGGTCACGATCCTCTCCCGGCTGCTCGTCAAGGACGTGCTCACCCGCACCCCGCGCGGCCGCGCCTACGCCTACGCGCCCCTGACCGACGAGGCCGGGCTCGCCGCCCGCCGGATGCACAAGGTCCTCGAAGGGCGCCCCGACCGGGAAGTCGTGCTGACCCGCTTCGCCGACGGCCTGGCCCTCGAGGACGCGGAGCTGCTGCGGCAGCTCCTCACCGGCATCCCCCGCCCCCGCTGACCC
>NZ_JAILXP010000113.1 GCF_020740895.1 Streptomyces sp. UNOB3_S3 | reverse complement strand
GGGAGGGAGGGTTGTACGCCGCAGGCGGACGTGGTTCTTCCGGTGGAACAGGTCGTACTGGCAGCACGCACCTTCGGCGACACGCTCCTGCGATTCAGGTCAGCGCTGAGACCTGGAGGAAAGCCGTCGCGCCACGCGGCGGCGGCCCCGGCCCGGCGGGGAGCCGGGGCGGGGCCATCGCACGCAGTAGCGGAGGGATCAGCCCAGGCGCTCGACCAGCGCGCGGTACTCGTCCCACAGTTCCTTCGGCGTGTGGTCGCCGAAGGTCTCCAGGTGCTGGGGCACCAGGGCGGCCTCCTCGCGCCAGACGTCCTTGTCGACCGTGAGGAGCAGGTCGAGGTCGGCGGCCGGGATGTCGAGGCCGTCGGTGTCGAGGGCGTCGCGCGTCGGGAGGATGCCGATGGGGGTCTCGACGCCCTTGGCCGTGCCGTCGAGGCGCTCGACGATCCACTTCAGGACGCGGCTGTTCTCGCCGAAGCCCGGCCAGACGAACTTGCCCTCGTCGTTCTTGCGGAACCAGTTGACGTAGTAGATCCGCGGCAGCCTCGACTGATCCTTGTCCTGGCCGACCTTGATCCAGTGGCCCATGTAGTCGCCCATGTTGTAGCCGCAGAACGGCAGCATGGCGAAGGGGTCGCGGCGCAGCTCGCCGACCTTGCCCTCGGCGGCGGCGGTCTTCTCGGAGGCGACGTTGGCGCCGAGGAAGACGCCGTGCTGCCAGCTGAAGGACTCGGTCACCAGCGGGACGGCCGTGGCGCGGCGGCCGCCGAAGAGAATGGCCGAGATCGGGACGCCCTTGGGGTCCTCCCACTCCGGGGCGATGATCGGGCACTGCGACGCCGGGACGGTGAAGCGGGCGTTGGGGTGGGCGGCCGGGGTGTCCGAGGCCGGGGTCCAGTCGTTGCCCTTCCAGTCGATGAGGTGACCGGGCGCCTTCTCCGTCATGCCCTCCCACCACACGTCGTCGTCATCGGTGCGGGCGACGTTGGTGAAGACGGCGTTGCCCCAGAGGGTCTTCATGGCGTTGGCGTTGGTGTGCTCGCCCGTGCCGGGGGCGACGCCGAAGAAGCCGGCCTCGGGGTTGATGGCGTAGAGGCGGCCGTCCTCGCCGAAGCGCATCCAGGCGATGTCGTCGCCGATGGTCTCCACGGTCCAGCCGGAGACGGTGGGCTCCAGCATGGCGAGGTTGGTCTTGCCGCAGGCGGAGGGGAAGGCGGCGGCGACGTACTTGGGCTCGCCGTGCGGCGGGGTGAGCTTGAGGATGAGCATGTGCTCGGCGAGCCAGCCCTCGTCCCGGGCCATCACCGAGGCGATGCGCAGGGCGTAGCACTTCTTGCCGAGGAGGGCGTTGCCGCCGTAGCCGGAGCCGTAGGACCAGATCTCGCGTTCCTCGGGGAAGTGCGAGATGTATTTGGTCGTGTTGCAGGGCCAGGGCACGTCCTGCTCGCCCTCGGCCAGCGGGGCGCCGAGGGTGTGGACGGCCTTGACGAAGAAGCCGTCGTCGCCGAGCTCGTCGAGGACGGCCTGGCCCATGCGGGTCATGGTGCGCATCGAGACGGCGACGTACGCGGAGTCGGTGATCTCGACGCCGATCGCGGACAGCGGCGAGCCGACGGGGCCCATGCAGAAGGGCACGACGTACATGGTGCGGCCGCGCATGGAGCCGCGGAAGATCCCGCCCTGGTCGTCCTTGCCCGCGAAGATCTCGCGCATCTCCGCCGGGGCCTTCCAGTGGTTGGTCGGGCCGGCGTCCTCCTCCTTCTCGGAGCAGATGAACGTGCGGTCCTCGACGCGCGCCACGTCGCTGGGGTCCGAGGCCGCGTAGTAGGAGTGGGGGCGCTTGACCGGGTCGAGCTTCCGGAAGGTGCCCTTGGCGACGAGCTCCTCGCACAGGCGCTCGTACTCGCTCTCGGAACCGTCGCACCAGACCACCTGGTCCGGCTGAGTGAGGGCGGCGATCTCGTCGACCCAGGAGATGAGCCCCTGGTGGTTGGTGGGGGTGGTGGGAGCCGCACTGGTGCGCGCCACGATCGCTCCGTCCCGCCGGAACCCGCTGTCCGGCGTCAGATGTTGAGGGTGGAACGGCCCATGGGCACCGGGGATCGTCGGTGCCGGACCGCCTCTGCACTTTGGTTGCCCCTTGGGGGCCGCGACCCAGACGCTTCGTGACCGCTCATCCGGTGCCGCCCGCACTCATTTGATCATCCGACTCATCATCCGATCTGTCCAGGGGGCGCCCCCGTGACCATCACCACCCGATACCCGTCCGTAACCTACGGTTGCGTAGGTAGCATGACGACCATGACACCCGCGCCCGGCACAGCGCCCTCCCCGCCCTCCGGTTCCCCCGGGGCGCCGCATACCGCGACCACGAATGTCAGTTCGTCCGATTCCAGTTCGTCCGCCGCCGGGGCCGCCGCGGCGGTTCCGGCCACGGTTCCGGCCAAGCCGAAGCTGCGCGGCTGGCTGCACGCCGGGATGTTTCCCGCGGTACTGGTCTCCGGCGTCTTCCTCACCGCCCTGGCCGACAGCACCCGGGGCCGCGTCGCCTGCGCGGTCTACGTCCTGAGCGCCTGCCTGCTCTTCGGCATCAGCGCGCTCTACCACCGCGGGAACTGGAGCCCACGCGCCGCGGGCGTGCTCCGCCGGCTCGATCACGCCAATATCTTCCTGATCATCGCGGGTACCTACACACCCCTGACCATGCTGCTGATCCCGGGCGGCCGGGGGCAGCTGCTGCTGTGGGCGGTATGGCTCGCGGCGGCCGCCGGAATCGCCTTCCGCGTCTTCTGGGTCGGCGCGCCGCGCTGGCTCTACACCCCCTGCTACATCGCGATGGGCTGGGCCGCCGTCTTCTTCCTGCCGGACTTCCTGCGCAAGGGCGGCATCGCCGTCCTCGTGCTGGTGATCGTCGGCGGCCTGCTCTACTCGGCGGGCGGCGTGATCTACGGGATCAAGCGCCCCAACCCCTCACCCCGGTGGTTCGGATTCCACGAGGTGTTCCACTCACTGACCCTCGCCGCGTTCATCACCCACTACGTGGGCATCTCGCTGGTGGCCTATTCGCACGCCTGAGACGCCTGAGACGCCTGAGCGCGTGCGGCGCTCCCCTCGCGTCGGCCGCGGCCTCGACGCCGCGGCCACCCGCCAGGTCAGCCCGCCCACCCCGGCCACGACCACGGCCAGCACGGCGATCTCCCCCACCAGCACATAACCGACCACACTCAACGCGCCGACCAGTAAAGCGGCAACGGTCATGACATACCCCCTCCATCACCTTTTGACAGGTCCGAACAACTGACCCGTCCCCTGCCCCGCACACAGCGTCACACACCCCACTGACAATCAGCGTCCCGTCAAAGCCGGCCACTCCCGCGCTCGATGTGGTCCGTGAAAAGACCGGTGCCGGAGAATGCGGCCATGGCCACAGCACAGTCCTCCCCCGCGGCGCCGCCCGCGCCCGTCCTCGGGCTGCGCGAGCGGAAGAAGCTCCAGACCCGCCGGGCGATCCGGGGTGCCGCCTACCGGCTGTTCGCGCGGCAGGGGTACGACGCCACGCCCGTCGACCAGATCGCCGAGGCCGCCGACGTCTCCACCAGCACGGTCTTCCGCTACTTCCCCACCAAGGAGGACATCGTCCTCACCGACGAGTACGACGCGGTGATGGAGGCCGCGATCCGCTCGCGGCCGGCGGACGAGCACCCCGTCGAGTCCATCCGGCACGGCGTGACCGGCGCCGTCCGCCAGCTCGTCGAACGCGACATCGCCGAACTGCGCCAGCGCTCCCGGCTCGTGCACGAGGTGCCCGCGCTGCGCGGCCGGTCGGCGGAGCGCATGGCGAAATCCGCCCGCGTGCTCTGCGGCGTCCTGGCCGAGCGCACGGGCCGCCCGCCCGGCGACCTGGAGCTGCGTGTCGTGGTCGCCGCCGTCCTCGGGGCGATGCAGGAGGCGACGATGCACTGGGTCGAGCAGGGGCAGACGGAGGATCTGCCGGACCTGATCGACCGCGCCCTGAGGGTGCTCGCCCGTGGGCTGACGCTTTAGCGCTCCGCTGGGAGTCCGGCGTGCCATCTGCGCTGCGGGTGCGTCGTGGCTGGTCGCGCAGTTCCCCGCGCCCCTTCGGGGCGCCGGTGAGTCCCCCGTCAGTCCCCCAGCCGGCCCGCCAGCGCCTCCGGGTCCGCCGTCGGGGCGTCGCAGGTGAAGTCGCGGCATACGTACGCCGCCGGGCGCGCGTCCAGGAGGGTGCGGCCCACCAGCAGCGGGACCTCCTCCGAGCCCGGCTCACCGACCGCGACGACCAGCCCCGGGGCGGTCGACAGCAGCGCGGTGCGGTGCAGCCGCAGCGTCGCCGGGTGGTCCGCCGGGCCCACGACGGCGACCTCGCGGGGCCCGTCCAGCAGGGCCTCGGCGACCGCCAGGCCCCAGCTGATGAAGCGCGGCGCCTTGGGCCCCAGCGCCGTCACCACGCCGAGCGCCTTCTCCGCCGCCTCCCGGTGCCGGGCGCTGCCCGTGTACGCGGCGTACGACAGGA
The DNA here is from genome assembly GCF_020740895.1 of Streptomyces sp. UNOB3_S3. GTDB lineage: Bacteria > Actinomycetota > Actinomycetes > Streptomycetales > Streptomycetaceae > Streptomyces. The sequence continues at coordinate 14,485 of NZ_JAILXP010000113.1, read as the reverse complement.
GCGCCCCGGCCGCCGCCGTCCAGCCCGAGGGCGTGGCGTTGTCGGTGGGGTCCTGCGGGCGGCGGATCAGCGCCTCGGCGTCGTCGGCGGTGTCGAACAGCGCGCCGTCGGGCGCGGTGAAGTGGTCCAGGACGGTGCCCAGGAGCAGCCCGGCGAAGTCGACCCACACGCCCTCGCCCGTCACGGCGGAGAGCGCGAGGAAGCCCTCGGCGACGTCCGCGTAGTCCTCCAGGACGCCGGAGTGGGTGCCGGCGGTGCCGTCCAGCGAGGTGCGGGCGAGCCGTCCGTGCCAGTCCATGTGGACGCGGACGATCAGGTCGGCGGCGTCGGTGGCGGCCTGGATCAGGTCGGGGCGGTCGAAGTAGGCACCGGTCTCGGCAAGCGCGGCGATGGCCAGCCCGTTCCAGGCGGCCACGATCTTGTCGTCGCGGCCGGGGCGGGGCCGCCGGTCGCGGGCGGCCAGCAGCCGCTCCCGGAGGGACGCGACCTTCGCCGCCTCCCACAGCCGCTCGGTGTCGGGGAGCTGAAGGACGGACGCGCCCTCCTCGAACGTGCCCTTCTCGGTGACGCCGAAGTACTCGGCCGCGAGTGCGGCGTCCTCCTCGCCCAGCACCTCCCGCAACTGCTCGGGCGTCCAGACGTAGTACGCGCCCTCGGTGTGCCGTCCGCTGCCTCCCCCAGAGCCTTCGGCCTGGGGGTGCCCCCATTCGTCTGCGACTCCGCTGTCGGCGTCCAGCGCGGAGGCGAAGCCGCCCTGGACCGTGCGGAGTTCGCGGATCATGAAGTCCGCCGTCTCCAGGGCCACGCGCCGGGCGAGCTCCGAGCCGGTGGCCCGCCAGAGGTGGGCGTACGCCCGGCAGAGCAGGGCGTTGTCGTAGAGCATCTTCTCGAAGTGGGGGACGGTCCAGGTCGCGTCCACCGCGTAGCGGGCGAAGCCGCCGCCGAGCTGGTCGTAGATGCCGCCGCGGGCCATGGCCTCGCAGGTGGCCGAGGCCATCTCCAGGGCGGCCTCCGAGCCCGTGCGCACATGGTGGCGCAGCAGGAACTCCATCGTCATGGACGGCGGGAATTTGGGGGCGCCGCCGAAGCCGCCGCGCGTGGCGTCGAAGTCGCGGGTGAGCCCGAGCAGGGCCGCGTGGAGCTCCTCCGGACCGGGCGGCCGGGCGGTGTGCACGGCGAGGGAGCGCTCGGAGAGGTCCCGGACGATGCGGCCGGCGACCTGGCCCACCTCGTCGCGGCGGTCGCTCCAGGCGGCCCGGACGCCTTCCAGGACCTGCCGGAAGCCGGGCATGCCGTGCCGGGGGGCGGGCGGGAAGTAGGTGCCGAAGTAGAAGGGCTCGGCGTCGGGGGTGAGGAAGACGGTCATGGGCCAGCCGCCGTGGCCGGTGGCGGCCTGGACGGCCTCCATGTAGACCGCGTCGACGTCCGGCCGCTCCTCGCGGTCGACCTTGACGGAGACGAAGTGCTCGTTGAGGTAGGCGGCCGTCGGCTCGTCCTCGAAGGATTCGTGCGCCATCACATGACACCAGTGACAGCTCGAATACCCCACGCTCAGGAGCACGGGCACGCCTCGGCGCCGCGCCTCGGCGAATGCCTCGGGCGACCAGGGCCACCAGTCGACGGGGTTGTCGGCGTGCTGGAGGAGGTAGGGGGACGTCTCGTGCGCCAGGCGGTTGGGCATGGGCCCATCCTCGCGCACGGGAGGCGCCGGGGCGGTGTCCGGCGGCGCCGGACGGGCCCCGGTGGGCCCGTCCGGTCACGCCGCCGCCGTCACGCCGCCGTCGTCACCCCGGCGTGGACGCCGGAGTCACCCCGTCGTCACGCCGTGGTCTTGCCGGCCTCGCCCGACGGGTCGGGCGCCTCCTCGAAGTCCACCCGCTTCATGTGCTTGTTCATCGACTTCATCAGAAACCACACGGCCCCGCCGATGACGGCGAAGACGATGAAGCCGAGGACTCCGGGGGTGACCTTGTCCTGGTCGAGATCCGCGGCGGCAAGCGTAAGGGCGCTCATCATCATGGGGTCAATTGTTGCGGATGCCCGCGAAGAGGTCGTCCTCGGGGAGGGAAGTGTCGACGAGGGACTTCGCCAGCTCGTACTCCTCGGTCGGCCAGACCTCGCGCTGAATGTCCATCGGCACCCGGAACCAGCCGCCGTCGGGGTCGATCTGGGTGGCGTGGGCGATCAGGGCCTTGTCGCGGATCTCGAAGAAGTCGGCGCACGGCACGAACGTGGTCAGGGTGCGCTCGCGGCCCATCTCGTCCCAGCGCTTGAGCCACTCGCCGTACGGGGACTCCAGGCCGCGCTCGATCAGCGCGTCGTGGAGGGCCTGGGTGCGCTGACGGTTGAAGCCCTGGTTGTAGTAGAGCTTCTGCGGCTGCCAGGGCTCGCCGGCCTCGGGGTAGCGCTCGGGGTCGCCTGCGGCGTCGAAGGCCACCATCGTGATCTTGTGGGTCATGATGTGGTCGGGGTGGGGGTAGCCACCGTTCTCGTCGTACGTGGTGATCACGTGCGGGCGGAACTCGCGGATCAGCTCCACCAGCCGGCCGGCCGCCACCTCGACGTCCTCCAGCGCGAAGCAGCCCTCGGGCAGCGGCGGGAGCGGATCGCCCTCGGGGAGACCGGAGTCGACGAAGCCGAGCCACTCCTGCTTGACGCCGAGGATGTCGCGGGCCTCGGCCATCTCCTTGGCGCGGACCTCGTGGATGTTCTTCTCGATGTACGGGTCGCCCTGGAGCTTGGGGTTGAGGATGGAGCCGCGCTCACCACCCGTGCAGGTGGCGACCAGCACGTCCACCCCCTCGGACACGTACTTGGCCATCGTGGCCGCGCCCTTGCTCGACTCGTCGTCGGGGTGGGCGTGAACGGCCATCATTCGCAGCTGCTCAGTCAACGCTCGGTCCTCAGTCACTGGTCATGGCCCCTCCCATTGGACATCCGGGGCGCCTCCTATAGTGACCGAAGCGGGACTCGTTTCATTCCGCGTTCACAAATCAGCGCCCAGGAGGAACGATCATGGCTGCGGAGCGCGATGCCCTGCCCGAGGGGCGCTACGGCCGCTCGGCGGACGAGCGTGCCGACCGCAAGCTGAAGATCGTCGGGGCGGTGCTCGGCGCGGCGCTGCTCGGCTTCGTCGGCTGGGCCGGTGTGCACTACATCACCTCGTCGGAGGTGACCGGTCAGCTCATCCGCTCCAAGACGGTGTCCGACACGGCCGTGCAGGCGGTCGTGGAGGTCCGCAAGGAGAAGGACGCCGTCGCCGTGTGCACCCTGCGCTCACTGGGCGTGGACGGCGGCGAGGTGGCCCGCAAGGACGTGACCTTCGACCGGCGCGCGGAGAGCTTCACACAGCTGGTGGAGATCCGGACGACGGCCCACGCCAGCGCCACGGAGCTGGAGGGCTGCCGGACCGCGTCGCGGGGCTGACACCGCCCGGGCGTTACCCGGAGATACCGCGCTGACCTGCGTTGACGGGATTCTTGCGCGATTTATCCCGCTTACTCCTTCCCCCCTTCGGGACGTAATTGTTAGGCTCGTGGTTTCGCCCCGCTTTGAAGGTGCACCCTTCTGAGTAGGGCGTTCATTTGTATCGAGATGCATCCCCAGCATTCCCCAGTACCGACGAGGAGCACCTGTGACCCAGACCAGCGACAACGTCACCTGGCTGACTCAGGAGGCGTACAACCAGCTCAAGGCCGAGCTGGAGTATCTGTCTGGTCCCGCTCGCACCGAGATCGCCGCGAAGATCGCGGCGGCCCGCGAGGAAGGTGACCTGCGAGAGAACGGTGGGTACCACGCGGCCAAGGAGGAGCAGGGCAAGCAGGAGCTCCGCGTCCGGCAGCTGACGCAGCTCCTCGAGTCCGCCAAGGTCGGCGAGGCCCCCGCCACGGACGGCGTGGTGGCCCCCGGCATGGTCGTCACCATCGCCTTCGACGGCGACCCGGACGACACCCTCGACTTCCTGCTGGCCTCCCGCGAGTACGCCAGCTCGGACATCGAGACGTACTCGCCGCAGTCGCCGCTCGGCAGCGGCGTCAACGGCAAGAAGATCGGCGAGGACGCCCAGTACGAGCTGCCGAACGGCAAGAAGGCCATGGTCCGCATCCTTGAGGCCAAGCCCTACAGCGGCTGACGCCCCCGGAGCGACGCGCCGGAGCCCCGGACCCGTGCACGGGTCCGGGGCTCCGGCGTATCCGTGTGACCGAGCGGCGTATCCGTGTGGCCGAGCGCCGCTACGCCGTCGCCGAGCGGTACTTCCGCACCGACAGGGCCCGGAAGACCACGATGATCAGCAGGGACCACAGCAGCGACGCCCACACCGGGTGCTGCATCGGCCACGCGCCCGGCACCGGATAGCCCTGCGGCACATTGCCGAACAGCTCCCGGGCCGCCTGCACGGTGGCGCTGAAGGGGTTCCACTCGGCGATGGCGCGCAGCACGGTGGGCATATTGCCCGAGGGCACGAAGGCGTTGGAGATGAAGGTGAGCGGGAAGAGCCAGATCAGCCCGCCCGAGGTGGCCGCCTCCGGGGTCCGCACGGACAGCCCGATGAGCGCGCCGATCCAGGAGAAGGCGTAGCCCAGCAGGAGCAGCAGGGCGAAGCCGCCGAGGGCCTTGAGGACGCCCTCGTGGATCCGCCAGCCGACGATGACCGCCACGATGGCCAGGACGACCAGCGTGAGGGCCGTCTGCACCAGGTCGGCGAGGGTCCGGCCGGTGAGCACCGCGCCCCGGGCCATGGGCAGGGAGCGGAAGCGGTCGATGAGGCCCTTGTGCATGTCGTCGGCGATGCCCGCGCCCGCGCCGGCCGTGGCGAAGGTGACGGTCTGGGCGAAGATGCCGGCCATGAGGAACGAGCGGTACGTGGACGGGTCGGTGCTGCCGCCCACGGCGATCGAGCCGCCGAAGACATAGCTGAACAGCACCACGAACATGATCGGCTGGACGAGGCCGAAGACGACGACCTCGGGAATCCGGATCATGCGGATCAGATTGCGCTGGGCGACGACCAGGGAGTCGCGGACGGACTGGACGGCCGCCCCGCCGCGTGCCGCGGGCACGGGCCGCCGGGACAGGGTGGTACCGGTCGCGGTCATGCCCCCGCCACCTCCTTCGCCTCGGGAGTGCCGGTGGCGGGTTCGTCGCTCGCGGCGGCGTGCCCGGTGAGGGAGATGAAGACGTCGTCCAGGGTCGGGCGGCGCAGGGCGATGTCGTCGATCTCGATGCCGCGCCCGTCCAGCTCCCGGATGACCTCGGCGAGCAGCTTGGCGCCGCCGGAGACCGGGACGATGACCTTGCGGGTGTGCTCCTCGACGGTGGGTTCGCCCTTGCCGAAGGCGCGGATCACACCGAGGGCGGGGGCGATGTGGGCGCGTTCGTGGACGACCAGCTCGACGCGCTCCCCGCCTGTGCGCGCCTTGAGCTGGTCGGAGGTGCCCCGGGCGATGACCCTGCCGTGGTCGATCACGCAGATGTCGTGGGCGAGGTGGTCGGCCTCCTCCAGGTACTGCGTGGTGAGCAGCAGGGTCGTCCCGCCGGCGACCAGCTCCTGGATGACCTCCCACAGCGCCTGGCGGTTGCGGGGGTCCAGGCCGGTGGTGGGCTCGTCCATGAACATCACGGGCGGGCTGACGACCAGGGCGGCGGCGAGGTCGAGGCGGCGGCGCATGCCGCCGGAGTAGGTCTTGGCGGGCCGGTCGGCGGCCTCGGCGAGGTTGAAGCGCTCCAGCAGCTCGGCGGCGCGCGCCTTGGCGTCGCGTCCGCTGAGCTGGTAGAGGCGGCCGACCATCCGGAGGTTCTCACGGCCCGTCAGATATTCGTCGACGGCGGCGAATTGGCCGGACAGTCCGATGGCGTGCCGGACGTCGTTGGGTTTCCGGAGCACGTCGATGCCCGCCACGACGGCTTTACCGCGGTCCGGTTTGATCAGGGTGGTGAGCACGCGCACGGCGGTGGTCTTGCCGGCGCCATTGGGGCCGAGCAGTCCTAGAACGGTCCCTTCCGGAACGTCGAGATCGACGCCGTTCAGGGCCGTGACGTCGCCGAAGGTCTTGACCAGGCCTTCGGCGTAAATAGCGCCTGGCATGGATGTTCTCCCCGTTTGGGTGACGTAATAGTTGATTTTACGTTCACCGGTGGCGATCCGCCCTCTGAATGAATGCCACCGGATATGCGTGGCCCTTACTTCCGGATATCGGGGCGGCCCGCCGGATATCAGGGGGACAGCGGATAGCCCGCGGCGCGCAGGGCCGCGCGCACCTCCGCGCGGTGCTCCGGGCCCGCCGTCTCCAGATGCAGCTCGACCTCGGCCTCCGTCAGCCCCAGCCGGGGATCGGTGCGTTCGTGGGCGATGTCGACGACATTGGCGTTCGCGGCGGAGACCACCCCCAGCAGCGCGGCGAGCGCCCCGGGGCGGTCCGGCAGCGGCAGCCGCAGCGACAGGAAGCGGCCCTCGGCGGCCATACCGTGGCGCAGGACGCGCTGCAAGAGCAGCGGATCGACGTTGCCGCCCGACAGCACCGCCACCACCGGGCCCCGGCCCCGGAACGAGCCGGGGTCCGCCAGCAGCGCCGCGACCGGGCCCGCGCCGGCCGGCTCGACGACGAGCTTGGCCCGCTCCAGGCAGACCAGCAGGGCGGCGGCGATCCCGTCCTCGGAGACCGTACGGACCTCGTCGACCAGCCGCGCCACGATCCGGAACGGCACCTCGCCGGGGCATCCCACGTTGATGCCGTCCGCCATCGTCGCCGGGGCCGCCAGCGCCACCGGATGCCCGGCGGCCAGCGACGGCGGGTACGCGGCGGCGCCCGCCGCCTGGACGCCCACGATCCGCACGTCCGGCCGCAGCGCCTTGACCGCCACCGCGATCCCGGCGATCAGACCGCCCCCGCCGACCGCCACGACGATGGTGCGCACCTCGGGGCACTGCTCCAGGATCTCCAGCCCCACCGTGCCCTGACCGGCCACGATGTCCGGGTGGTCGTAGGGGTGGACGAGCACCGCGCCCGTCCGCTCCGCCCACGCGCGGGCCGCGCCCAGCGCCTCGTCCAGCCCCTGCCCGAGGACGCGCACCCCGGCGCCGTACTCGCGGGTGGCGGCCACCTTCGGCAGCGGGGCGCCCTCCGGCATGAACACCGTGGATCGCACCCCCAGCAGCGAGGCCGCCAGCGCCACGCCCTGCGCGTGGTTGCCGGCGCTGGCGGCGACGACGCCCGCCGCGCGCTCGGGGGGCGTCAGGGCGGCGATCCGGGCGTAGGCGCCACGGATCTTGAACGAGCCGGTGCGCTGGAGGTTCTCGCACTTGAGGTGGACGGGCGCGCCGACGAGCCCGGACAGATGGCGGCTGCTCTCCAGGGCGGTGATCCGGGCGACCCCCGACAGCGTCTCCCGCGCCCGGCGCACATCGCCGAGGGTCACCGGACGTGCGGCCATGACCTCAGTATCGCGCTGCGGAGGGGGACTGAACGGAGCGGATAAATGGGGCATACAGCCGGGACGTAAGGGGCGATACGGGCGGCGCATACATACATACCGACCGGTTTGCGGAGCACTGGTACAACAGCGTGCGGGGACGCGTACTCTGTCCCCCATTCTCAGCGATTCCAGCTCCGTATCCCTGCCCGCCGTACGAAGTGTGAGCCCCAGGCCATGCCCACCTCTCAGGACATGACGACCGACCTCGCCCCCGGCGTCCTCGACGCCCTCCAGCACCAGGTGGCCGTCTTCGCCCGCCGCGCCGAGCAGACCCGGCTCGGTGGCGTAGGCCGGGTCCACAACTCCATGGACCGCGCCGCCTACCTCCTGCTCAACCGCCTCGACCAGGAAGGCCCCATGGGCGTCAAGGCGCTCGCCGCGGGCATGGGCATCGACTCCTCGACCGTCACCCGCCAGGTGGCGCCGCTCGTCGACACCGGCCTGGTCAAGCGCACCTCGCACCCCGAGGACGGCCGCGCCGTCGTCCTCCAGCTCTCCCCGCGCGGCAAGGCCCGCCTGGAGGAGGTCCGCGCGTCCCGGCGCGAGCTGATGGCCCTGTGCACGGACGGCTGGAGCGAGGACGAGCGCGACGTCTTCTGCACCCTGCTCACCCGCTTCAACACAGCCCTGTCCGACATCCACTTCCAGCCCCAGCAGGTTCCCCCGGCCTCTTGACCGGGCCGCGCGGCTGTCCTCTTCTGGAGGGGTGCGAGAGCGGCAGGACGCCCGGGAGCGCCGCCGCGCCCGGGAGTTCGAGGCGTTCGCCGGTGGCGCGGGCGGCAGACTGCTGCGCACCGCGCTGCTGCTGACCGGTGACCGGGAGGCCGCCGAACGGCTGCTGACCGGCGCCCTCGCCCGTACGTACGCCGCCTGGGACGGCCTCGGCGGCGAGGACCCGTACGAGCGCACCCGCCAGGAGCTCGTGGCGCGCTACGCCCGCTCGGCCCGCTCCGTGCGGGGCCGGTTCCGGCGCGGGGGCGCGGGGGTGCTGGGCCGGCTGACGCCGCGGGAGCGGCTGGTGGTGGTCCTGCGGCTGTACGAGGGGGTCGCCGAGGAACAGACGGCGGCGGCGCTCGGGGTCTCCGTGGAACGCGTACGGGCGCTGTGCGCGCGGGCGGTCCTCACGGTGGCGGCGTGAACGCGGTGCGGCGTGAACGCGGTGGCGACAGTGTGAACGCGGTGCGGCGTGAACGCGGTGGCGACAGTGTGAACGCGGTGCGGCGTGCGCGCGGTGGTGACGGTGTGAGCGCGGTGGCGGCGTGAGCGGCCAGGACCGCCGGGAGGCTGAGGTCCGGCGGCTGCTGGACGGACCGCGTCCGGCGGTGCCGGCGGAGGTGGTGGCGCGGGCCGCGGAACGAGGGCGGCGGCTGGTGCGCAGGCGGCGCGCGGTTCAGGGCGTGTCCTGGGTTCTTCTGGTCCTCGCCGTGGTGGTGTTCGGCGTGTGGGCCGCCATGGAGGAACCGTGGCGGCCACGGCCGTCGGGGACGGCGCCGCCGTTGTGGGATGGGGACTGAGGCCCCGGTCCCGCCCTCTCACCGTTTCCTGGGGCTCCGCCCCAGACCCCGCTCCTCGAACGCCGGAGGGGCCGCATTCGACCCGCCCGGCGTTCGAGGACGAAGGACGTCAGCCGAGCGCCTGCGTCAGGTCGGCCAGCAGGTCGTCCGCCGACTCGATGCCCACCGAGGCACGGACCAGGTCCGCCGGGACCTCCAGCTGGGAGCCGGCGACCGAGGCGTGGGTCATCCGGCCCGGGTGCTCGATGAGCGACTCGACGCCGCCCAGCGACTCGCCCAGCGTGAAGAGCTTGGCGCGGTTGCAGACCTCGACGGCCGCCTCCTCGCCGCCCGCGACGCGGAAGGACACCATGCCGCCGAAGGCGCGCATCTGCTTGGCCGCGACCTCGTGCAGCGGGTGCTCGGGCAGACCCGGGTAGTAGACCTGCGTCACCTTCGGGTGGGAGACGAGCAGCTCCACCACGCGCTCGGCGTTGGCGGTGTGGCGGTCCATGCGCACGGCGAGGGTCTTGATGCCGCGCAGCGTCAGCCAGGAGTCGAAGGGGCCGGCGACGGCGCCCATCGCGTTCTGGTGGTAGGCGAGCTCCTCGCCCAGGCCGGCGTCGGCCGTGATCAGGGCGCCGCCGACGACGTCGGAGTGGCCGCCCATGTACTTGGTGGTGGAGTGGACGACGACGTCCGCGCCCAGGGACAGCGGCTGCTGGAGGTAGGGGCTGGCGAAGGTGTTGTCGACGACGAGCTTCGCACCGGCCTCGTGGGCGACGCCCGCGACGGCGGCGATGTCGGTGATGCCGAGCAGGGGGTTGGAGGGGGTCTCGACCCAGACCGCCTTGGTCTCGGGCCGGATCGCGGCGCGCACGGCGTCCGGGCTGGAGGTGTCGGCGACCGACCACTCCACGCCCCAGCGGCTCACGACCTTGGCGAAGAGCCGGAACGTGCCGCCATAGGCGTCGTTCGGGATGACCACGTGGTCACCCGGCGCGAGCAGCGTGCGCAGGAGGGTGTCCTCGGCGGCCAGGCCCGAGGCGAAGGCGAGGCCCCGGACACCGCCCTCCAGGGCGGCGAGGTTCTCCTCCAGGGCCGTGCGCGTGGGGTTGGCGCTGCGGCTGTACTCGTAACCGCCGCGCAGACCGCCGACGCCGTCCTGCTTGTACGTGGACACTTGGTAGATGGGCGGTACGACGGCCCCGGTCAGCGGGTCCGCTTCCTGCCCGGCGTGGATCGCGAGGGTCTCGAAGCTGTGCTGGTCGCTCATTCATCCGAGAGTAGTGCCCGTTCGCCCGATCGCTCCTGTTCACTTGTAACCGGCGGATGAACGATTCGCCGGTTTGTCACGTTGTACCGTCGTCCGGCCTCTTCGGCCGACCTCCCCGGCCGGCCCCGTCGTTCCCCTTCGTCCCTCTTCGTTCCCCAGGACAGTCCATGGAGATTCTGCTAATCCTCCTCGCCGTCACCGTGATCTGCGGTGTCGTGGTGGCCCCCGCGATCCGGCGGTACCGGGCCGTGCGAGGTGTCGTCCAGGGGGCCGAGGCGGCCGTCGACCCGGTCGGCGCGCACGGCTTCGTCCCGCCCGAGCGGCTCGACGTACGGCTGCCCGGCCCCGACGAGGAGCTGCTGGCCGCCGTGACGGAGGCCCGCCGCACCCAGGACTGGAAGCCGGCGGCCGAGCTGCTGGCCCGGACGCCCGCCACGGGCGACGCCGAGCTGCGCTGGCAGCGGGTGCAGACGCTGGCCGGCGCGGCGGCCCAGGAGCTGGCCGAGGCGCCGGGCACGGGCGGGATGTGGCTGCGGCACTGGCGCGTGGTGGCGCCCAAGGACGCGGGCGGCGCGGCGGTGCAGGCGGAGTTCCTGGTCCAGCAGGCGATGCGGAACCCGTCCTCGCAGGACTTCCGGATGATCCTGGAGGAGGCGCGCACGGTCTGCGCCGAGGCGGCCCTGCTGGCGCCGGGCGACCCCGTCCCGTACATCGTCGAACTGGGCGTCGCCCGGGGGCTGGGCGTGAGCGAGGCGGAGTTCCAGTCCGTGTGGGAGACGGTGACCGGCCGCGCGCCGGGCCACATGGGGGCGCACCTGAACGCGCTGCGCTACTGGAGCGCCAAGTGGCACGGCTCGCGGGAGCAGGCCGAGGCCTTCGCCCGGCGCGCGGCCTCCACCGCGCCGGAGGGCAGCCTGCTGCCCGCGCTGCCGCTGTTCGCGGTCTTCGACCACCTGCCCGATGTGCAGCTGGTGCGCGGCCTGTTCCAGAGCGCGGTGGTCGGCGACGCGATCGAGGCCGCCCAGTACGCGGTGAACCACGCCCCGGAGAACCACCCGGTGCTGCCGCACGTCCGGCATCTGCTGGCCTGGTTCCTGGTCCGGGCCGACCGCCACGCGGAGGCCCTGGAGCAGTTCCGGAAGATCGACGGCCACATCGGGGCGCTCCCGTGGACGTACGAGCCGGACCCGGTGGGCGCCTACACCGCGTACCGGGCGATGGCGGTGGCGGGAGCGGCCGGGGGGTGATCCCGGGCGCTATCCGGCTCGTTGGGCCTATTCGGCTTATTCGGCGTCCGGCGAAATTTCGCCCACCCGCGCCACAATCACACATATGATCCCCTGGCTGCTGCTTCGCCGACTCCTCAGCTGGGGGACTTCGCCCTGTGGGCACCTCTCTGCGCGCCCTGCGGGCCTTCGCCCTGCTGGCCGGGTTCCATCTGCTCACCCTGGCCGTGCTCGGCGCCCTCCTCGGCGTCGGCATCGCGGCGTGGGTCTGGGCGTCGGCCGTCGTCGCGGTCGCCCTGACGGCGCTGTGCGTGCTGCTCGGCGTGCCGGTCGTCCGGGGCACCCTCCTGATCGGCAGGCCCGACCGGGGCGATGCCGTCGGACTGCCCGTCAGCGAGAGCGAGCAGCCCGGGCTGTGGCGGGCCGTCCGCTCGCTGGCCGAGCAGGTCGGCACCCGCGCGCCCGACGGGATCCTCCTCACCGGGGACGCGAACGCGGGCGTCTCCGAGGACACCCGGCTGCTCGGCCTGCTGCCCGGACCGCGCCGGCTCTACATCGGCGCTCCGCTGCTGACCGGGCTCACCGAGGCCCAGCTGCACGCCGTGCTCGCCCATGAGCTCGCCCACTACCGCAACACCGACACCCGGCTCGCCGGCCTCACCCACCGCGGTCGCGACAGCGTGCTGCGGACCCTGGCGGCCTTCGGGGAGCAGGAGCGGAAGCGGATCGACAAGAAGCTCTCCCGCCGGGAAAAGGCGGTCGCCAAGGGCCGTGAGGTGAAGGAGCCGGACACCGGCCGGGCCGGGTTGACCCACCGGATGGCGGCCGGGCCCTTCCTCGCGTACGCCCGGTTCTACTTGCGGGCCACCCACGGCGCCGGCCGGGCACAGGAGCTCGCCGCCGACCGGACGGCGGCGCGGATCGCCGGGCGGGACGCCACCGCGTCGGCCCTCCGGGAAATGGCCGTGCTCGACGCGGCCCACGACTTCTACATGAGCCGCTACGCGACGATGGGCGTCACGGCGGGCCTCCTCCCGCCGCGCGGCGAGGTCTTCGGCGGTCTGCGCAGCCTGCTCACGGCCCCGGAACGCCAGGAGAACCTGGCGACGCTGCGGAACGAACCGCCGGCCGGCGTCCCCTCCCGTTACGACACCCACCCGTCGCCGGCCGACCGGATCCGCCTGATCGAAGCGCTGCCCGACGACGGCCGTGCCGCCGCCCCGGCCGGGCCCGCGCTCGCGCTGCTGCGCGACGCCGACCGGGTCCTGGCGGACCTGGAGACCGCCGTCCTCACCCCCGAGACCCTGGCCCTGGAACGGGCGGACTGGCGGGAGCTGACGCACCGGGCCATGCGCGCGCTGACGGTGGAGGGGGCGCGCCCGCTGCGGGAGGCGCTGGCGGAGGCGGGCCTGGCGGCGTCCCCGTCGAGCGCCACGGCGGACCTGGCGGTGTTCCTCGACGCCGTCGACGCGGGTTCGCTGTGGCGGATCGCCGGCCACCTGCCCAAATCGCCGGAGGCCGCGCGGGCCCGGGGCAGGGCCGCCCGGGAGTTCCTGCGCCCCGCCCTGCTCTCCGGGCTGTGCGACCTGACCGAACTGGCCCTGACCGAAACGGCGGCGGCCCGCTGGGAGCCGTCCTGGGCGGAGCCGGCGCGCCTGCTGCTGCCAGGCGGCCGGGAGGCCACCGAGGCGGTGGCGACCGCGGTACGGCCGGCCGTCGGGGACGTCCCCGACACGGCACCGCTGCGCGACCTCCTGCGCGCGGCCGCCGCCTAAACCCTCTTTTCCCTTCCCCACCTACCGATCGGATCCACTTCAGGCATGCTGCTGTCCCTCATCATCATCGCGGTGTCCGTCTTCCTCTGGATCAGGAGGAAGCGGCGCGAGGCCGCGGCGCCGTCCGCCGCCCAGCTGGCCGCCGCGGGCTGGCTGCCGCCGGAGCGGCAGAACACGGAGCGGTCCTTCGCGGACCCCGAGGCCGACGCCATCGAGGCGGCCGTCGCCGGGGGCGACTGGGAGCCCGCCGCGCGGGCGCTCGGCGCCACGGGCACCGACTGGGAGCGTCGTTCCGCGCTCGTCGGGATCCTCGCCCACGCGGCGGCGAAGGACGACGCCTGGCTCAGGGACTGGGAGGCCGCGCGCCCCAACGACCCGGGCGCGGCCGTCGTCAAGGCGGAGGCCAGGATCTTCGTGGCCTGGGACATCCGTGGCACGGCCTGGGCCAAGGACACCACGGCCGAGCAGTTCATGGGCTTCCACCGGGTGCTGGAGGAGGCCCGGGAGGACCTCGACCGCGCCGTGGCCCTGGCCGCGCCGGAGGACCCCACCCCGTATGTCGCCCGGATCCCGCTGCTCAAGGCCACGGGCGCGTCGCACGACACGATGCGGGAGCTGTGGGCCGAGATCACCTCGCGCGCGCCGTACCACTTCGACGCCCACGCCTCCGCTCTCCTGTACTGGTACCCGAGGTGGCGCGGCTCCGAGGAGCTGGTGCGCGAGTTCGCGTGGGGGGCCGCGCGCACGGCACCGCCCGGCAACCTGATGACCATGCTCCCGCTCCAGCACTGGTACGACCACCTCGACGCGGACGCCCCCGACGTCGCCTTCCGCTCGGTGGACCTCACGGCCATGGTCGACGCCGCGCTGATGGACGTGGCGGCCTGCCGTCCGGACCACCCCCGGCTGGCGGACGCACGGCACATGCTGGCGTACGTCCTGACCAAGCAGGAGCGCTACGCGGAGGCCGTGGAGCAGTTCCGGCGGGTGGACGGGTATGTGGCGGCCGAGCCGTGGACCAACTACCCGACCAAGGAGGCGGAGGCCTTCTGCCTCTACCGCGACGCGGCGATCGTCGGCTCCGGGGCACTCCGGAACGGCCGCTGACACCCCCGTACGGCCGGGGCCGGGGCCGGAATCCCCGGCCCCGGCCGTACGTTCTCCCCCCAGGACCGCTGGAGCCGAGGAGAGCGAGAACCGGATGTACCCGAACCGCCTGCCCACCCCCGAGGAGACCCTGCC
>NZ_JAILXP010000112.1 GCF_020740895.1 Streptomyces sp. UNOB3_S3 | reverse complement strand
TCCCTCCCCTCCCCGCCTTACCTCCCGCAGGCGGCGTCGACCACGACGACCTGGCGCTGCAATCGGGACGCAAGCATCTGAAGGCGCACCAGCGCGGAGTGGACGGTGCCGCGCTCTCGCAGCTGGTGATGACCCTCCCGATCGCGTTGATCAGCCTTTCGCTGGTCTCCTTCGCCTTCGCCCTGCTCAACCCCGTCCTGGGACTGATCATGCCGGTGGCGTGGCTGCTGTCGGGCCCCCTGGTCTTCCACCGCCCGGTCGAGGCGGCCATCGCCGGGCGTCTGCTGGGCCTGCGGCGGCCCACTCCCGAGGAGGCCCAACGGCTGGCCGTCGTCTGGGAGCAGGTGACCCGTCGCGCCGGGGTGAACCAGCACACCTACGAGCTGTGGGTCCAGGAGAGCACCGCGCTCAACGCGACAGCGGTGGCCGGTCACATCGTCGGCGTCACCCGGCACGCGATGGAGCGTCTGCCTAACTCCCAACTGGCGGCCGTCCTCGCCCACGAGCTGGGCCACCACGTCGGCGGCCACACATGGGCCGCCATGCTCGCCGACTGGTACGCGCTGCCGGCCAGAACCGTGGGGCGGTGGATCCTCGCCGGTATCACCGGTCTCCTGGGGTCGAAAAACGTGGCGGGCGTGGCCTGCGGAGGCTGCCTCGTCCTGGTGATCGCACAGTTCCTCTACATCCTGACCTTCCAGGAGTCGATGTGGTGGCTCATCCTGCCCCTCATCGCGGCGCCGCTCCTCATCGCCTGGCTGCACCGCCGCGCCGAGTGCCGCGCGGACGACTACGCGGCCGGTCTCGGCTTCGCCACCGAGCTGATGTCCGTACTCGCCGCGGAACACCAGTCCCAGTCCGCCCCGGGCGTCCCCCCGCCGGGAACGGCGCCCCACACCGGCCAGCCGGCGGCAAGGGGCGCCCACACCAACTTCGAGGCCCGGCTCCGGCACCTGCAGCGCGACGCGCCAGGACATCGCTAGTCAGGCAGTCGGCTCCACCTCGGACCTGACGGGTCAGTCGTCCTTCTTCATCGGCTTGAGGATCGCCACGCACTCCACGTGGTGCGTTATCAGGACGCCGTCGGAGTCGGCGCTCACGAGGAAAGCGCGGGCCGGAAGCCAATGCACGCTGCCCGACGCCCTCGAGAGCGCCAGGGGCGTCAAATCCGATGGAACATCGCCGCAGACCAGTCCAGCATGGCGCCCCTGGCGGTTCGCGGCCACCGACTTACCGCACCCTGGCCGCCACCGCCGCGCTGTTGCCGCACCTGACGGGCACGCCAGCCGCGTCTCCTTGGGATCCTGCGCTGGCACAGGCATTGAGCGTGCGAGCGCACCGGTCGAGGAGGAAGTGGCTTTGGCAAACCTTCTGGCGGATCTGGCCTGATGGCAGGTGCCGACCCCGTTAGGCTTACCGGTCCGTGTACCCACCACACGGAGTGACCAAGGGGGTAGTAAACGTGAGCATCATCCCTGCGGGCGAGCCCGTCCATCGCATCTCCATCGTCGACGACGACCCGTTGCGCGCTCGTCGCGAAGCGCGCGAGCTGCTGGCCGAGATCGCCGCCGTCGACCCGCACGCGAAACTCGTCGTCCCCGAGCAGCAGGCCACCCGTGGCACCGACAAGGGCGGGACGGTCACCGAACTGGTCGGGCTCGCATTCGGTGGGGGATCCTTCGTCGTCGCCGTTGTGCAGGCCTGGCTGTCCCGCGTGGCACAGCGGACGATCGTCGCCACCCGTCCCGACGGGACGTCCCTGCGCCTCACCGGCAGGGAGGCCCGTGCGGACAACGATCTGATCGAGCGCTTCCTCAATGGCGGCACGGTGAACGGGGAGGGCGACGAAGCCGGCCCCTCCGCGAACGGCGAGGACGGACCGCACGCGGAATGAGCGACAACGACCGGTACGCCATGCTCATCGGCGTATCCACGTACGACAGCGACCACTACCACGACCTGCCTCCTGTCCGCGCCGATCTGCACTACATGCAGGCGGTGCTGGAAAGCACCGAGATAGGCATGTACAACGACTGCGCGATGGTCGCCGAGCCGAACCGCGCGGAAATGCTGCACGCCATCGAGGAGTTCCTGGAGGCGCGGCAGGCCAGTGAGACGGCGCTGCTGTACTTCAGCGGGCACGGGGAGTTCTGCGAGACGGACAACCAGCTGTACTTCCTCACCCGGGACACCGACCCGGACGACCTGCCCGGCACCGCCGTCCCCGCCGAGTTCCTGGAGCGGATGCTGCAGTCCTGCCGCGCCTCCTGCAAGCTCGTGCTGCTGGACTGCTGCTCCAGCGGCTCCGTCGTACAAGGGTGGACGGCGAAGGGCGCGGCTGGCCCGGACGACGGCCCGACGTCGCCGAGCACACTGCTTCGGCCGACCGGCGTGTACTTCATCACCGCCTCCGACGCCTTGCAGACCGCCTCGGCGATGGCTCCGGCCGGGTCCTCCCTTGGCACCTCCCGGTTCACCGGCGAGATCGTGGAGGGCCTGCGTACCGGGCGGATCAAGGACAGCGGGTGGATCACTCCGGACGACCTGTTCGAGTACCTGACCGCGCAGATGGTGCGCAACGGCGTCCCCGAGGAACAACGGCCGACCAAGTCCACCATCCGGGCGACGCACTCCCTGCCCTTCGCCCGCTCCGTAGCGCGGTCCGTGAACCTTCCCACGCTCCCCCGCGACGCTACCGCAGCCTCCGAAGCCGCCCAGCTCTCCCCCGCCCTGCTCAAGGCGCGAGATCTGGTCGAGCAGGACGCACGCGACGGCGTCGACTGGCAGCGACTGCTGCGCTACTACGCGCACTGCCTCCGCGCGCAAGCCGCGGCGGAAACACTGCCCGACCGGGACAGCGGGCGCGGCTCCGCGTACTTCCTGCTGGGCCGGGGCCCGGAGACGATCCAGTCCGGCCTGGGGTCCGGCCTTCCCGCACCCGCGCAGCTACCGAAGCCGAAGAGCGGCGGGAGCCGGACGGATGACGCTGGCACGCAGGAGTACTGGTACGGGTATCCGGCGGTCACCCTCCCCGAACGCGGCGGGGATGGCCGGCGCCGCTCTGCCGTGCGGATCGCGCCCCTGCTGATCCAGCCGATGGAACTGGCCCCTGACGAGGACGGTCGCGACACGCTCCGCCCGAGCGGAGTGCCCTCTTTGCACGCGGGTGTCGTCGCGGAACTCCTCAAGGACGACGAGGCCGCCGAGTTGCTCGCCCGCTGGCAGCCGACCTGGCAAGAGGGCAACGGCACCCAGATGGTGCGTGCCGTGCGGGAGCTGCTCACGGAGCTGGGACTCCCGGAGCTGGAGCCCCTCGATCTGTCGTCGCTCAGCGAGCAGTCCGTGATGCAGTCGTTGCGGCCCGGAGCCCACAACTCGGCCGTCCTGCTGACGCCGAAGGGCGTGGAGCGCAACGCCTCCGAAGCCCTCGTGGACAACCTGCTGCAGATGTCCGCGCGGACCGGGCAGATCGCCGGCACGGCACTCGACGCGCTTCTGGCGGGCGGCGATGACGAGGAAACGAGCCATGACGCCCCGGTCGTCGCCCCAGGGCCCTGCAATGAGAGCCAGGAGCTGGTGATCTCATCGGCGATGACCCGTCGGCTCACTGTCGCCACCGGACCGCCCGGCACCGGGAAGAGCGAAGTCGTGACCGCTGTGGTGACGACCGCCGTGGCCGCCAGCCAGTCCGTTCTCATCGCGTCCACGAACAACGAGGCCGTGGACGTCGTCGCCGAGCGCTGTGACGCGATCTCGCCGGGGTTGCTGATGCGGACGGGCAACTCCGCGGCGCGGGAGCGCGAGGCCGCGAAACTGGAACAGCTGCTCGCCGGGACCATCGAGGGACCGCGACGCGGTTCGGCAACCGTGGCCGGTGAACTGCGCAACCAGCGCGGGCGTTCCGCCTCGCTCCGGGCGGAGGCCGCCGAGCTGGTCGATGAAGAGGCGCGGTTGCTGGGCCTGCTCCGGGAACGGGAGGAGCGCACGGACGCGCTCGGGCTGCCATCGGCGCTGCTGGAAGCCGTATGGGCGGAAGACGGGACGGCCGCCCTCGCGCGCTGGGAGGAGCGGGCCCGGAAGGCGGCCGGCGCCGGAAGGCTCGCCCTGGGCGGGTGGCGCAGGGGACGGGTACTCTCCGCGCTCGTCGCCTCGCTCGACACCGACTCGGCCGGCTCGTGGCCGGCATGGGCCTCGGAACGGCCCGCACCAGCCGAATTGCTTATTGCGCTCGCAGAGACTGTGGCCGTGGAACGTGGCGTGCGGGAGCTCGCGCCGCGGCATCTTGCCCGTGACGAGGAAGGATTGAAGCGGGCGCGGCTGGAGAGTGCCGCCGACGTGTCCGAGCTGTCGGGAGAGTTGTCCCAGGCCTTGGCTACAGAGGCCATGATGCGCGGGCGATCGCTCATGGGCCAGCGTCTCCAGGCCTTGCGCCAGCGTTCGGGCTTCCAGAAAAGTCAGCGCAATCTGATGGCGCACATCAAGGGGTGGGCGATCAGCACCCACTCGGTGCGCCAGCTCGAACTGACACCGAAGCTCTTCGACCTCGTCGTGATCGACGAAGCGAGCCAGTGCTCGATCCCGTCGGTGCTGCCCCTGCTGTTCCGCGCGAAGCGCGCGCTGATCATCGGGGATCCTATGCAGCTCGGACACATTCCAGGTATCAGCGCCGAGCAGGAGCGTCAGGCGCGGGTACGGGCAGGGCTGACGGCCGCGCAGCTGGAGGACCATCGGCTCACCTACCACGTGTACTCCTCGTACCACGCGGCCGCGCAACACGGTGAGGCCGCATTGCTGCTCGATGAGCACTACCGCTGCCACCCGGCTATCGCCGATGTGGTCAACGGCTACTGCTACGCAGGGCAGTTGCAGGTCCTGACCGACGTCCGCAAGCAGGTTCCGACGCTGGACCCGGTCGGAGGAGCAGATCCGGCACCGGTCCTGGGCTGGGTGGACGTGCCGCACAGCGAGTCGGCCCGGGGCGGCGGCGGTCAATCCTGGCGCAACGGGGCCGAGGCCGAGGCCGTCAGGGAAACAGTGGACGCGCTCCTCGCAGGGCTGCCCGAACACGCCACGGTCGGAGTGGTCACCCCGTTCAAGGCTCAAAAGGATGCGTTGGCGCGCGTCTGGGCGGACGACAAGCGAGTACGCGTCGGTACCGTGCACGCCTTCCAAGGCGGGCAGCGCGACGTCATGGTCCTGAGCCCGGTGGCGGCCGCCAACACCCCACCGCGTACGACACATTGGGTGGCCAGCCAGGTCAACCTGTGGAACGTCGCGGTCACCCGGGCGAAGTCCCAGCTGATCACAGTGGGCAACCACGCCTTCTGGCAGGGGCAGGCCGGGCTTCCGGCATTGCTGGCGCACCGGTCGGCCGCGCTCAGCAACAAGACCGATGCCAGCCTGGGCACCGAACATACGGCCCCAGCCGGGACTACGACATCCAGCTTCCGTAACGAACTCGCGGACCGGCTCCAGGACTACCTCGGCACGCGCGGCATCACGGACCTGGAACGGGCCACGGTGATCGGCGGACACACCGTGGATCTGCTGTTCACGATGAACGGACAGAACACCGCGGTGCTCATCGACCCCGGAACCTCGCACGCCCAGGACTCGGCCCGTCACCTGCGGCTGACGCACGCGCGTAGCGACCTGCTGACGGACCTGCCGTCCGGCGGTGCCGGCGCGAAGGCCGGCCCGGTGGGACGGACGGTCCGGGTACCGGCTTGGCGGATCCTGGCGGGGGGTGGGGCGCTGGAGGGGCTGTTGGGTTGAGCGCCGGAGGAGGGACGGTCACTGAACACCGTCCTTATGAATGAGACCGTGGTGGCCATGGGCGGCTCGCTGAACGACGCGCGGCTCGACGACCTGATCGCACAGGTCACCGTTCCGTACGAGTTGTCCCGCTGCTACGGTCGCCCACATGACGCTCTCGATGCCTTCGGCGCGGGCTGGCGACTTGCGAGTCGAACCAGTTGACGACGTTCTCGATCGCGTGGAGCGGACCCTTCAAGTCAACTTGGATCGGTCCGCGATCGTCCGTAAACGACGCTCTGTCGGGGCGCGGACGGACCGGGACTCCTGGGTGCGCATCGAGAGGCGGGGACTCAACAAGATCGGCGTTCAGGGCTGGAACGGCACAGAGTGCGCCGCGCGTCTGGACGCGATCTCCCAGCCTCTATGGCAGGGGTGTGGTCTGGCGGGACGCGGAGGAGCCAGCGATGTGGCGGGCCGACGAGACCGAGCTCCTGCCGGGGGCGCCGGTTGGTACCGCCGTACTCAGTGAAGGTCCGAAGCTGCCGGATGAGTGGTGGCAGGCACTCAACGCATCACTGGACGCGCTCGCGGCGCAGGACACGAGCCGCATCGCCACGCCGGACACCATCACGATCACGCAGGCCCTCATCACCGAGTCCATCCGCAGCGCGTTCCCCGGCGGCTTCGACACGTCTGTGGAGCAGTGGGTGCCGGCCCACGCGGATCTGAACTGGGCCAACGTGACCGCGCCGACGTTCTGCCTCTTCGACTGGGAGGACTGGGGCAACGCGCCACAGGGGCTGGACTCCGCTTCGCTGTGGGGAAGCTCCCTCGCTGTCCCGGCTCTGGCTGACCGCGTTCGGCAAGAGCGGCGCCATGACTTCGAGAGCCGGGACGGCAAGCTGATGACGCTGTTCGTATGCTCGAAGATCCTGGGGCCGGAAGCACACCCCAAGGACCCTCGACTGGAGCCCGCACGCCGCATGGCTGAGCAGATCATCGCGGAGATTCAGACGGACTGACCGCGCGACCGCTCTCACACAGCACGCGGATTCCGGCTCGCACACATCGTCTCGCTGTAGCCAGGTGCGCCATTCGAGGCAGGCGGCCGACTCACTATTCTGGCGGCGGTCACCGTCACGGGGGCGCATCCTTCCGACAGGACGGTTCAGCCCCGGTTGTGGGGTCATAGGGCTGGGGCCCTCCTCCGCTGCCGCCGACGCGGGGAGCTTGGGCTTTACCCGCCGCGTCAACGAACGTACGAAGTCCGTGAGATCGGGCTTCATGAATGGCGGGGAGCGGGGCTCTTCTGACCTTCTATGAAGGCCTGCCACGCCGTGGCGCTGAAGTGGATGGTTATTCGGCGCCGGGGATCCTTGGAGTCGCGGATGGCGTGGCTGCCATCAGGGAGGGCAGCGTGCTCCAGACAGTTGTTGTTGGTGCCGCTGTAGCTGCTCCTGTGCCATTCGGGCCGTGCCCCAGTCATGATGCGTGTTCCTCGATAAGTGCGCGAATCAGCTGCCGGGAGTCGGAAGGGGACAGTGCGGCAGCCGTCAGCTCTTCCCACGCGCGCGCGTACGCTTGTACGTCGCCCTCCTGTTCCAGCAACGTACCACCAGTCAAGTACTCCAGCCACGCAACATCGATTGACGACTGACCCCGAAATGTGAAGAGGCTGAAGGGTCCGAACTGGTCGACCGGGAACCGCGCCTTGACGGGAAGGACTTGAACGGTAACGTTCGGCCTACGCCCGACGCTCTCCAGGTATGCGAGCTGCTCGGCGGCCATGGCACCGGAACCCGGGATGCGGTGCAGGGCAGTCTCATCCACCACGGTGCGCAGCCTGAAACCCAAGTGGTCGTCCAGGAGTTCCTTGCGCTTGAGACGTGTGTCAACGAGCGTGTCCACTTGCCCCTCGGAAGGCCGAGAGGTGAACAACTGGCGCATGTACGCCTCAGTCTGCAGCATGCCCGGCACCAGGGCCGGCTCATACACCCGAACAAGCCCGGAGTCGGCTTCCAGCATCAGGTAGTCACGAAGCGCGTCGACCAAGGGCCCTTGCGACGTCCACCAGTCAACCTTGCGTACGTCGACAGCGAGCTTGCGCAAGCGTTGACGGTACTTGCCGTCGGCCACTTCGTACAGGTCGAGGAGCGCCGACAGATCTCCGGGCCTGACGCCCCGGTTGCCGTTCTCAATCTGCGAGACCTTGGGCTGACCGCACTCCAGGTGCTTCGCCACCTCGGAGACAGTGAGGCCCTTGTCCGCCCGGAGGCGCCGCAGCTCACTACCGAGCCGCTTGCTACGCATGGTTGGCAAGCTTCGTTGATCCATGCGTGCATGATGACCCACCCGCCCGCACCTCAGCACTGTCATATGCCAATTCGCTCGGGAATACATCACCTTCGCGGGAATAGTTGCCCGAACCCTCTGCACTGGTCCACCATCGACCGTGTCACGACTCGCATCCGCAGCGTGACACCAGGTCGATCGACCCTGCCCAGGCTTCTGCCTGTCCGGACATGGAGGGGACATGACGATCCACACACGGCACTCCGACCGGCGGCTCGCGATGGAGCTCGTGCTGAGACCGGCGGAACTGGCCATAGTGCGCCGGATCGCACGCGCCCAACTCCACCGCTGGGGATTGACGGCATACGCCGACGACGTGGTGACCGTGATCAACGAACTGCTGACCAACGTCCTGGATCACGTCCAGGACGCCCACTGCGCCCTGACCATGGAACGCAAGGCGTACCTCCTACACGTACGCGTGAGCGACAACTGCCGCGCCAAACCGGTCAGGCGCAATCCGCGAACGGAACGGACAACCGGTCGCGGTCTGACGCTGGTTGACGCACTCACTCACGGGTGCTGGAGAGTGGTGGCGCCACCACTCGGCCAAAGCGAATTCAAGGGCAAAGAGGTCCAGTGCCAGTTCGACGTCTCACAGGCGATACCGCCGGCGTCCACGCTCAGGGGTGCGGACGTCGTCCGCGAGCTCTTCCGCTACGGGATCGCCCGCCCCGAAAGGCTACCGGGAGTCGTCCGGTACACCCGTGCCACGTGCGACCACCTGGCCACCGGGAAATCCTGTACCCGCCGCTGCCTCGCGGTCACCATCGGCTCGGTCCTGCACTCCGGCGGCCTGGTGCGCCTGCTCAGCGGACCGCTGACACGACAGGACGGCTCACCGACGGCCGCAGCCCACAGAATCACCACCGAGCGGACCGGACTGCAGCTGGCCCAAGAGGAGCCGACCCCACCGCTGTGGATCGAGCAGCGCCAGTCCGGCCCTCACGACCGACTGCAAAGGGACCGGGTGCGCTTCTGGTACTTCTTCGAGGCCCCACCCGGCTCTCCGGAGCTGTCACCGGACCGAACCACGTGGATGCCCATCGCCGACATCCTGCCCACTCCCCTGCGGGACCTGATCCCCACGGCTTCGTCGAGGAGGAGCTGATGTACGGCGTAGGTCGTCTCGTCGACAATTGCCCGCACCCGTCAGGCTGGGACACAGCCGACGACGGCGAAGAACGCTGCCACACGTGCGGAACGCGCCGTTTCACCCACTACGGCGCCCTGCGCCCGCCGGGGCTGCCGGTGGCCCTGACCCCGGCACCGCGCGACGCGACCCGGGCGGACCGCTCCGCCGCCGTAGCGATCTCACACACGCTGTACCGCCGCCTCACCAACTGGGCACGCGCAGGCGCGGCGCTCCGCCCGGTCGCCTGACCGACGGCTCCGTCCTCCAGGCCGCGCGGGCTGCCCAGCGAGATCGAGATCCGCTCTCCTACTTACATGATCCACGCCCTGTCCTAGGATGGCGGAGACCATCTCAGCGGCCCGACGGGCTTCCGCTCCACTTCCGTGGAACGTAAGGACATGCCCCCACCCGCACGAGTTACTTCGTGCTGCCTGGGGGCATTTCCTTGCTGTTCCGTGAGTCCGCGGCGTCGTTGGCCAACCGCACCCACCTTGAAGGACGGCTGGCAGAGCTCCTGACCGAGAACTTCCTGCACAAGCACGGCCACCGACCCCATCCGTCCGAGCAGCGCTCCTGGGAGCGGAGCATCCCGGCACTCACCAACGCGCTGGTCGAAGCCGGGCTCGGGGATGTCGAGGTGCTGCTGGAATACGGGCTGCCACTGACCAGCAAGCGCGCGGACGTCATACTGGCCGGTGTCCACCCTGCCACCGGTGGTCCGTCGTACGTGGTCGTGGAACTCAAGCAGTGGAGCAGCGCGTACCCGGAGGACGACGATCCGCTGCGGTGCCGTATCGACGCGTACCCGACCCCCGTCCTGAACCCCATCGAGCAGGTGCGGGGTTACTGCGACTACCTGATGTCGTTCAACGGAGCGCTGGAGCAGGCCCCGGAGTCGGTCGCCGGGGTGGCCTACCTGCACAACGCCACCGAATTCGGGGTCGCGGGGCTGCGGGCCGTCCCGGAGGACGACCGGGGCCGGATGTACACCGGCGAACAGCGCGGCGCCTTCCTGAAGTACCTGCGCTCGAAGCTGGCCCCGAAGCCCGGTGCTGACGCGGCTGACGCACTGCTGCAGGGCAAGGTCCGGCCGTCCAAGCAACTGATGGCAGTCGCCGCTGAAGAGGTCCGCAACCGGGAACAGTTCGTACTGTTGGACGAGCAGCGGCTCGCCTACGAGACCGTGATGTCAGCGGTCCGGAAGGCGCGGCGGTCCAACCACAAGCAGGTGGTCGTGGTGGCCGGCGGGCCGGGCTCCGGCAAGAGCGTGATCGCCTTGTCCCTCTTGGGCGAGCTCTACCGACGCGGGGTGCCTGCTCTGCACGCGACCGGTTCGCAGTCGTTCACCAAGACGATGCGCAAGGTCGCGGGCGCCCGAAAGCCCGAGGTCCAGCAACTCTTCCGCTACTTCAACAGCTTCATGGAGGCCGAGCCCAACGACCTCGACGTGCTCGTCTGCGACGAGGCGCACCGACTCCGCAAGACATCCGCCAACCGTTACACCAAGGCGGCACTGCGCACCGGCCGACCCCAGGTCGCAGAACTGATCGACGCGGCTCGCGTGCCGGTATTCCTGCTGGACCAGCACCAGGTGGTGCGTCCTGGCGAGATGGGCAAGGTAGACCAGATCCAGAAGGCCGCGAAGGAGCTGGGGCTGGAGTGCACGGTGGTGGACCTGGACAGCCAGTTCCGGTGCGGTGGCAGCGAAGCGTACGTGCAGTGGGTCACCGACCTGCTGGGGCTGGAGGGCGACGGACCCACCGTGTGGGAGCCTGACGGCAAGGTCCGGCTGCTGACTGCAGACAGTCCCCAGGAGCTGGAAGACTTCTTGGCCGCCCGGCGCGCCGAGGACCACGGCGCCCGGATATCGGCGGGCTACTGCTGGAAGTGGACGAAAAAGATCACGCCGAGCATGACGACATTGCCCACCGACGTGACCATCGGCGACTGGGCCAGGCCGTGGAACCTCTACGGAGACCGCTCCCTCCTCGGCGCACCGCCAGCACCGCTCTGGGCCACCGACCCCGCCGGCTTCGGTCAGGTCGGATGCGTCTATACCGCGCAGGGCTTCGAGTACGACTGGTCGGGCGTAATCATCGGCCCGGACCTGGTCTGGCGCACCAACCGCTGGGTGGTGGACCGTACCGCGTCCAAGGACCCCGCTTTCACGAAGGCGACCCCGGATGACGAGATCGACCAACTGGTCCGCAACACGTACAAGGTGCTGCTGACCCGAGGCATGATCGGAACGGTCGTCTACTCAACGGACCCGGAGACACGGGAGAAGCTCCGCTCGCTGATCCCTTCCGCCGCAGAAGATCAGGCAGACTCCTGAGCGATGCTGGCTACGACGGCTGGGCACACACATCGCCGATCTTGTGCACGAGGCAGAAATCCCCCTCAACGTCACAGAGGTCAACGGTTCGATGCGGGGAACCCATGAACGCTGGGATGCCAACTCTTCCGAATAATGCACGCGGCTGACGCCGAGATCCACCGATTCTTGATTTCACAGGCCAGTGAGTACGTGGAGTGTTGCACCATCACACCCTGGATGACGTATGCGGTCTCGTCCGCTCACGCAGCCCGGGTTTCTTGCCTCAGTAGCGTTATACAGATGGCGCGTGGGCCACATGACAGTCCTCGAAAAACTGCTCAGCAGACTCACAGAGAGAAATCAGTGGACCAAGCATGAGCGCTGCGTCCTGGTTCACTAGCGAGGCGATTTCCCTGATCGCGAGATGGTTGAGGAAGAAGAAGAAACGCGCTGTCGCGCCAGCTACCCACGCGGTCGAATAATAGTCGACTTCGCTACCGATCCGATAGCGGAACGGATCTCTACCATCAAACCGTGTCGTGATAGCCATTGCTCCACTATGCACTGCATGATTCATGGTCAAGTACGCGTGCCGCATATGGTCAAGAACCGCCGCTCGCTCAATATCCCGGAAAGTTACCCTTCCAGGCCGGGCACCTGGGACACCCGGCAGCGCCCAACCATACGGCCGGAAGAACTCAGGCCCCCAGACAGTCCGGATGATGTCTTCCAACCCTGACATCGAAGCAAACGGGTCCTCTTCACCCATAAAGAGTGCGTCCTTTCTACGTTCGACAACCGCAGAAAGGTGATACCGCTCGGTTAGTTCGTAGGGAGGAGTGTTACGCACCGACAGAAAGCTGGTGATAGTCATGAGTTCATACAAGCTGCGCGCTCGAGCCGACGCAGCTTCGATTAGCCCCTTACGCGCCAGCAGATCAATCTCAGAGACCATTGAGCAACCTCGCGCATGAAGGCCCAACATGGTCAGTACGTGAAGCGTAGGTCCGCCAATCATGTCAGGCGCTCCGATGATGCTGTCGTGGGAGTCCTTCTCAGCGGCAACCCATTCAGCGAAATCCACGAAAAGATCTCGGTTGACATCATCCGCCACTGTGACAGCGTTGGACAGGTCGCGGAATCCTTTCCCTAGCTTCTTCAGAATCGAGCGCTCGTTGTGCAGTGCTACGCGGGCACGCCGCTTTGCCCCGTACTTCAAGCTCCACTTGACCGAACCACGGACAACAGGGTCGATGTCGCCGACTTTCTCAAGTACTTTGTCGAGCGCGAGTTGAAACACCGACTCGCGATCCATCTCTTTGGGGCTTGTGATCGTTCCGTCCGCAAGCATCGCACGTACCTGATCATTAACCAGGTCGGTAAGCCTCGATCGCACTGCTAGGCCTCTCTCCGTTGAGGAACAAAGCCTTCCAGGATGCACACAACTGAGCTGTGGCGCAAGTAAGTTGGTAAGTTTCCTGAGATGAGCCAGGGGGCTACTGATCCTGAACTCGTGTTGTCGTAGTGGCTGACAGGTCTTGATCCCTGCGGTACGCCAAGGGCATGCGGTGTGCGCAGGGTGATGGGCTCACGGACGAGCGGCGGGAGTTCAGAGAGGAGCTCCGCCTCCGGGCAGCCGAGCGGTTTGCCCTGGGCGAGAGGAGTTCCGTGATCGCGAAGGACTTACGGGTCCATGTGCGATCGGTGGGGCGGTAGCGGAAGGACTGGCGGTCCGGAGGCCCGAGCGCCTCGCGGTCGAAGGGGCCAGCCCCGTTGCCGAGGCTGGGCTAGGGCCAGTTCGCCGTGCTGGAACAGGAGCTATCCAAGGGCCCTGTGGCCCATTGGCTGGCCTGACCAGAGGTTGACCCTGTCCCGGGTCAAGACCGCGATCGAGCGCCGGTTCCACATGACCTAAACGATCCAAGGAATGCGCAAGCTCCTGGTTCGCAACGGTTTCTCCTGCCAGGTGCCCGCCCGGCGGGCCGTCGAGCGGGGCGAGGAAGCGATCACCGGGTGGGTGAAGGAGACCTGGCAGCGGTGCTCGGGGCCTACCTCGTCTTCGAGAACGAGGCCGGTTTCTCTATGACGCCGCCGACCGCCCGCACCTGGGCCCGGCGCGGACGCACTCCCGTGATCCGAGTCCGCGGCCGTAGTGTGGCGCCCGTACCGAAGCCGGCAAGCTGTGTACACGATCAGTTGAGCCTGGAGAATCGCGCTGCTGGCAGCATCCAGGATGCGTGGACCGAGCGCGCCCCGATCAACAGGCAGACGAGGGAGCTCAAAGCGAAGATGGCGGCCAAAGCCAAGGCTCGTAGGAAGTGAGCTGAGCGGCTCCCTGGAGCCACCAGACGCGACTCCAGAGGTCCGTCCGTGGACTCCTCGCGGACGGCCGCCTCGGCGGTGGGGCGGAGAGCGCAGACCGACGAAGGCAAGCCCCCTATGGCCCACTCAACCAGCACTGGCCCCAGCGCGGTCACCCGTCACACCCAAGTCTCCTTGCGCTGCTCTGCACGACGGTAGGCCCAAGCCCATCATCTGCCGGCAGGACGCTGACACCCCATCAGGACGAGTGTCAAGATGTCGCCCGTACCCCACGCAACGCCCATAGCGCGCATGGGGCAAAGGCGCAGTTCAGCCGTCCTTCTTCATCGGCTTGAGGATCGCCACGCACTCCACGTGGTGCGTCATCGGGAACAGGTCGAACGCCCGCAGCTTCACCGGCTCGTACCCCGCCTCCGCGAAGTACTTGAGGTCGCGGGCAAGCGCCGCCGGGTCGCACGCCACATACGCGATGCGGCGCGCGCCCAGCGTCGCCAGGTGGCGCACCGTCTCCTTGCCCGCGCCGGCGCGCGGCGGGTCGAGGACGATGATGTCGGCGCTGTCGATGCGGGTGCGCGGGAGGACGGACTCGACCTTGCCCTGTTCGATGCGGACGCGGTCCAGGTCGCGGAGGTTGTGGCGGGCGTCCTCGACCGCGCGCTTGCTGGATTCGATGCCGAGGACGGCGCCCTTGTCGCCGACGCGCTCGGCGAGGGAGCCGGCGAAGAGGCCGACGCCGCAGTAGAGGTCGAGGGCCATGTCGCCCTTGCGCGGCATGAGGCCCTGCATGACGGCCTTGACGAGGGTGTCGGCGGCCTGGGGGTGGACCTGCCAGAAGCCGCCGGCGCCGACGCGGTAGGTGCGGTCGTCCGCGCGCTCGCGGACGAAGGCGCGGCCGTGGACGGGGTGGACCTGCTTGTCGCGCTCGCCGATGCGCATGACGGAGACCGGCTTGTCGAGTTCGACGATGGGCAGGCGGCCGCCCGGCTTGGGGGTGAGGATGACCTGGCGGTCGTGGGAGCCGGTGGCGGCGATGGCCTCGACCGAGGCGATCTGCGGCCACTCGCGCTTCTCGATGCCGAGCTCGGTGACGCCCGGGGCCGCGATCATGCAGTGGTCGATGACCTGGACCTCGTGCGAGCGGTGCTTGCGCAGGCCCGCGTGGCCCTCGGCGTCGATCGCGTACTGGACCCGCGTGCGCCAGGCCGGGACCTCTCCCGCCGGGAGCTTGTCGCCCTCGGCCGGCATCACCGTGCCGTCCCAGCCGGCCTCCTCCGGGGTGAGGCCCGCGAGGCGCTGGAGCTGCTCGGCGATGACCTCGCCCTTGAGGCGGCGCTGAGCGCCCGGCTTGGCGTGCTGCCAGTCGCAGCCACCGCACTTGCCCGGGCCCGAGAAGGGGCAGGGGGCCGGGACGCGGTCCTTGGATGCGGAGAGGATCTCCACCGCGTCCGCTCGCAGGAAGCGGGACGTCGACTCGCCCTCCGTCACCCGGGCGATCACACGCTCGCCCGGCAGGGCGTGGCGTACGAACAGGACCCGGCCCGACTCCGTGCGGGCCACGCAGTGGCCGCCGTGGGCCACCGGGCCGACCTCGACCTCGTACTCGTGGCCGACCAGCGATGCTTCGGTCTCGTGCTGCATTGCGGTCGACTCCAGAAAGTAGAGGGGGGAAGAAGTACGGAAAGGGGTGCGGTGGGACCCCCTGGACAACAGCCGTCCAGTTTACGTCCCGCCGCACCCCGTACTCGACACCGGTGGCGCTACTTGCGCGTCGCCGCCTTCTGCTTGGATTCCTTCTTCTGCTCCCCGACCGGGCCCCGGCGCACCGAGCCCGGCGCGTTCCACTCGGCGCGCTTGCGGGCGCGCTTGCGGGCCGCCTCGGAGGAGTCCAGCTGCCACGGCACGGAGGTGACCATCACGCCGGGCGTGAAGAGCAGGCGGCCCTTCAGGCGCAGGGCGCTCTGGTTGTGCAGCAGGTGCTCGTACCAGTGGCCGACCACGTACTCGGGGATGTAGACGCTGACCGCGTCGCGCGGGCTCTCCTTGCGCAGGCCCTTGACGTAGTCGATGACGGGGCGGGTTATCTCGCGGTAGGGCGAGTCGAGGATCTTCAGCGGGACGTCTATGCCGCGCCGGTGCCACTCGTCGCGCAGGGCCTTGGTCTCGGCCGCGTCGACGCTGATGCTGACGGCCTCCAGGTTGTCGGAGCGCATCAGCTTGGCGTAGGCCAGGGCCCGCAGGGTGGGCTTGTGGACCTTGGAGACCAGGACGATGGAGTGGACCCGCGAGGGGCGGACGGTCTCCTCGCCGGGCTCGTCGGGGGCGGCGATCTCCTCGGCGACCCGGTCGTAGTGGCGCCGGATGGCGGTCATGGTGGCGTAGAAGATCACCATGCCGAGGATGGCGACCCAGGCGCCGTGGGTGAACTTCGTGACCAGCACGACGACCAGGACCAGGCCGGTGAGGAAGCCGCCGAAGGTGTTGATCGCCCGGGAGCGCATCATGCGGCGGCGCTGGGCCGGGTCGGTCTCGGACCGCAGGAGGCGGTTCCAGTGCCGGACCATGCCGGTCTGGCTCAGGGTGAAGGAGACGAAGACGCCGACGATGTACAACTGGATCAGCTTGGTGGAGTCCGCGCCGTAGATGTACGTCAGGACGGCGGCGGCGCCGGCCAGCAGCACGATGCCGTTGGAGAACGCGAGCCGGTCGCCGCGGGTGTGGAGCTGGCGCGGCAGGTAGCGGTCCTGGGCGAGGATCGAGCCGAGCAGCGGGAAGCCGTTGTACGCGGTGTTGGCCGCGAGGAACAGCACCAGCGCGGTGGCGGCCGCCAGCACGATGAAGAGGAACGATCCGTTGCCGAAGACGGCCTCGGCGACCTGTGAGATCACCGGGTTCTGGGTGTAGCCGTCGCCGACCGGAGTGCCGTTCTTCAGCAGGTCGGTGGCCGGGTTCTCGGCCATCCGCACATCGGTGGCCAGGGCCAGACCGATGATGCCGCAGAACATGGTGACGGCCAGGCCGCCCATGAGGGCCAGGGTCGTCGCGGCGTTCTTGGACTTCGGCTTGCGGAAGGCGGGGACGCCGTTGCTGATCGCCTCGACACCGGTGAGCGCGGCGCAGCCGGAGGAGAAGGCGCGGAGCAGCAGGAAGACGAGGGCGAAGCCCGCGAGGCCCGTGTGCTCGGCGTTGATCGTGTAGTCGGCGGTGGGGGCCTTCATGGTGTCGCCCGCGATCAGGCCGCGGTAGGCGCCCCAGGCGATCATCACAAAGACGCCGCCGACGAAGACATAGGTGGGGATCGCGAAGAGCTTGCCGGACTCCTTGACGCCCCGGAGGTTCATCAGGGTCAGCAGCACGATCACGGCGATGGCGCACGCGGTCTTGTGCTCGACGACGAAGGGGATGGCGGAGCCGAGGTTCTCGATGCCGGAGGCGATGGAGACCGCGACGGTCAGGACGTAGTCGACGAGCAGGGCGCTGGCGACGGTCAGGCCCGCCTTGGGGCCGAGGTTGACGTTCGCGACCTCGTAGTCGCCACCGCCGCTCGGGTAGGCGTGGACGTTCTGGCGGTACGAGGCGACCACCGTGAACATCAGCACGACGACCGCCACCGCGATCCATGGGCTGAAGTGGTAGGCGGAGACGCCCGCCACGGACAGCACGAGAAGCACTTCGCCCGGCGCGTACGCCACGGAGGAGAGCGGGTCGGAAGCGAAGACGGGAAGGGCGATGCGCTTGGGGAGAAGGGTTTCTCCCAGCTTGTTGCTGTGCAGCGCCCGGCCGATGAGGATCCGTTTCGGCAGGTCGGTCAGTTTGGACACGCAGAGGATCGTACGGGTTGCGTATGGATGCCGCCCACCCGCCACCCACCGGGAGTCGAATCCTCGTACGCTACGCGATCACTCCCGGCGGGTAAAGGGAAGTCCAAAATCCGACTACGGTCGCAGCCTCACCGGCAGCGCGCGATGGCCGTTGGAGATGAAGGACTCCACCGGGCTGAGCTCCTCCGGAGCGGCCGCCAACGACATGCCGGGGAAGCGGTCGAAGAGCGCGGGCAGCGCGACGGCCGCCTCCAGCCGGGCCAGCGGGGCGCCGAGGCAGAAGTGGACGCCGTGGCCGAAAGAGAGGTGCTCCTTGGTGGCACGCATCACATCGAACCGGTCGCCGTCGTCGCCGTAGAGGCCGGGGTCGCGGCCCGCGGCGGCGTAGGCGGCGACGATGGCGTCGCCCTTGCGCAGCACCACTCCCCCGTCCAGCTCGACGTCCTCCACCGCGTAGCGCAGCGGGAGGCTGGCGACGGGTGCCTGGACGCGCAGGGTCTCCTCGATCACGTCGTCCCAGCCGGCCTTGCCGTCGCGGACGAGGGCGAGCTGCTCGGGGTGGGTGAGCAGGGCGTGGATGGCGTTGTCGAGGAGGTTGACGGTGGTCTCGTGGCCCGCGCCGATCATCAGCAGGAGGGTGTCGACGAGCTCCTGCTCGCCCAGCTTGCCGTCCTCCTCGTCGCGGGCGGAGATCAGCACGCTGGTCATGTCGTCGCCGGGCGTCTCGCGCTTGGTGGCGACGATGCCGCGCAGCAGCCCGTAGAGCTCGGCGTAGGTGGCGGTGACCTCCTCCGGGTCGGCGGAGGTGTGGAAGATCGAGTCGACGCAGCGGCGCAGGCCCTCGCGGGTGGACTCGTCCTCGACACCGAAGAGCTCGCAGATGACCTGGATGGGGATGGGGTAGGCGTACTCCTCGCGCAGGTCGACGACCGCGCCGGGCGGGGTGGCGTCGAGGCCGTCGAGGAGGTCGGCGGCCATCCGCTCGATCCTCGGGCGCAGGGCGGCGGTGCGGCGGGCGGTGAAGGCCTTGGCGACGAGGGTGCGCAGCCGCTTGTGGTCACTTCCGTAGGCGGTGAACATGTTGGTCACCGCGACCCAGGTGTACAGCGGCCACTCCGGGGAGATCTCGCCGTTGATCCAGGCGGGCCAGTGCCGGCGCGGGTCCTTGGAGACCCTCGGGTCGGTCAGCAGCCGCTTGAGCAGCGGCTGGGTGGTCACTGCCCACGCCACCACGCCCCCAGGGAGCTCCACGGGGACCGCTTCCCCGAGGGCCCGGAGACGGGCGGCTTCGCCGTGGATGTCACGGCCGGCGGGATCGATGGTGACGGGGCATGCGGGGCGGTCCATCGGCGGTCTCCAGAGGTCTCGGCCGGGGTCGGCGCGGACGGCTGAGGGCGGGGGGCCATACCGGGG
>NZ_JAILXP010000111.1 GCF_020740895.1 Streptomyces sp. UNOB3_S3 | reverse complement strand
GCGCGTGGAGTGGTGGCGCGGTGGCCGGTGGGGGTGGGGTCGGTGAGCCGGTCGACGCGGTACAGGCGCCATTCGTCGAGGTCGGTGTCGTAGCCGACGAGGTACCAGACCGGCGCGGCGGCGACCAGGGCGTGCGGTTCGGCTCGGTGCGGTCCGGTGTCGCCCTTGCCGGTGCGGTAGGTGAAGGTGACGATCTCGTGGTCGCGGCACGCGGCGGCCAGGGTCGCGAGGACGGTGGGGTCGGCCGTGGGACGCTGGACCAGGACGCGGCCAAGGCGTTCTTCACCGAGAAGCTCGGCCTGGAGGTGCGCGCCGACGTGCCGTTCGGCGAGGCCATGCGCTGGCTCACCGTCGGTGCCGAGAACCAGCCGGAGGTGCAGCTCACCCTGATGGTCCCGGGGCCGCCGATGATGGACGCGGAGTCCGCGGAGCAGCTGAAGGCGCTGCTGGCCAAGGGGGTGCTCGTCGGCTGCACGTTCACCGTCGAGGACTGCCACGCGGCCTACAAGGAACTGTCCGCGCGGGGCGTGGCCTTCGTCCGGGAGCCGCAGCCGATGCCGTGGGGTATCTCCGCGGCCCTGCGCGACGACTCCGGCACCGTGCACGAGATCCTCCAGCCGCACGCGCCGGGCGGCAACGCCTGACCGCCGGGCTCGGCCATCGCCTCGCCCGCATCGCCTGGCCGGTGATGAGCCACTACGAGATCCCGCCCTTCACGGACAAGGGTGATCCGGTCACCTACGACCGGGCCGACGGCCCCGCCGACGGGAAGGCGCCGGTTCCCGTCGACTCCCGCACCCTGCTGTCCACCGGCCCCAGGGCCGAGTTCAAGAACGTCAACACCATGAGCGACGGCACGCACACCAAGGGCATCTACTGGGACGGCAGTGACATCCCCGGCCGGCCGAAGATGGGCACCTGGCTGACCGAGGACGTCCCCGACCTGATGAAGGCCAACTTCCGCACGATCAAGGACCGTGCGGGCTGGGGCTTCATGGGCTCCTCCACCGGCGGCTTCGCGAGCCTGAAGGCCGTGCTCAAGCACCCGGACAAGTTCAAGGCCGCCATCGCCAACGGCCTCGACATCGTCCCCGACTCCCCGCTGTGGAAGGGCCACGAGCAGGAGATGCGCGAGAACAACCCGCAGGTACTGGCCAGGAAACTCGCGGCGACCGAGGGACCGGACGTCTGCCTCGCCTTCCAGGTCGGCACCAAGGAGAACCCGCGGACCATGACCGACGTCAGGACATTCATGACCACGTACGGCAAGGGGCCCGTCCACACCAAGCTCTGGGAGATACCCGGCGGCACCCACAACGGCGCCACCTACGGCCGCAACATGGCCGGCCCCATGCAGTGGATCAGCGACCAGCTGGAAGGGCCGACACCTTCCTCCTGACGCCGCCCAAGGTGATCACCGAGGCCCGGCCTTGGGGAAGGGCCAACTCTCCAAGAGCTGTGCAGGCGGTCCACGCACCAGACCGGGCGCTCCGGCCTGTGACGCCCGTGGTCAGAACGTCCCTGAGCGATCCTGGCCTCCGCCATGGCGACCAGGACCGCCGTCACGTCCACCGGGTGGCGCCCAGGGTGCGGTGGGCGGTGCGGCGGAGGTGGTCGAGGACGGCGGGGTCGGCGTCGAGGGTGTAGTCGGTGTCGAGGCCGGCGAGGGTCCGGGCGATGCGGGGCAGGTGGTCGTCGGAGGCGTCGACGCGGCAGGTGGTGTCGTCGATGGGCTTCAGGCGGGTGGCGAGGCCCGGGGTGTGGGCGCGGACGTGGCCGGCGGGGGCATGGACGGTGGCGACGGCGCGGTAGCGGGTGGGGGCCGAGGAGAGACGGCCGGCCACGAACGCGGCGGGGTCGCCGCCGGGCACGGGACGCGGCGGGACGCGCCGGCCGGTGGGGGTGACGTCGGCGATGCGATCGAGACGGAAGAGGCGCCAGTCGTCCCGTTCGGAGTCGTGTGCCAGGAGGTACCACAGGCCGCCGGAGTCGACCAGGTGGCAGGGCTCCGCCCGGCGCGGGGTGGTGGTGCCGTGGCGGGCGGTGTAGTCGAAGGTGACGATCTCGTGGTCGCGGCAGGCCACGGCGAGGGTGGCCAGGAGCGCCGGATCGGCGCGCGGCCCCCGGTCCTCCCAGACGATGCCGGCGAGGGCGGACTGGAGGGCGGTGACCTGTCCGCGCAGCCGCTGCGGAAGGACCTGCTCCAGCTTGGCCAGGGCCCGTAGCGCGCTCTCCTCGATGCCGGTCAGCCCACTGCCGGTGGCGGTCCGCAGGGCGACGGTGATGGCGACGGCCTCGTCGTCGTCGAGGAGGAGGGGCGGCAGGTCGGTGCCGGAGGCCAGACGGTAGCCACCGGCGTGCCCGCGAGCGCTGTCGACGGGGTAGCCCAGCTCGCGCAGCCGGTCGATGTCGCGGCGGACGGTGCGGACGGTCACGCCGAGGCGTCCGGCGAGATCGGCGCCGGACCATTCCCGGCGGGTCTGCAACAGGGACAGCAGCCGCAGCATCCGGGCGGTCATGTCGCTCGTCATGAATCCCATGATGCCGCGATCAGAGGACACCCTCTGTCCTGAAATGCCCCTACGGTGGACCTGTCCGCACGGAGCAAAACGGGAGGTTTCCCATGAAAATTACTGTTCTCGGTACCGGTGGCGGGGCCCGCGCCCACATCGCCAAGCTCACCGAACTCGGCCACGAGGTACACTCGGCACCCGCGACCCGCAGGCCACGCTGGCCCGCACCGAGCCCGACATGATGGGCACCCCGCCGTTCAAGGACTTCCTCGCCGGGCACCCCGGCGTCGAACTGCACACGTTCGGCGACGCCGCGGCCGCCTCCGACGGCCTGGTGATCAACGGCATCGACGGCCACAACGCCGTCGCGGCCCTGTCCGCCATCGCCGACGATCTCGCCGGCAAGACGCTGATCGACTACGCCGTGCCGTACGTCTACAACCCGGACGTCGAGCACCCCTGGCCGACCCCGTGGGGGATCATGCCGAAGCTGGAACCGGTCGACACCGACAGCCTCGGCGAACGGATCCAGCGCGCCCTGCCGCGCACCAAGGTCGTCAAGTCCTTCGTCACCCAGGAACAGACCACCGTCGTCGACCCCAAAGCCATCGGCGGCGGGGACCACACCATGTTCGTCGCGGGCGAGGACACCGAAGCCAAGCAGCAGGCCACCGACCTGCTCAAGGCCTACGGCTGGACCGACGTCCTCGACCTCGGCCCCCTCGTCTGCGCCCGCGGCATGGAGATGTACGCGCACATGCACTCCGCCATCGGCTTCGCCCTCGGCTTCGGCACCCACTTCGGCGTCAAGGTCGTCCGCTGACCATGACCACGAACACCGACAGCCCCAGCGGCCTCCTGAACGGCACCGCGCCCGCCTGGCCCGAGGAGGAACTGCCCTTCCACATGGACCTCTCCTTCCCCGATGTCACAGCGGCAGAGCGGCAACTGCTGAAGATGGGCGCCACCAAGCCCGCCCACCAGCCCGGGGGTCAGCACTGGACCGTCCTCCTCGATCCCTCCGGGCAACCCTTCTGTATCCACGGCATCCACTGACCCGGACCGACTCCTGATCCCCGACCAACCCCGGGAACCCGTACGCCGGTGAAGAGCATTTCTGTGTGCGGGACGCGGAGGAGGTGAATCCCGTGCGTGTCATTGCGCTCAAGACTGCCCCGCTGGTCAGGGAAGACCGTCGCACCAGTGGATACGGCGGCAGGTAGGACGCCCTTTGGACGCCGATGCCTGTCGTGAGGGGAGGAGGTGACGGAGATGCGCGATGTCGAACTCGGGCCCGTTCCGCTGGAGCGGGGCGATCGCCGGACCTTGGGATGGGGCAACAAGTAGGCACTCGGCGGGGCCGGTGGGAAACCGGCTCCGCATCCGTTCGGCAGTACATCCGGCAAGGAGGGCTATGCGGCTGCGCCGGCTGCGGTGTATGGCGTGCTGCTGGCACCAGGGCTCCTTCGTCATCCATGCCTACCCACAGAGCGATCCTGTCCACATCGACCCGGCGGCTGCCGAAGTGCTGACCGCCTTCGATGACTGGACCGAACCGGGAGCAGCCGCCAGCGCCGTACCGGCGCGGCAGGTGGCGCACGGCAGGAGATCGAGGCGTACCTCGGCGTGGCCGCTGTGGAGGGAGTGGACGCGGGTGTCTACCACTACAACGTTCGCGAACACAGCCTGGAGCTCATCGCCGAAGGCTTCTCCCGAGCCGAAGCGTCACGGTTGTGCGCCGATCAGCCCGGCGTCGGCGAAGCCGCGTTCGTGGTCTTCGCCACGGCGGTGCTCCGGCGCATGAGGGTCAAGTACCGCCATCCGCGCGCCTACCGGGTCAGCCTGCTCAACGCCGGTCACCTCGGCCAGACCTTCGCCCTGACCGCCACCGCCCTGGGGCTGGGCCCGTTCCAGACCGCGGCGTTCGACGACACGGCCGTGGAGAGGCGCCTGGGTATCGACGGCATCGACCATGTCGCCCTGTACGTACTCGCCGCCGGCATACCCGCCGATCGCGTCGACGATCAGTCGGCCGGCCTCGCGGCGTTCCGCAGGACGACGCTGCACTGACGACCTTGGTGACCGTCCCGCACCGCCTGGCGCAGGGAGGTCCGGCGGTGGCGTCGACGCTCACCACAAGGGTCCGTCAACAAGATGACGGACCCTCATGGATGATCGGGCTAGAGCTCTGTCAGGGGCGGGGGTTCGGCGACCGAAGTGCCGTAGAGGCGGTACCCGCCGTCCGTGTTGATTTCCGGCGCGCGGCCTTTCTGGAACAGGAGGATGATGTCGGAGCCGCCGAAGAGGAAGTAGCCGAACTCTTCGCCCTTCGGTATCTGGGCATCCGAGATGTTCATCGTCATGTGGACCGACGAGACCTGTGCCATGCCCACCGGGATGACCGCGACCAGCCCGACGTCACCGTACCGGGAGCCGGTGGTGTCGATCACGATGACTCCGCGTGCCTGGGTGAATTCGTAGCCGCCGACGCTGCTGTCCGGGGCGTCGAACTGCCCTTCATTGCTGATGTCGACGTCCAGGTACACGTTTCCGTGGATGGGGAAGCACTCCTTCACCTGCCCGGCCACGGGGGTGTGGAAGCGGTGGTACGAGTACGGAGCGAGGAAGTAGTGCACGAACGTGCCGCCCGCGAACTTTTTGCCGTACTTGCTTCGATCGCTGAGGAGTTGCGGGATCGAGGTCACTTCGTGAGTGAGCTTGAGCCGTAGTGGACCGTCGGTCGGGTGGACGATGGAGTGGTCGTCGATGGGGTACATCTGCTTGTAGCTGCAGTCGGCGGGCATGGTCACCGTGGTGTTGAGCTCCGGGTCGGCGATCGGCCGCAGACCGGGGTTGAGCTCGCGGGCGAAGAACTGGTTGAAGGTGAGCCAGCCGCTCGGCTCGTTGGGCTTGCCGCCGACCATCGAGTCCTCGACGCGGTAGCGCGGCGCGAGGTGGAACGAGTCGAGTTGTTCTTCGCTGAACGACGCCGTCGTGTCGAGGAAGCTCCCCCACGCCTTGGCGTATCGAACCAGCCAGCCCTTGAACCACGGATCGTTCTGCAAGATCTTGCCGTCGATCTTCTGGTCGACGAGGTAGTAGAAGTGGCACAGCCGGTCGTAGACCTCCTGCTGCCCGTTCTTGTCGTCGGACCAGGCGTCGCCGGGGTCCTGCCGTGGCGCCCACCTGGAGAATGTGTCCAGGTAGTCGAGGTAGCCGGGGACGTCCTGCGGCCATTCCAACGCTTCGAACAACTCGCCTTTGAGCTTACCCTTCGCATTCGTGCACGCCTGCTTGAGCGAATCCGTCAGCAAGTCGTGCAGGACCTTGTCCTGGTCCAGTTTTTCCCTGAGTTCGTCGATCACCGTGGTCGAGGCGAACGCGGTGGTCATCGTCAAGCTCCTGTCGTCGATGGGATTCCCGCGCTGTCGGCCGTCGTGGCCGCGCCTGCGGGGCTCGTCGCGGTGCCTGGCCGGTGGTGCCGGCTATGTGCCGGGCGGGAAGGTCTCCCAGGTCGCGCCGGGCGGGAAGGTCTCCCAGGTCGCGCCGGGCGGGCGGTGGTTCATGTGGCCGCGGAATTCCTCGTACTGCGGGTTTTTGTCGCAGAAGGTGTCCGGGTTGAACTCCTGGCCGCAGGAGTTGCCCCAGATTCCCTGGAACGTCAGGTCCGTGGGGCCGGTGCCGGCGTGGTAGACCTTGCCGTCGTTGGCGCCCCACGGGAAGAACGGCGGCTGGCCGTGGTTGCCGTACTTGCCGTCGTCGCGGTCGAGGTGCCCGCACACCGAGCGGGAGCTGCCGGTGTCCTTGTCATCGGTGTAGACGTCGGTGTGGTCGGAGATGATTGCTTTGGCGCGGTCCAGGTCCACCTTCTCCTGCTTGATGAGCCGGTCGAGGGTGATACGCCGCGCTCCGTTGCCCCGGATGTCGTAGTGCTGCATCGGGTCTTTGCACTCACGCAGCCGGATCTCCTGGGACTGCGCGATGTTGCAGCCGGCGAAGTATCCGTCGGTCTTGAACTCCAGGTGCTTCAGCTTCGGGTCGCTGCCCAGCTCGTAGCAGGCGATCGCGGTCTCGCCGTCGTGTCGCCCGGACGGGCCGCCCAACAACCAGGTGTTGACGTAGCCCGCGTTGTTGTTCTCGGCGAACAGGGATGTCCAGTCCGTGATGGAGTCGGCGAACTGGGAGGCGACGCGGGACCGCACGAACTCGGGTTTGCCGTCCGGAATGTACTCGCCGTCGAACGACCCGATCGTGGTCTCCAGCACGACCAGGCCGGCGTCGGTGAGCATCCAGTCCGTGTTCGAGGACACCCAGCCCGGCGCGGCCTGCATCAGCACCCGGTGCCCCTTGCCCGCGGGTGGCCTGATGTCCAGGACCACGTTGTAGGCGTCGCCGCTGGCGAACCGGTCCCACGAGTTGTGCGCGGCCACGATCCGGCCGTCGGTGGTCGCCGAACCGATCGCCATGAACGCCGAGCACCGCGGCCGGGCCTCCCGGCGCTTCCGCGCGCCACGTTTGTGGTGCTTCTCCAGGTGCCACGGCCACCAGGAGTCGATCAGCTCCTCCGCACCGTTGAGCGCGACAAGCCGGTCGAACGTGACCTCGGCCTTCCCGCTGTTGTGACAGCCCTCGACGATGCCCTCCAGCTCATGCTGGACCTCTTCGTGCAGATTCTTGAGGTCGAACGCCTCGTGCACCTTCGAGACGAAGAACGTGAACGGCAGGCCGGTGTCCTGCCTGGACATGAAGTCGGCACGCTCCAACGACTCCACGATCCGGTCGGCCAGCGCCTCACCGTGTGCCACGCCGCGCGCTCTCGCCTCGCCTTCCAACACGACGTAGCGCCACCTGGACGGATTCCCCATCGGCTTCTCCTCAGCTCGATCCGGTTCGACGAAGCCATGGCTGCCCTGAAAGTGATGTTTTCCCGTTCGGTGTTGTGCGATTTCCGGGTCCCGCCAAACTACCCGTGGATGTTTCGGGGTGTCAGTGGGGAACCTGCCGTCTCAGAAAGCGGCACGGAATCGGTCAGAGGGTTCGCCCGGCAGTGCTCTGTGGCCTCCGGGGAGGCCGGCGCAGGAACTTGACCTTGTGGACTGCCGTTCGAGGTGTCCCCGGGTGTTCAGGCCTGGTTGATCTTTTCCTCTCCGAGTGTGCAGGCCAGGGCATATGTGACGCAGCGCCTGCGGATTTCGGCATGCAGTTGAAGGATGTAAATGCCGTGCAGATGCCAACGGGTGCTTCAGCGACTCCGGAGCGCGCGATTGTGCCCCCCGTTGCTTCCAACGGAAATCATCAGGCCAATCGGCTCCACGTCCCCCTGGCCCCTGTGTGGCAAGATGCGGCCGCCCCCACCCATGCTGTCCCGACCGTGCATCGTCGTAGCGCCCGTCGGCGCTGATGCTGCCGGCTGTCGCGGGGGCAGCCGCATCTTGCCAGGATGCCGGCGTCAACGGCGGGGAACGCGATCCGTTCGCGGATACGGCGCTTGTGGGAGCGAGTCGTGGACGACGGGGCGGTGTTCGGCCCACGAGGCGCCCCGATGCCTCATCATCACTCCATGACCGGAAGAGAGTTCGACAGCGAATTACCCTCTCCTCAGAGGGAGTTCGTCGAGTGCCTGCGCGACTTCGCGGGGGCGAGGGGGGAGGCTCCGCAGCCGCTTCTCTTACGGGACGCGACCATGGAGTCGGCTCGCACGGCGCTGCTCGCCGACACCGAGCTCGGGCGCTGGGGCGACGTCGTGAACGTCCAGCTGCTGGGGCTCCTCGCGTGGTGCCGCGCTCTGGACGACGGGGACCACGAGGAGCTGCGGTTCGCCGCCGAGTGGCTGGAGATGACGTTCCGCTGCGCGCCCGAGCTGCTGCCGGAACCGTTGCGGTCCGCGCGGCGCGAGCGGTTCACCGTGGACGGGCTGTCGGCCTTGGCGGAAGACCGCGGGCAAGGGCTCGCCCGGGCGGCGGAGTTCATCCGTGACGGGCTCGGCTGGGGAGGGGTACGGCGGGAGGTCGCCGCGCACGTCCGGTCCCGGAGGATCCTGCGGGCGGACCCGCCGGACCACTCCGTCTCGGCCGGGCTGGCACGGTGGGTCGCCGTGCGGCTGCCGGGGAGCCACTGGCTGGGGTTCGCGGCCCGGGTACGCGCGGTCCGCAGCCTCGGGGGCATGGCGGTCGCGGTCGGCAGTATCAGCTCCGAAGAGGCGTTGCGGGCATCTGAGGATGCTGTCACCGCGATCCCGGAAGGGCATCCATGGGAGGCACAGGTCCTGTCGCTCTTCCAGATGCACCTCATCGGGGTGGCCCTGAGTCACGGGCAGGACTCCTTCTTCTCCGGGATACGCCCGCTGCCCTTCGACACGTGCCTGAAAGCGGTGGAGGCGGGACGTCGCGCGCTGGCCGTGCTGGAGGACGACGACACCGACCGCCTGACGGTGTTCCATACGCATACCGGAGCGCTGGGGCAGTTGCTGCTCGCGTGTCCGGAG
The DNA here is from genome assembly GCF_020740895.1 of Streptomyces sp. UNOB3_S3. Taxonomy (GTDB): domain Bacteria; phylum Actinomycetota; class Actinomycetes; order Streptomycetales; family Streptomycetaceae; genus Streptomyces. The sequence continues at coordinate 10,193 of NZ_JAILXP010000111.1, read as the reverse complement.
GATCCCGCGATCCGGGACGAACTGTGGCGGCACAGCCGGCTGGAGGTCGCCCAGCAGCATGATGCCGCTGGGCGATCGGTCGCCTGGCTGCAGTTGTCCTGGTACCTGTTCCCCCTGTTCGCGCACACCGGTGACGCGTACTTCTTCTCCGAGCATGCCACCGCCGCCGGGAACGCGTACCGCTGCGCGCCGCCCGGCTCCGTGGAACACGCGCGGGCCGCACGGGAACTCGGCAAGGCCAAAACCATGGCGGCGAGCCGGTCACCGGACCCGGCGGCCTTCGACGAGCCGGTCGACTTCTACCGTTCCGTCATCGAGGGCGTAGGGCTCCCGGTGGCCACCGATTCGGAGGAGGACGCCGCGGAACGCGCGATTACGCTCGCCAACGCCCGCGGCGGTCTCAAGGAAGCCCTCGAAGCGCGCTACCAGCGGAACGCGGAATGGGATTCCCGGCAGGAAGTGGTGCTCGCCGCCGACGCGTCCGACGCCCCGGCACTCGTACCGCCCGCAGCCCCCGCCGAGGGGGACCTGACCGGCCGGTTGAACCGCAGACAATGGATCACCGCGGCTCTCTGGGAGGCGGCGGTCTCCTTGACCAGCAAGACCGAGCAGATGCTGGAGGACAGGAATCCGGCGGCCGTACGGACTGCCTGCGGGGAATTCCTCGCACGCGTCGACGAACTGGCCGCCCTCGCCCCCGACGACCGGCAGATCCAGGAGACCGCCGCCGGACTTCAGCGCACGGCGCAGTTGGCCGAGGCCCGGGCGCGGGCGCTGGAGACCGGGGAGGACCTGCCGCTCGGGGAACTGGTCGCCAGGGGGCGGCAGCAGAGGGACTGGATAGCGCCCCGCCTGGGAACAACGACTCCCCATGCCGATCCGCGCGCCGCGGACGAGGACGACGAAGACCGGCTCCAGCGCCTCTCCGCCCACCAGCTCAAGGACCACGAGGTGGCCAAGGCCCTGGAGCTGGTCGCCCGTACGGAGGCGATGCATGCCATCGGCACCGAAGGGGAGGAGTCGGCGGACGCCTGGGCACGCGCCCCGCCCCTTTCGCCGTCCCTTTCACCGGACAAGGAACCGAACAGTGCCCCTGGACGAACTGCGGCATCGTTACCGCGCATTGATCGATCCGGGCGCCGAGCCCGGCACCCGGGCTCCCGCCGTCCTGCGTATCGACCCCGCCGACCCGCCCCTGCGCGGAGAGCTCCGCGCATCGCTCACCGCGCTCTTCGCACGGGACCCGGCCATCGACGTCGTCTCCCTGGTCGCCGACGGCGCCACCATCGGGCTCGTCCCGCGTGACGCCGTCGACGATCCCGGCGAGCCGGTGTTCCGCTCGGACGGCGACACCGGGGGTCCTCTGCCCGGCTTCGCCACCGGCTACGAGCTGCTCTACTTCACCTGCTCGCAGTGTCCTCCCGGCCTCCAGATCCTCACGCACCTGGACGACGAACCGCCGCTGTGCGCCCGGGACGCCGGGCACGGCCCCCTCGTACGGGTCGAACGATGACCGGTCGAACGATGACCGCGCCCGCCCCGGTGCCGAAGGCCGGACGCCCGTGAACCCGGAAGTCCTCGCCAAGCCCGTCACCTCGGCTCTCACCGGCCGGTTCGTCCTCGTGTCGGTCGTCCCGACCGCGGCGGCGGCCTTTCTGCTCACCCTGCGCTGGGCGGGCGCCCCCGGCCCCGTACGGTTCGCGCGGGCCTGGAACACGGCAGGGCACCTCCCGGCCGGTGAGGTCCTGTTGCTTCTTCTGGCGGTCCTCCTGATCGGCCTGGTCACGATGCCGCTCCAACTGCCGCTCGTCCGCTTGCTGGAGGGCTACTGGCCGCGTCGGCCGGCGTGGCTGAGCTCCTGGTGCATCGCCCGGCAGAAGCGCCGCCGAGGCCCGGTCGGCCCCCAGCTCGTCACGGATCCGCCGCCGCCCGAATCCGCCCGAATCCGCCCGGAGCCGGGCGCAACGCATGGGCGAGCGCGGCGAGTGGCAGCGCGCCCGTTTCCCCGTCCGCGAGGACCTCCTCCGGCCCACCGCCCTCGGCAACGCTCTCACCGCCGCCGAGGCCCGGGCCGGACGGCGGTACGAGCTCGACGCCGTCGTGGTCTGGACCCGGCTCGAACCCCTGCTCAGCGACCCGGTCCGGGCGGCGGTGGCCGAACGCCGCACCACCATGGACGCGGCCGCCCGGCTCAGCGTCACCGCCGCCCTCTGCGCCCCGCTGTCCGTCTGGCTGCTCTGGCGCTCCGGCTGGTGGCTGCTCCTCGCGGCCGCGCTCCTCGCCGCCGCCCGTATCGCCTACACGGCCGCCGTGCACGCCGCGATCGACTACGGGGAGTCCGTGGCCGCCGCCTTCGACCTCCACCGCTTCGACCTGCTCACCGCCCTCCACCTGCCCCCTGCCCGCGGACCTGGACGAGGAACGCGCCGCCAACCGGGCCCTCAGTACCCTCTGGCGTCAGGGCGACAGGCGAAACCACCCCTTCCGCTACGAACACTCAAACGAACGCTCGGAGGAGCCCCCGCCCGCACAACCCCTCGGATGAAGACCGACCGCGACCCGTCCTCCTGGTACGCGGCACGGCGTGACGCAGGCCACCCCGGCGTGCTCGCCGGCGGACGTCACGTCACAGCAGCGCCGACAACAGCATCGGATGGGACGTGGCGAGGAGGACCAGCCCCGTCGCGGCCACCGCGAACGGCACGATGCGCAGCGGGCTGATGAGGAGGAAGCCCGCGTGCAACAGGACGGCGAGGGCGAGGGTCGCGGGCGCGGGGAGGAGGCCGAGCACGGCGAGTCCGAGGAGGAGTTCGCCGAGGGCCGTGGCCACGGAGACGGCGCGACAGACGGCGCGCGGCGCGGGCCGGGTGAGCAGCTCGCTCAGCGCCGCCTGCCGCGGCCAGGGCAGGAAGTCGTGGTTGCCGGCGGCGGCCTGTGCGGCGTTGTAGGCCAGGTTGTCGATGAGGACGCCGCCGTTCATGAAGTGCCGTGATCGCACTTTGCGCAGGCCGGCGACCAGATACAGCTGTGCGGCGAAGAAGGAGGCGAGCGCTCCGGCCGCCGCCGTCCAGGCCTGTCCGCCCACGGCCAGGGCCGCGCCGGCCACGGTCAGGCAACCCGCGAGGAGCGCCAGGCACGTCCCGGCGTACCGGACGCCGCCGTACCGCCGGTTGGCGAAGATCAGGACCAGGACGGCCGCGGCGCATCCGCCGAGAGCCGTGGCCGTACCGCGCCCCGGGGCGAGCCGTGCGCCGACGCACGCCGCCGCCAGGGCCGCTCCCGCCGCGAGCATGGCGTACGCGAGCCGGCGGTAGGCGGCGAACGCGGCGGACGACGTCCAGCCGTGGCCGACGCGGTAGACCCGTCCGCCCGGGTAGCGCCGGGCGACGGTGCGGGCGTCGGCGATGACGATGCCGGCGTGCCACACCATGCCGAGGGCGAGCAACAGCCCGGCGCCGGGCAGGGCGGTACTCACGGACGTGCTCGCAGCGGTACTCACGGTGCCGTACGCAGGGCGTCGGCCAGGATGCGCAGTTCCTGTCCGGCGGGCAGCCGGGCCAGCCGCAGGCGGTGCCGGACGGGGTCGTACTCCACCTGCCAGCCGCCGTCGGAGCCGACGATCAGGCCGCGCAACGGCATGCCGAAGCCGGCCTCGGCGAGCAGGTTCCGCAGGTCCGGAACGGTGAGGTAGTGGCCCGAGGGGGCGATCAGCAGCCGGTGCGGCGGCAGTACGGTGGCGTCGTCGGGACCGGACCACAGGTAACCCTTGGACGAACCGGAGTACATGCCCCAGGAGAACGGGCGGTTCGGTGAGATCCGTACGCCCCACACGACGAAGGCGGCCAGCAGCGCCACGGCCGCGGCGGTCAGCACGGTGGCGGTCCAGGCAGGCACGGCCCGGCCCCGTTCAGCGAGCGGCCCGGTAGACGGATACGTGATAGGGGCAGCCGTCCCGGAACGGCGCCCCGCCCCAACTCCCGTACCGCTCCCGCAGCTCCAGCCCGGCTGCCCGGGCCATCAGGTCCAGCTCGCCGATCCCCGCGTAGCGGAAGGAGACGTGGAGGTGCACGTCGTCGCTCCCGTCGCCCGGTGTGATCACGTAGTGCGAGTGGTACCGCTGAGCGGCGCGGTCGAACCGGCGGTGGCGCACGACCAGATCCTCGCCCTGGTTGGGCACCACGCGGCCGCCCGACCACTCCGCACCGACCAGGACCTCGGGAACGATCGCGTCCAGGACGAAGGCGCCGTCGGCGCCGATCAGCCCCGCCGCATGGCGGAAGCAGCGCGACTGGTCCTCCTGGGAGGGCAGTTCGAAGAAGGTGCCACCGGCGACGAAGACCACGTCCACCGTCCGCCCCTCCGCCGGCAGCCGGGTGAAGTCGCCGATGGTCACCGGGATCCGGTCACCGCCGGGCTTGGCCGCCAGCCGCGCCACCATCTCCGGCGACGCGTCGACCCCCTCGACCCGGACGCCGCGCCGGGCCAGCGGCAGCGCTATCCGGCCGGTGCCCACACCCAGTTCCAGCGCGGTCCCGGAGCCGGCGAGCCGGGCGATGAAATTGACGGTGTCGGCGGTCAGCGACTCCTTGCCGAACCAGCTGTCGTAGCGCTCGGCGAACCGCCGTGTGTACGAGGCGGTCGTGGCGAACGCGGGGGGTTCGGGGGCCTCCGGGGATGCGGACACAGGCTTCTCCAAGGGGCTCAAGGGGGAGGAGGTCAGGGAAGAAGGCGGGCGCACGGGGCCGTCTACGGTCAGCCGAGCGGGTGTGGAAGGCGCTGCCGGGCCGTTCCGCCGGGCAACGTCGCCGGGCCCGGTTCCTTCGTGGGCAGCCGCCGGGCACCGGGGGCGACCACGCGCACCACCACCGGCTCGCCGTACCCCGCGCCGGGAGCGGAGGAGTCCACTTCGACGACGTCCTCACCGGTCCGCTCGGCCAGCAGACGCGGCAGCGCCCCCGCCGCCGGAGCCCGAACCGCTGTCGGCCAGGGCGGCGCCGCGTTCGCTCCACGCAGGAGAACGGTGAGGCTGTCCTGGCGGTGGAAGGCGTGCAGGGCGTGTTCCAACGGGCCGCTCGGCAGCCGCGGTGGACCGTGCTCCCGCATCCGGTCCCATACGGCGGCGGCGCTCGCGGTGCCCATGCTCCAGCGCACCATCAGCGCCTCGCGGACGGCGGAGACCGCGGCCGACGCCGGGTCGCTTGCGGTGGCGCGGGCACCGAAGCTCTGTCGTGTGCCGTCGCCCGCGTGCAGACATGCCACCACGCACGCGGTACCGTCCGGACCGGGCAGCATGAGGCACTGTTCCCGCAGGCCCAGTGCGGCCAGCACCCGCCGCAGCTCCTCGCCGAGCGGCGCCGGTCCCGGCGGCGTCCGGCGGGGCGCGTCGTCGTACCAGGCGTGCCAGAACAGGTCGCGTTCGAGGATCTCCAGCATGGCGTGTTCACGTGCCCGCGCGGCCGTGAGGTGTGCCGCGAGCCCGGTGGAACCGGGGCGCAACGGCGCCGGACAGCCGGCGGGTGGACGGTGCGCCAGGTAGACGGCACACGCCGGTACGAGCACCTGGCCGCCACCGGTCAGGGACTCCGCCGGCACCCAGGGCAGCGTCGCCTCCCGTACCTCCGCCAGCGGCCGCAACTCCGGCCAGGCCCACGGGTCCAGGGCGGGCCGGCCTTGTCGCCGCAGCGACGCGTACGACGCGACGACGGCCCTCTCCCGCGCCCGGTGCCCGGCGAGAACGCTGTGCACCCGCTCCATCAGCTCGCCCCGGGCCCGCCGCACGACATCCGCCCGGTCCGTGCCGGCCGCCGAACCGATGACCACCGGCCGTCCTCCGGCCGCGTCGTTCGCCGTGAAGGCGCTACTGCGCGCGGCTGTTCTGCCGAGCACGAACCAGGGCGCGTCAGGGAACGGCCGCAGTGTCTGGACCGGCCAGCCGGGAAGCCCTGACGGTGGCCCGGTCGCGCTGCCTGCCCTGTCCGACCTGCTTGCCCTGCCCATGGAACCCGTCATGGAATCCGTTACGAGGACCGCTTCGGCCTGCTCCAGCAGCTCCCTGCCGGCATCGGTCAGCGCCCCGCTCCTGCCGCGCAACGTCGCCGCGCCTCGTCTGCCCCGGTCCAGCAGGAGGGCGTGGCGGGCCCGCACTGCCGGTCCGTCCGGCAGCCGCCGGTACAGCAGCACGCTGCGGGCCAGCACCACGACCTGCTGGAACAGGCCGGCCAGGGGACGCGGGTCGGGGCGCAGCGGGGTGCTCAGCAGTTCCCGGTCGCCGGACGCCCGGAGGAAGGGAGCGGAAGCGGCGGCCGCATCGCATCGGTTGTGGGTGCCCTCGTGCACCAGTGCCTCCGCGAGCCGGACGTGGCCGGCCGGCCCGTCGTCGGGCTCGCGGCCGGTCAGCCGCCGGCTGTTGACGAAGACGGCGCCGTGCACGGCGAAGTCGGTGAACCCGTCGATTCCCCAGCCGCCTAGGAGCACCACTTGTCGCAGCGTCACTTCGAGTTCGGCTGCCATCCGGGGCCAGCTCGTGCGCAGTGTCCGCCACGCCTCTTCGAGGACCTCCCGCTGCCCGGCGTCCCAGTCGATGACGGCCGCTGTGCGCGTCCTGCCGGACCCGCTGGACCCGCTGGCCGGTTCCGGTGCCTGCCGCAGTGCCCGCAGGACGCTCGCCTCCAAGTGCCGCTCCCCGGGAGGCGCCAGGTCCACAGCCCACCCCGTACGCTCCGCCGCGCGCCGGGCCCGGGCCGCGCTGTCGCGGGACCGGAGCACCACCAGGCGCACCTGCGCTGTGGCGTGCTCCCGGTCCGGGGCCGACAGAGGTTCCCGTCCCGTCGACCGCAAGTGGTGGGCCAGGGCATGCATCCCCGGGTAGCGCAGATCGTCTCGCTGCCACGTTCCGGTGGCGCAGCCCGCCGATGTGAGGACCCCGGCCACCAGGCCGCCCAAACGGTCCTCGTCACGCGCGGCCGGTCCGGCTTCCGGCTCGATCCGCACACACCCTCCTGAAGCGTCGTCCCGGCGGCGCGGCCTCACCGGTGGCCCGGTCGGCGAAGCGCGGCCCGGCCACCGGCGATCGAGCGAGGGTCAGTCGTCGTCCGGTAGGTCGACCATGAGGGCGTACTCGGGGAGTTCCTCCCCGCCCACGACCTCGATCTCGAGCTCGCGTACCTCTTGCATCAAGTGCTCCTCGTCCTCGTCGGAGGTCCTCACTGGCCGCGGTGAGGACACAAATCGACCGTGACACTCCGGAACTGGGGAGGCAATGGTGAGTACAGGACATCGTGACCCGCTGATGGCACGTCGAAGGCCCCACCGGTCGCCCGGGTGGGGCCTTCATCGGTCTACGGCTTCACCTCGGTCAGGAGGTGGACCCCTTCAGGTCCGCGATGACGAGCACGGTGACGGTCGCGCGGAACTGGAAGGCCGGGTTCGTCCGGGCGACGGCCTCCTGCGGGCGCATGTTGGCGCGCACGGTGACCGTGGCCTTGCGGCGGGCCTTGTTCTTCACCTCCAGCGTGACGGACTCGCCGCCGATCTCCCAGTCCTCCGTGCTGCCGTTGATGAAGTTCTCAAACTTGTACGACTGGATCGCCGCGTCGACGACGTAGCCGTTGCTGTCCTCCCGGAGGTCGCTCGGGAATTCGAAGTCGTAGGTGTCCTTCGCTTCGTCCGCGCTCGGGTTGATACGGAGCTGGAATTCGCGGGTCCTGAATGCGAGTGCCATGGCTTTTCCTCCGATGGAAGTCGGGAATCGATGCGGCCCGCTGCGCCGGTGAATTCGCTGCAGCGGCGTTGCGGGGTCATTGGTAGCACGCCTCGCAACGCATCCACCAAATCGATGAAGAACGCGGCAACAAATTTCGGCCAGCCCCTGATTCCGATGCGGATTCAACTTTATTTGCGGCATTTTTGAGCCGCTTCCATCCGGCGGCGTTTACATGCGTTTATGCCTGGTCAGGGCGTTCTTGACGCCGCGTCGGCGGCGACGGTAACCGGACCCGGGATTCTCAAGATCGTCAAGCCCGGGTCCGGTACGGTCTGCTGGCCTGATACTGCGGCGTTTAGTGAAACGGAGGGGTCCGTTTTGCATTTCTTTATCGGCTCACCGGTAATGTCCTCCCCGGCTCGAACGGACAAGTGAGAGGTGGGACCGATGCCCTTCGTCATCGCACAGGGATTACCCGTGCCGGCGCGTCTGGCCAAAGGGCAGCAGGAGTTCTTCGCGATAGACCTCCGGCTGACGCCCGGCAGTTCGCCGATCGGCGGCAAGAAGGAAATGATCTGGGTCGAGTTCCCGGTGGGGACGGCTTTCCCCAAAGGCGGGAAGGTCTATTACCACCCCCCGAAGAAGCCCCGGGAGGAGCTCGCGTACGACCCTTACGACGAGGCGAACCGGCGGCTCCAGTTCACCCACTCCATCCATCTCGGGGACGGATCGGACGAGGCCGACGGCTACTACTCCGTCAACGTCCAGGTGCTCCCCGGAGCCCCCGAGGACCTGCTGTGGGGGCGGCTGGGGATCGGTACCGCCACCGCGCCGCTGCGCGTTCAGGTAGGGACCCCCGAGCCTCACCCCGTGCCCGGGAACCTGATCCGGAACGGTGGTTTCACCGACGTCCGCTTCCGGCCCGGCAAGGACTGGCGCCCCCTTGAGGGCGTCCTCTACGGGCGGGAGGCCCAGAAGCTCGACGCGTGGACCGTCGGCGAGTACAAGGGCAGGGGAGTCTGGGCGGCCTCGAGGACCGGCGAGCCCGGCAGGCTCATCGATCTGATCAACGGTGACGCCGACGGGCACTTCCCGGCCGACGCGGAGCCCCCCTTCGACAAGGGCGAGAACGTCGTCGACATCAACGGCGACGGCACCTGCGGCTACATCGAGCAGACCGTCGACGTCACCCCCGGCGCCTCGTACGAGCTCGCGTTCCACACCGGCTACCACGTCCTGCCCAACCCCGAGGAGCCCTACCGCCGGCCCACCTGCCTGCGGGCCGAGGCGCGATACGGGAAGCCGGGCGCCGAGACCGTCCTGGCCTGGGACGACTACGTCCAGTACTACACCGGGAAGGGCGCCGTCGCCTCCCACGACCCCGACAAGAAGCTCAACGACCCCGGCTGGCGCGCGCGCCGGCTGCCCTTCCGGGTGCCCCCGGGCGTCACGGCGGTGACCGTGCGGTTCGCCAACCCCGGGCGGGCCGGCTTCGACGGGGAACTCGACGCGAACCCCGACGGCAGCTCCGGCATGTTGCTCGCCCACGTCCGGCTCAGCGCCACCCGGTAACCGCACGACGGACAACGTGGCCCGCTCCGCCCCCACGCGAGGGCGGGCCACCGGCTCCCGCGCCGCCCGCAAGCCACCGCCCAAGGAGACGTCCCCAGCCATGAGTACGCCCCACACCGCAGCGACCCCGCCGGGTGAGGACGCCGCCCGCGTCCCCTTACCCGGGACCGGCCCCACGCCGGCCACCACCGCCTGCGACCTCGAACTGGTCATCCCGGCCTACAACGAGGAGCAGCGCCTCGCCCCCACCGTGCTCGCCCTCGCCGACCACTTGCGCGGCATGCCGTTGACTGCCGCGTTGCGGGTCGTCGACAACGGCAGCAGCGATCGCACGGCCGAGTGCGTGGACCGGCTCGCCGCCTCCGGGATCCCCATCACCGTCACGGGCTGCTCGCGGCGTGGCAAAGGGGCCGCGGTGGCCAGGGGAATGGTCACCTCCAAGGCCCGCTGGGTCGGCTTCTGCGACGCCGACCTGGCCACTCCCGCCACGGCGATCGACGACGCGGTGGCCCTTCTGCGGGACGGCCGGCAGGTCGTCATCGGCTCCCGTCGTTGCGCCGGGGCGAGTGTTCCCGTCCGGCAGCCGGCCCTGCGGCGGTTGGGTGGGGCCGGGTTCCGGCTGGCGACGCGGCGGTTCTCCGGGCCGGTCAAGGACACGCAGTGCGGGTTCAAGTTCTTCGAGGCCGAGGCCGCGCGGCGGATCTTCGCCCATGTCACCACCACCGGCTTCGCCTTCGACCTGGAGGTGATCGCACGGTCCCGTGCCTTGGGGCTGAGCCTGGCCGAGTTCCCGGTGGTGTGGAGCGATCAGGAGGGTTCCAGCTTCCGGCCGTTCGCCGACGGGCGCCGCGTGGCCGGCGAGCTGTGGCGGCTGCACCGGACCATGCACCGCCTCCCGCCCCGGGTCGTTCACCACGCC
>NZ_JAILXP010000110.1 GCF_020740895.1 Streptomyces sp. UNOB3_S3 | reverse complement strand
GCGGTGGCCCTGGTGGGGGACGCCGCGCACCCCGCCGCGCCGGCCATGGGGCAGGGCACGTGCCAGGCGCTGGAGGACGCGGTCGTCCTGGCCCGCGCGCTGGCGGCGACCGATGACGTTCCGGCCGCCCTCCGCGCCTACGCGGCGCGGCGGCGGCGCCGGGCCCACGCCGTCACCGTCCGGTCCCACTGGGCGGGCCGCCTCGGCCAGTGGCGCGCGCCGGCGCTGTGCGCGCTGCGCGACGGGCTGATCAGGGCGACGCCCCAGGCGGCGTTGGTGGGGGCATTACGCGCCTCGTTTGTATTCGACCTGCACGAACAGACTTCGCCTTCCCCATCGTGACTCCACCTACCGCTGAAGCGGCGGGCTTCCTGTGTCGCTGGCTAAGCAGCGGCGCAGAGGGCCAGCCCGGCCCTATTGAGCACGTTCAGCGCACCTACGTGATCTGCGTTCGCGGCATGCCCACACGCGGTGCACTCGAACTTCGCCTGGGTAACGCGGTTCTCCGGCGCGACGTGCCCGCACTGCGGGCACGTACGGGAGGTGTTGCGGGCATCCACCGGGATCACGCGGCGACCGGCGCTCTCAGCCTTGTTCGCCAGGATACTCAGGAAGATGCCCCAACCCGCGTCGAGAATTCTGCGGTTCAAACCTGTCTTCGCTGCCGCACCGTTTGCCAGGAACATGCCCTCGTTATCGGGGTCGGGTCTGGGCACGGGGGCCTTGGTCATGGCTGCTGTGTTCAGCTGCTCGTACGCGATCACGTCATTGTCGCGGACCAGCTCGTTCGCGGCCTTGTGATGGTGGTCCAGACGCTGACGCCGGATCCTGGCATGCAGCTTGGCGACTTTCCGGGCTGCGGCCCGATGCTCCTTCGTACGGCGCTCAGTGCGCTTGGGGAACATCGTCAGGTGCCGCTGTGCATCGGCGAGTGCTGCGGCGGACATTTCGAGAAAGCGTGGGTTTTCCTTGTGGTTACCGTTGGAGTCAGTGAAAAGGTGCACCGTGCCCATGTCGATGCCAACGATCGCCCCGGTAGCCGGGAGCGACTGGGTGGGTACGCTGTCACAGACGAGAATGACGTACCACCGGCGGCCTTCCCGCTTGATGCTGATCGTCTTCACCCGACCGCTCACGGGCCTGTGCTGGTGCACGCGCACGTGCCCGACCCCTTGCAGGCGTACACGGGTCTGGGCCTCATGCGGGGTGGAGTTCCAACGACAGCCGTCCCCGTCCTTGGGGAAGGTCACGGTGTCGAAGTGGCCGATGCCCTTGAAACGCGGGTATCCAGGACGAACCCCAGCCTTGACCCTGCGGAAGAAAGCGGCGAACGCCTTGTCCAACCGTCGCAGCGTGGCCTGCTGGGATGAGAACGACCAACGCGCCTGGTCCGGGTCGACAGTGCGGACCGCCTTCAGCTGCGCCGACTGGTCGCCATATCGAACCGTCGTCTTCGAGCTGTGCCGGTAAGCCTCCCGGCGTTCCTGCCAACGCCGGTACAAGCACCCTACCGGCCGGTGTCACCGAAGAAGCGATACCGCGACGCTCCGTACTGCGGCCGGGGCGGACTTCACCGTGCGAGTGTCACCGCACGGTCTAGCCGGTCCGCACGCGGTGCTGCCGCCGGCCCCGGGGGAAGGCGGCGGCAGCACGTTCACGGGGCCCTGCGGCCCTGCGGCCCGCTCAGCCGGCGGGCTGCACCAGGTTGAACTCGTTGCCGTCGGGGTCCGCGAAGGTCGCGGTCGAGCCGCCGAACGGCATCTGCTGAGGCTCGTGGGTGAACCGCACCCCGCGCCGGACGAGTTCGTCGTGGGTGGCCTTGATGTCCTCGGTGACGAACTGGATGTCGGTGAAGCGGCCGATGTTGCCCTCGCGGTAGACGGGGAAGTCCTTGGTGCACAGCACGATGCGGGTCCGGGAGCCCTCGGGGGCCACCTCGATCCACCGCATGGGGCCGAACCTGAGGTCCTCGCGGAGCTCGAAGCCGAGGGTGTTGACGAAGAAGTCGACGGCCTTGTCCTGGTCGTTGACGAAGACGTCGACGGTACCGATGTGCGAGATCACGGGGTTTCTCCTGTCGTCCGGGATGAACGGGTGGACGTGCTCAGTGCGTGGGCGCGACGTCCCCGGCGGGCGCGGTCGCAAGCCGCGGGGCCAGCAGGGCGACGGCCGCTCCGGCGAGGACGACGACCGTGCCGCCGAGCATCGCCGTGTGGAATCCGTCCATGAAGGCGGCGTGCCCGGCGCGGGCGGCCGCCTCGGCGGCGGAGGGCGCGGTGCCGTCGGGCACGGGCACCACGCCCTGCGCGATGACGTCCGTCGTCCGGCGCAGCGCCTGGGCCAGGGCGCCGCCGACGCCCTCGTCGGCGAGGTGTCCGGGCAGGACCCCGGAGACCCGGGAGGAGATCAGCGAGCCGAGGACGGCGGTGCCCAGGACGCCGCCCAGCATCAGGGCGGTCTGCTGGAGGCCGGAGGCGACGCCGGCGAGTTCGTCGTGGGCGCTGCCGACGATCATCTCGATGGCCGTGGGCGCGATCATGCCCATGCCCACGCCGAGCGGGGCGAGGAACGGCCACATCGCGTTGTAGGAGGAGGCCTCGGTCATCCGGGACAGGCCCAGCAGGGCGACGCCGATGAGGACCATGCCCGCGGCGAGCGGCACCCTGGGCCCGAACCGCTGGCCCAGGGCCGCGCCGAGGGGGGCGCCGACGCCGAAGAGCACGGTGAAGGGCAGCAGCCCGAGCCCGGCCCGCATCGGGGAGAAGCCGTGCACCTGCTGGAGGTACAGGGCGAGGTAGAACGAGGCGCCGAAGGTGGCGAAGCCCCCGATGAGCAGGGTGGCCGTGCCGGTGGAGACGGCCCGCATCCGGAAGAGGGCGGGCGGGAGCAGGGCCTCGCGGGCGCGGCGCTCGCGCAGGACGAACGCGGTGCCGACGACGACCGCGGCGGCGAACGGGCCGAGGACACGGAACGCGGTCCAGCCGTGGCCGGGCACCTGGATGATGCCCCAGACCAGGGCGAACAGGGCGCCGGTGAGCAGCAGGACGCCGGGGGTGTCGAAGGACCGGTCGGCGCCCTCGGGCCGGGCGGAGCGGATCGCCGGGCCGCCGAGGGCGAGCGCGGCGGCGCACACCACGACGTTGATGAAGAACACCCAGCGCCAGCCGAGCTGGTCGACGGTGACGCCGCCGATGAAGGGGCCGGCGGCCAGGGCGAGGGCGCCGACGCCGCTCCAGACGCCGATGGCGATCTTCAGTCTGTCCTGGGGGAAGGAGGTCTTGAGCACCGCCAGCCCGCTGGGCGCAAGGACGGCGCCGCTGATGCCCTGGAGCACCCGCCAGAAGATCAGCATGCCGATGCTCTGGGAGAGTCCCGCGAGGACGGAGGTGGCGGCGAAGCCCGTCATCCCGATGAGGAAGACCTTCTTGTGCCCGTAGCGGTCGCCGAGCTTGCCGGCGGTGATCAGGGCGCAGGCGACGGCGAGCATATAGCCGTTGGTGACCCATTGGAGGGTGGTGAGCTCGGTGTCGAGGTCGACGGCGATGACCGGGTTGGCGACCGCGACGACCGTGCCGTCGAGGGCCTCCATCATGGTGCCGAGGGCGACGGCGACCAGCACCACCCAGGGGTTGCCGGGGCCGGGCCGGTCCGGTAACGCCCCGCCGTCCGGGGCCGGTTGCGCTTGGTGAGCCATGGCTGGGCCTGCTCTCCTCTCGGTGCTCCTCCGGTGTCCCGGTCAGCCGCGGGCGTCGGTGAGGCTGAACCAGTTGCCGGAATCGTCGCGGAAGACGGCCTCGGTGCCGTGCGGCCGCTTCACGGGCTCCTGGACGAACGTCACGCCCGCCGCCTTGAGCCTGCGGTGGAGGGCGCGGACGTCGTCGACGTGCAGCACCCCCACCCCGATCACGCCCTTCGCGACGAGGTCCCGCAGCTGGCCGGCGGTGTCCTCGTCGTACTCGGGCGGCCCCACCTTGCGCAGCACCAGCACCACGTCGGGCTGGTCCTTGGGGCCGACCGTGAGCCAGCGCAGGTCGCCGAGCGTCATGTCGTCGCGGACCTCGAAGCCCAGTTTCCCTGTGTAGAAGGCCTTCGCGGAGTCCTGGTCGAGGACGGGGACGGTGACGTGCGACAGCCGCGTGCTCATGGATTTCCTTCCGCCGGTGAGCTGTGATCAGACGCTATCGACGGCTCCCCGGCGGTGACATCTCCTGGATTGCGGTCTTGCGTTCCGCTTCCGCCGGCCCGCCGGGCGCACATGAACAGGTAGCAGCCGGGGATGGGCGGGGGGCCGCCCTCGCGGGCGATCTGCTCGCGGTAACGGGTGGGCGGCACACCCATCACCTCGGAGAAACGGGAGCTGAAGGAGCCGACGCTGGAGTAGCCGACGAGGTGACAGATCTCCGCGACCGTCAGGTTGGTGGCGCGCAGCAGGTCGCGCGCCCGCTCGATGCGACGTTGCGTCAGATAGCGGCCGGGGGTCTCGCCGAAGGCGGCCTGGAACGAGCGCAGGAAGTGGAAGCGCGAGCAGCCGGCCTCGGCGGCCAGGGTCGCCAGGTCGAGCGGGTCGGCGTAGGAGCGGTCGATCAGGTCCTTCGCCCGTCGCAGGTACGGCAACAGCGCGGAGGAGAGCGGTTCCTGGCCCGGCACGCCCCCGGTGGCGGCGGTCCGCCACCGCCGTGAGCGCCGGTACGGATGGCTGTCAGGCACGGGCCGGCACCTGGCCGGGGACGATCTCGTCCAGCCGGCGGCCCCGGGTCTCGGGGCCGTAGAGGCCGAAGGCGACCGCCGCGAGGGCCAGCGGCACGGCCCCCAGCAGGGCCGTCACCCCGAGCGGGGGCACCGCCACGGCGGCCACGGAGAGGGCGAGGATCGCCACGCCGCCGGCCTTGCTGATGCCCGCCGCCCAGCTGGTGCCCAGGGCGCGCAGCGGGGTGGGGTAGGCCTCCGAGCTGTAGGCGGCCAGGACGGCGGCGGTCGCGCTGATGCCCCACAGCGGGACGAGCAGCAGCAGCCGCAGCAGCAGTCCGTGCCCGGCGGCGGTCTCCGCGAGCACGGCGAGGGCGACGAGGGCCCCGGCGGTCAGCCCGGCCAGCGCGATCACGGTACGTCTGCTGCTCCACAGCCCGTAGAGCAGGGCGGTGAGGACGTTGAGGGGCAGGCTGATCAGGGCGCTGTCGCGCAGGACGCGGTCGGAGGAGACCTCGGTGATGCCGAGGCGGCCGAGGTTGGTGGGCAGCCACATCTGGAAGCCGTAGGACATCAGCCCGGCGCCGACGGCGAGGACGGTCAGGGCGAGGGTGGGGCCCCGGAAGGAGGCGGCGAACAGTCTTCGGTAGCCGGAGCGGGCCGGGCCCCGGGCCGGCTCCGGTTCGTCCGGCGGCGCCGCGGTGTCCCGCACGACCGCGCCGTAGCGGGCGAGGACGCGCCGGGCCTCCTCGGTGCGGCCGGTGGCCAGGAGGTAGCGGGGGGACTCGGGGATCCAGTGGTTGAGGGCGATGAGCAGCAGGCCGGTGGGCAGTCCGACGAGCCAGAGGATCCGCCAGCCGTAGGTGGGGGTGAGGGTGGCGGCGAGCCAGCTCGTGAGGACGTAGGCGACGGTGACGTTCCCGCCGATGAGCACCATCAGCCAGCCTCGGTGGCGCTGGGGGACGGTCTCGGCGAGCAGGGTGAAGGCGATGGGGATCAGTCCGCCCGCCGCCGTGCCCATGAGGAAGCACATGGCGACGTTCCAGCCGAAGGACGGCATCGCGCCGCAGACGGCGGTGGTGGCGAACAGCACCCCGGCCAGGAGGATGGAGCCGCGCCGCCCGATGCGGTCGCCCAGCCGGCCCCAGAGGAACGAGCCGGTCATGGTGCCGGCGATGCCGGACAGCGGCAGCCAGGAGACGGGGACGTCGCCGCCGGGGTTCAGCGGCGAGGCGAGCCCGTACTCCTTGGCGACGCCGGGCACGACGAACGACAGCGTCATCGGTTTCATCACGTCGATGGTCACCGCGAGGGAGAGCACCGCCAGGAGCGCGACGTGGGCCGGGCGCAGCGGGGCGTCGTCGACGGCCCGGACCCGTACGGAGGCGACCTGCCGGCGCAGGGCGCCGGACCCCCGGGGCAGCAGCCCGTGGACGACGGCGGCCACGCCGGTGACGATCAGCAGCATGCCGAGGAGCATGGGGGTGTCGACGGGCATCCCGGCCATGCGGTAGCCCATGTGGCGGGCGTGGAGGTACATGGGGAGGTGGAGCAGGGCGCCCGCGGTGCAGGCGGCGGCGCCGGCCCAGAAGAACGCGGGGCGGGTGAAGGAGCCCATCCGATTCCCCTCCCTGCGCCGCGTGGCGGACAACGGGGGTGAATGTGTTGTGCGTTCGCACGACGTTCCTAGCAGCGGCGCGGGGCGGCGGCAAGGGCTACGGCGCGGTCTCCGTCCGCAGCCACGCGAGGTAGTCCGCGCTGCCCGCGGTGATCTCCGTGGCGACGATCTCGGGCACGTCGTAGGAGTGCTCCGCCCTGATCCGGGCCTCCAGCTCGGGGTAGCGGGCGGCGGTGGTCTTGAGGACGACGCGCCATTCGGCGGCGGTCTCGATCGCGCCCTTCCAGTGGTAGACGCTGGTGACCGGGCCGTCGATCTGGGCGCAGGCGGCGAGGCGGTTCCCGACGACGGAGGCGACCAGGGCGCGCGCCGCCCGCTCGCTGTCGGTGGTGGTGATCACCATGAGGCAACGGTCGTCGTGCGAGGGCTGCTGCGGCATGGCGCCGACCGTACCGCAGCGGGCGGCGCGGGGCCGGTGTCAGTGGTGGCGCGTAGGCTCGCGGGTATGAGTTACGCAGACCTGCGCGAACTCCAGAGCGCGCTGAACACCGCCTCGGACATCGCCTTCTCCCTCGACGCCGCCGCCCCTTCGCCCCATGAGGCCGATCAGCTCCTGGACGCGTTGCGCAGGGCGCTGGCGGCGGCCGGGGCGCTGGGCGCGGGGGTGGGCGCCACGGGGTGCGCGGAGCATCCCCGGGGGCCGGTCGACCCGCTGTCCGGGGACCGGGAGAATCCGCTGCCGCCGGGCTGGGGCCGCTGTCTGCTGTGCAACGACCGGCGGCGCCGGGCGGGCGCGCAGCGCAGGGGCTGGCGCTGACCCGGCCCGGCCGCGCGGAGGTCAGCGGTTCTGGGAGGCCCAGAACTCCTCGAAGGACAGCACGCCGTCGCCGTTGGCGTCCTTCTTGTTGATGATGGCCTGGGCCACGGTCACGGTGACGTTGTGGTCGCCGAGCTGAGCCATCACGCTCTTGTACTCCTCGGCCGTGATGAACCCGTCGCCGTTGGCGTCGAAACGGTCGAAAGCCTTACGGGCTTCCTCGATGCTGGCCATGTGGGCCTCCCCTGTGGTGCTTGGTGGACCGGCACAGATTAGCCGCCGGTCACCAACTCCAGGTAACGGTCCCAGTCCCAGTGCGGACCGGGGTCGGTATGGGTGGATCCGGGCACTTCGATGTGGCCGATGACGTGCTCGCGGGTCGGGGGGATGCCGTAGCGGTCGCAGAGGGCGGCGGTGAGTCTCGCGGAGGAGCGGTAGAGGGCGTCGGTGAAGTACTCGGGGCGGTCGATCCAGCCCTCGTGCTCGATGCCGATGCTGCGGGTGTTGTAGTCCCAGTTGCCGGCGTGCCAGGCGATGTCCTTCTCGCGGACGAACTGCGCGATGTAGCCGTCCGCGGAGGCCACCATGTAGTGCGCGGAGACCTTGGAGCGCGCGTTCTGGAAGATTCTCCGCGCGTCCTGGAAGGTCTCCTGGGTGACGTGCACGACGACGAACTCCACGGGGTACGCGCGGGGTCGGCCGGAGACCGTGTAGTTCGCCCTGTTCGCCGGGATCCAGTGCGTGGGGGGATAGGGGGCCGTCATGGGGACATGAGACCCGCGGGGGCGACGGTCCGCAAGGACCACGACGCCACCGCATAAAGATAAGCCGCCCCGCATTTCATTCATGGATTTCAAGGCCAGTGTCACACATCACCTTGGATTGCCCTGGCCTCACTTTGGTCCCGGCACACCACGCGTGACATAGTCGAGGCCAACGACCCCCATTGACCCGGGCCAGGTCGTCATTCGCCGCGGGGGCACACCCCAATTCTCCCCGCGGCCACCCGAAGAGGCCCCCGGCCCGTCGCAGGACGACGGAAGGGGGCCTCTTCGCGTTCCAGGGCGGCGCCGCCGTACGACGCCGGGCTCAGCGCTCGCCGCGCTCCCCGACCCGCATCTCGAACCAGGTCGTCTTCCCGCGCGCCAGCAGATCCACCCCCCAGCGGTCGGAGAGCTTGTCCACCAGGAACAGCCCGCGCCCGTTGACGTCCGTCTCCCGCACCGGCAGCAGACACGGCAGCCCCCGGGAGGGATCGCGCACCTCGACGCGCACCCAGCCGCGCCGGCGCGCCATCCGCAGCCCGAAGTGGCGCGCCCCGGTGTGCCGGACGGCGTTGCCGACGAGTTCGGAGACCAGCAGCACGGCGTGCTCGGCGAGCTGGGCCGTGAGGCCCCAGTGGCGCAGCATCACCGCCTGGGTCAGCCGGCGGGCGGCGGCGGCGGATTCGGGGCGGGAGGGCAGCCGGACCTCGCCGAGCGCCGGATCGCCGAACAGCTCGAAAGCCTTGCGCGTCAGCTCGTCCTCTACCATCGGGGTCCACCGCGCGGGGGCCGCCGTACCGGCCCGCTGCCGCGACTGCTCCATTCCCTCCAGGCCCGCCATGACCCCCATCATGGCCGTCGCCGGAGCGCCAGGGAGTGGAACCCAGGGATTCGGTTCGACGGAGCACCCCGTTCCGGGGACGGGGGGCGACATATGCCAGCGGCCCCGGGCCACCCATCGCACCCGGACTGACCTGCGCCGACATCCTGTGCGCAAAAGATCGCCGAGGGTGAGCACCGGGGCCCCGCACAGGGTGCCGGAGAGCGTGGGGAATTCCCCCACAAGAGGCAACGCCCGGGGGGCGGTTCCCCGGGCGCAACCGGCCAACCCCAGGCGGCTCAGACGAACTTGGCCTTGCCCGGACCGTCCTCCACGAAACTACGCATTCCGATCTCACGGTCCTCGGTGGCGAACAGGCCCGCGAACCAGTTGCGCTCGATGGCGAGGCCGGTGTCGATGTCGGTCTCCAGCCCGGAGTCCACCGCCTCCTTGGCCGCGCGCAGCGCCATGGCGGGCCCGGCGGCGAGCCGGGCGGCCCACACGTGCGCCTGCTCGTAGACCTCCGCCGCCGGGACCACCCGGTCGACGAGGCCGATGGCGAGCGCCTCGTCGGCCTTGACCTGGCGGCCCGTGAAGATGAGGTCCTTGGCTTTGGAGGGCCCGACGAGCCGGGCGAGCCGCTGGGTGCCGCCGGCGCCCGGGATGAGGCCGAGGAGGATCTCGGGCTGGCCGAGCTTGGCGTTGTCGGCGGCGATCCGGAAGTCGGCGCACAGGGCCAGCTCGCAACCGCCGCCCAGGGCATAACCGGTGACGGCGGCGACCACGGGCTTGGGGACGCGGGCCACGGCGGTGAAGGAGTCCTGGAGGCCGCGCGAGCGCGCCACCATGGCGGCGTGGTCGATGTGCTGCATCTCCTTGATATCCGCGCCGGCCGCGAACACCTTCTCCCCGCCCCAGAGGACGACGGCACGCACGTCGTCGCGGCGGGTCACCTCGTCGGCGAGCTCACGGAGCCGGTCCTGGGTGGCGATGTCGAGGGCGTTCATCGGCGGCCGGTCCAGCCGCACGGTCCCGACGCCCTCGGCTACCTCAAGATGCACAGTCATGACAGCAGGTTAGCGGTGGCTAACGGAAAGCGGCCCGGCGCACTGTGAACCAGTGCGCCGGGCCGCCGCGTCGTTCAGACGGTGCGTCGTTCAGGCGGTGCGTCGTTCAGACGGTGCGTCGTTCAGACGGTGCGGACGTCAGCTGTCCTTGCCGCCGCTGTCCTTGCCCCACTCGGCCCAGGACATGTTCCAGCCGTTGAGGCCGTTGTCCGGCTGGATCGTTTTGTCATGGGAGTTCTTGACGATGACGACATCGCCGATGAGGGAGTTGCTGAAGAACCAGGCGGCCGGCGTGGACGGGTCGCCCGCGCCCCGCTGGTCCTCCAGGCCCACGCAGCCGTGGCTGACGTTCTCGGAGCCGAAGGTGGACGACCCCGACCAGTAGTTGCCGTGGAGGAAGGTGCCCGAGGTCGACAGACGCATCGCGTGCGGCACGTCCGGGATGTCGTACTCGCCGCCGAAGCCGACGGTGCGGCCGTCCATGCGGGTCACTTCGAGCTTCTCGCTGATGACCATCTGACCGTTGTAGGTCGAGTGGCCGGGGCCGCCGGCGGAGATCGGGACGGTCTTCAGCGGCTTGCCGTCGCGCACGACCGCCATCTGGTGGGTCTCGGCGTCGACCGTGCTCACCTGGGAGCGGCCGACGGTGAACTTCACCGTCTTGTTCTGGGTGCCGTAGACGCCCTCACGGCCCTGCACGCCGTTGAGGTCCATCGTCATCGTCACCTTGGTGCCGGCCGCCCAGTACTTCTCGGGCCGGAAGTCGAGGCGGTCGTTGCCGAACCAGTGGCCCTTGATGTCCACGGCGGGCTCGGCGGTCACCTTGATGGCCTTCTCGACGGCCTTGGGGTCGGTGATGCCGCGGCTGAAATTGAGCGACACGGGCATGCCGACGCCGACCGTGCTGCCGTCCTCCGGCGTGAAATAGGCAGCGAAGGTGTTGTCCGGGGTGAGGGTCGTGAACGTCGCGTGCTTCGCGGACGTACGTCCCTCCTTGTCCTTGGCGATCGCGTCGACGGTGTACTTGGTGGACGAGCCCAGATGGGTCGTCGGCTCCCAGGCGGCGCCACCATTGGTGATCTTGCCGTCGATGGTGCGGCCCTTGTCGTCGGCCACCTTGACGGAGCTGATGGTGCCCTTCGCGGCGGTCACCTTCAGGGCGCCGCTGGTGGCCACGTCCCCCGAGCCGTCCTTGGGCGCGATGTCCACCACGGCCTGTGAGGGACCGTCGGGAACCTTGCCGGCCTTCTTGCCGTCGTCGTCCCCACTACAGCCGCTGACCAGCGTCAGCACCGCTCCGAGCAGCAGAGCCGGCAGCGCGCCCCGGCGCACCCGGCTCCCCGATATCGGATGCACGTTCACTACGGATCGTCTCCCCTCGCACGGCCCGCGGCCACGCGGCACCCCGTGAGCGCGCCACGCGCGCATTGTCGACAGATAACCACACGCCACCGACAACGCTGACCTCGTGAATGTCACCGTTCAGTCCCAAATGGGAGCGGTGATACGAACCGTGCGCCTGTGGTGAAGGCGGTGACCGAAGTGAAGCGCCTGATTCCAGCCAGGTCAAACTGGTGTTCAAAGACCGGTTAAAGCGCCGTGCCGGGTGGTCCGGAAACCGGCATTCGGGCCGGTTTCCGCCGGGGGAATCCGGCGGTGGATTCAGCTCAGCGCCGAGCCCGCCTTCCACTCCTCCCACGTCATGTTCCAGCCACCCAGGCCATTGTCGGGAGCCACCACCCGCTCCGGGGAGCCGACCACCTCCACCACATCCCCGACCAGGGAGGATTCATAGAACCAGCCCGCCGGGGTGGACGGTCCGCCACCCTGCACATCGGGCAGCCCGATACAGCCGTGGCTGGTGTTCCGGGCGCCGAAGGCCCCCGGCGGCGCCCAGTAGTTGCCGTGGAGGAAGGTCCCGGAGCCGGTCAGCCGCATCGCGTGGGGCACGTCCGAGATGTCGTACTCGCCGCCGAAGCCGACTGTGTCCCCGTTCATCCGGGTCATCGCGAACTTCTGGCTGATGACCATCTTGCCGCGGTAGGTGTCATTGCCCTGGCCGCCCGCCGT
Source organism: Streptomyces sp. UNOB3_S3 (assembly GCF_020740895.1). GTDB lineage: Bacteria > Actinomycetota > Actinomycetes > Streptomycetales > Streptomycetaceae > Streptomyces. The sequence goes on along the minus strand of NZ_JAILXP010000110.1, from coordinate 7,379 downwards.
GATGGGCACCGTGGCCAGCATCCTGCCGTCCCGCACCACCCGCATCGTGTGCCCGGCCGCGTCGACCCGGCTCACCTGGCTGCGGCCGACCGTGAAACCGACCGTCTTGCGCTGGATCCCGTACACCCCCCGCGAGCCCCGGACGTCGCGCAGCCGGAGGTCCAGCGTCACCCGGGTGCCGGGCCGCCAGTACGTCCGGGGCCGGAAGTCCAGCCGGGTGGCGCCGAACCAGTGCCCGGCGATCTCGGCGGGCGGCGAGGAGGTGACCCGGACGGCCCGCTCGACCGCGGCCCGGTCGGTGATCGGGCGGCTGAAGCCAAAGGAAACGATCATTCCCGTGCCGACGACGCTCTCCGGCTCCGGGGTGAAGTAGCCGATGAACCGGTGCTCCGGCACATAGGTGGTGAAGCTGGTGTGCCGGGCCGTGCGCCGTCCGGAGGCGTCCACGGCCACCGCGTCCACGGTGTAGCGCGCGGCGAGCGTGAGCGGGCTCGTGGCGGGGCGCCAGGTGTGGCCGTCGGCGGAGATCCGGCCCGGCACGGCCAGCCGTTCGCCGCCGTGCGACGCGGCGGCGGTCACCCGTTCCAGCCGCCCGCGCGGGACCCGGACCTCGAACGGCTCCGTCGACACCACGTCGCGCGCCCGGTCGGGCGGGCTGATGTGGATCAGCTCGCGCACCGCCGGGCGCGCGTCGTCCATGAGCGTGGCCTCCGGGGTGACGGTGGCGCACCCGGCGAGCACGACCAGGGACGCCAGCACGACCAGACCCCGTACGGCACGCGAGAGGGCAAGTGTCACACCGGGCCCAACGACGGTCCTCCTCCGGGGAAACGTGCCTGCACTCGCTTGCTGCGGCCGATCACACGTGTGAGCGCATGCGTGGATGCGGGAAGAACGGGGAGAAGGACCCCATCGCCAGACACCCGGTCCCGGGACGCCGGGTGCCCGGCGCGCTACCCGAGAGCCGCCGGAGGCGACCACGTGTCGAGCGCATCCGAGCAAGAGGCACGGCAGCAGGACGAGTTGGGCCCCGGCCGCACGGAACGGGCGCCGCGCACCGGAGCGGCCGGGCGCGACCGGACGCCCCCGGCGGCCCAGGGCGCCCCGGCGGCCGGCGTCAACGGCCGTCCGCGGCGCGCCCGGGCGCCGGAGCCGGAGCCGTCACCCGTGTGGCCGGGCGCCCCCGAGCCGCTCGGGGCGCGCTTCAAGAGCTCCGCCGACAGCACGGACGGCGTGGCGGGCACGAACTTCGCGCTGTGGGCGGGCGGGGCCGAGGCCGTGGAGCTGTGCCTGTTCGACGAGGACGGGCGGGAGACCCGCCGTCCGCTGACCGAGCTGACGCACGAGGTCTGGCATGGCTTCGTCCCCGGCGTGCTGCCCGGCCGGCGCTACGGCTACCGCGTCCACGGCCGCTGGGACCCCTGGACCGGCGCCCGCTGGAACCCCGCCAAACTGCTGCTGGACCCCTACGCCCGGGCCGTGGACGGCGACTTCCGGCTGCCCGCCGAGGTGTACGGCCATGTGCGCGACTGGCCGCAGCAGCACGTCGCCGACACCGTCCGCGACGAGCGGGACTCGGCGCCCCACGTCCCCAAGGGCGTGGTCGTCGCCGATGACGACGACTGGTCCGACGACCGCCGCCCCAAGACCCCCTGGCCCGACACGGTCGTCTACGAACTGCACGTCAAGGGCTTCACCATGCGTCACCCGGACATCCCCGAACGGCTGCGCGGCACCTACGCGGGCCTGGCGCACCCGGCGGCCGTCGGGCATCTGACCCGGCTCGGCGTGACGGCCGTGGAGCTGCTGCCCGTGCACCAGTTCGCCCACGAGGACCATCTGCTGCGCCGGGGGCTGCGCAACCACTGGGGCTACAACTCCATCGGCTACTTCGCCCCCCACGCCGGCTACTCGGCCTCCGGGACGCGCGGCCAGCAGGTGGGCGAGTTCAAACGGATGGTACGGGCGCTGCACGCGGCCGGCATCGAGGTCATCCTCGACGTGGTCTACAACCACACCGCCGAGAGCGGCGAGCTCGGCCCCACGCTCTCGCTGCGCGGCATCGACAACCGCCGCTACTACCGGCTCCAGCACGACCCCCGGCGCTACGCCGACTACACCGGATGCGGCAACACCCTCCACGTCGTCCAGCCGAACGTCCTGCGGCTGATAGCCGACTCGCTGCGCTACTGGGTGACGGAGATGGGCGTCGACGGCTTCCGCTTCGACCTCGCGGCCGCGCTGGTCCGGACGATGCGCGCCGTCGACGGTCCGGACATGCTCTCCCCCTTCCTCGCCGTCATCGCCCAGGACCCCGTGCTGCGCCGGGTCAAACTGATCGCCGAGCCCTGGGACGTGGGCTCCGGCGGCTACCAGGTCGGTGCCTTCCCCCCGCTGTGGACCGAGTGGAACGACCGCTACCGCGACGCCGTGCGCGACTTCTGGCGCGGCGCCCTGCCGGACGTGCGGGACCTCGGGTACCGGCTGTCGGGCTCCAGCGACCTCTACGCCTGGGGCGGCCGCCGCCCGTACGCCTCCGTCAACTTCGTCACCGCGCACGACGGCTTCACCCTGCGCGACCTGGTCTCCTACGAGCGCAAGCACAACGAGGCCAACGGCGAGGGAAACCGCGACGGCACGAACGACAACCGCTCCTGGAACTGCGGCGTCGAGGGCGAGACGGCCGACCCCCGCGTCACCGCCCTGCGCCGCCGCCAGACACGCAACCTGCTCACCACCCTGCTGCTGTCCGCCGGGGTGCCGATGCTGGTCGCGGGCGACGAGATGGGCCGCACCCAGGGCGGCAACAACAACGCCTACTGCCAGGACAACAAGACCGGCTGGATCGACTGGTCGCTGCTGGACGACCCCGGCTGGCACAACCTCGCCGGGCTCTGCTCCCGGCTGCTGGCGCTGCGCCGCGCCCACCCCGTGCTGCGCAGCCGCTCCTTCTTCTCCGGCCGGCCCAGGAGCGCGGACGGCCTGCGCGACCTCGCCTGGTTCACCCCGGGCGGCACCGAGATGACCGAGGCCGACTGGTACGCCCCCACCGCGACCCTGGGCATGTACCTCTCGGGGCGGGACATCACCCAGCGCGGCCCGCGGGGCGCGCCGGTGACCGACGAGAGCTTCCTGGCCGTGCTGCACGCCGGGGCACGCCCCCTGCGCTTCACCTTGCCCGGACCGCCGTGGGCCGAGTCCTACGAACTCCTCGTCAACACCGCCCTGGAGGACCAGCACACGGCCCCCGGCCTGCGCCGGGAGGGCGGCAGCCGGATTTCGGTCCGGGCCCGCTCGGTGCTGCTGTGGCGGGTGGTGCGGGACGCGCCCGAACCCCCGCCTCCCGCCGAGGACTTACGCCCGAAAGACGAGTGAGCGCTGTCGGTGGCGAGTCGTAGTCTCCCCACTGATGACCGTGACCCGTGAACCCTCCAGCGCGGCGCCGCGCCCCGGGCGGCACTCCGCCGTGCGGTCCCTGCTGCGCCTGTGGCCGTACGTGCGCCCGGTGCGCGGCCGGCTCGCGGTGGGCGCGCTGTCCGCCGTGGTGGCGTCCTGCCTGGGACTGCTGATCCCGCTGACGCTCAAGTGGATCGTGGACGGGCCGGTGGCCGGCCGCGACCCCTCGGGGGTGTGGCTGGGCGGGCTGGCCCTGCTGGTGCTCGGCGTGGCCGAGGCCGGGCTGTTCGGGGTGCGCCGCATGATCGTGGCCGGTCCGCTGGCGCGGGTCGAGGCGGACATGCGGGCGGCGCTCTACGCCCGCCTCCAGCGGCTGCCCGTCTCCTTCCACGACCGCTGGCCCTCCGGCCAGTTACTCTCGCGCGCCACGACGGACCTGATGCTGCTGCGCATCTTCCTGTCCTTCCCCCTGACCTTCCTGCTGGTCAACGGGGTGACGATCGTCGCCGGCTGCGTCATCCTGCTCCAGCAGCAGTGGACGCTGGGCCTGGTGCTGCTGGCGCCGGTGGCCCCGCTGGTGGTGCTGTGCGCCGTCTTCGAGGAGCGCTACGCGCGCACCGCGCGGAAGGCGCAGGACCAGATCGGCGATCTGGCGACCGTCGTCGAGGAGAGCGTCCTCGGCATCCGCGTCATCAAGGGCTTCGGCCAGCACCGGGGCCAGGAGCGGGCCTTCGGGGCGCTGTCGCGGCGGCTGCGGGACACCGAGCTGCGCAAGGCGGGCCTGCTGGGCACCCTCTGGGCCCTGATCGTGATCCTCCCCGAACTGGCCATCGGCGCGGCGCTGGTGCTCGGCGTGGTGGAGGTCGGGGACGGCGGGCTGTCCGCGGGGACGCTGGTCGCGTTCCTGTCGACGGCGCTGGCGCTGCGCTGGCCGGTGGAGTCGATCGGCTTCCTGCTGGCGATCACCAATGAGTCGGCCACGGCCACGGACCGCTTCTTCGAGGTCATGGACACGGCCGAGGCGACGGACGTGCCCGGGGCGGCGGCGCCGAGCCACCCCGGCGCCACGGGGGGCCGCACCGACGGCGTCCTTCCGGCGGCCACCGAGGCCCCGGAGGGCGCCGGCTCGCCGGGGTCGGCCCGTCCCGTCGCCAGGACCCGCGCGACGCGGGTGGCGCACCCCGGACTCCGCCTGGAAGGCGTCTGGTTCCGGTATCCCGACGCGCCGGCGGACGCCCCGCCCGTGCTGCGCGGCGTCGATCTGCGCGTCCGCCCCGGCGAGACCATGGCCCTGGTCGGCGCCACCGGCAGCGGCAAGACCACCCTCACCGCCCTCGTCCCCCGGCTCCACGAGCCGACCGCCGGCCGGATCGTCCTCGACGGGCGGGACATCTCCGGGCTGCCCCGCGAGCGGCTGCGGGAGCTGGTGGCGGTGGCCTTCGAGGAGCCGACCCTGTTCTCCGCCAGCGCCGCGGAGAACGTCCTGATGGGCGCGCCCGGCGCCGGGGAGGCCCGGCTGCTGCGCGCCCTGGCCGTCGCCCAGGCGGACTTCGTCCACGAGCTCCCCCAGGGCCGGCGCACCCGGCTCGGGGAGCAGGGCCTGAGCCTGTCCGGCGGCCAGCGGCAGCGCCTCGCGCTGGCCCGCGCGGTGATCGGCGACCCCCGCTTCCTCGTGCTGGACGACCCGCTCTCCGCGCTCGACGTCCACACCGAGGCCCTCGTCGAGGCCGCGCTGCGGGAGGTGCTGGCGACGACGACGGCCCTGGTCGTCGCCCACCGCCCCTCCACCGTGCTGCTCGCCGACCGGGTCGCCCTGCTGTCCCGGGGCCGTATCGCCGCGGTGGGCACCCACCACGAACTGCTCCACACCAACCGGGAGTACGCGTCGCTGATGTCCGGCCCGGCGGGGCCAGAAGGGGGCGATCCACGATGACCACCACCGTCTCCGGCCGCCCGGCCCCGGAGGACGACCGGCCCGAGGAGCCGCCCGGCGACCCCTTCGACCGGGACGTCCTGCCCACCCCCAAGGGCGCCTCCCGCGCGCTGCTGCGGTCCCTGCTCGCCCCCGCCCGGGGGCGGGTGCGGCTCGCGGCCGTCCTGCTGCTGCTCCAGCAGGCCGCCGTGCAGGCGGGCCCGCTGCTCGTCGCCTACGCCATCGACTCCGGTGTGCCCGCCGTCCGCCGGCACGACCACGGCCCGCTCGTGGCCGTCGCCGCCGGCTATCTCGTCTGCGCCCTGGCCTCCGGCCTGTTCCAGACGGCGTTCGTCCGGCTGGCGGCGCGGGTGGGCCAGGACGCGCTGCTGGAGCTGCGCGGCCGGATCTTCCGCCACTCCCAGGCGCTGAGCCTCGACTTCCACGAGCGCTACACCTCCGGGCGGCTGATCTCCCGTGCCACCACCGATGTCGAGTCGATCCGCGAGCTGCTCAACGACGGGCTCCAGGAGCTCATCGGCGTGGCCCTGTCGGTGCTCTACGTCTCCGCCACGCTGCTCTGGCTGGACCCGGCCACCGGGGGCGCGGCACTGCTGTCCTTCCTGCCGCTGGCCCTGCTCGTCCGGTCCTACCGGCGCCGCTCGCTGATCGCCCACCGCCGGCGGTCCACGGCGATCGCGGCGGTCATCGTGAAGTTCACCGAGACCATGAACGGCATCCGGCCCGTGCAGGTCTTCCGCCGCGAGCGCGCCAACGACGCCCACTTCGACGCGCTCAACCGGGTCCACCAGGAGACCAACACCGCCACCGCGCTGGCCATGGCCCACTATGTGGTCCTCTCGCGGCTGGTGGCCAACAGTGTGGTGGCCGCGATCGTGGTGTGGGGCGCCTACCGGGTCGCCGACGGCGGCCTGGCGCTCGGGGTGCTGGCCGCCTCGGTGCTGTATCTGCGGCGGCTGTACGACCCGATCGACCGGCTGGGGATGTTCCTCAACTCCTACCAGTCGGCGGCCGCCTCCCTGGAGAAGATCGCGGGCCTGCTGGCCCGGCGCCCGTCCGTCCGAGAGCCGGAGGCGCCCCTGACCCCGCCCGTCCGCCCGGCCGGGCGCCCCGGCCGCGAGGTGGTCTTCGACGGGGTGTGCTTCGCCTACCGCGCGGGCGTCGAGGTGCTGCCCCGCCTCGACCTGACCCTGCGCGCCGGGGAGACGGCCGCGGTCGTCGGCTCCACGGGGGCGGGGAAGTCCACCCTGGCCAAGCTGCTGGCCCGGTTCTACGACCCCACCGAGGGCCGGGTCCTGCTCGACGGTGTGCCGCTCTCCTCCCTGGCCGGCCCGGAGCTGCGGCGCGGGGTGGTGATGGTGACGCAGGAGGCGTTCCTCTTCTCCGGCACGGTCGCCGACAACATCGCCATCGGCCGCCCCGACGCGAGCCGCGCGGAGATCGAGCGCGCGGCCAAGGCCATCGGCGCCCATGACTTCATCACCGCCCTGCCCGACGGCTACGACACGGACGTCCGCAAGCGCGGCGGCCGGATCTCCGCCGGCCAGCGCCAGCTGGTGGCCTTCGCCCGCGCCCTGCTGGCCGACCCGGCCGTGCTGATCCTCGACGAGGCGACGTCCTCCCTGGACATCCCGGGCGAGCGGGCGGTGCAGCGCGCCATGCGCACGGTGCTGCGCGGCCGGACGGCGGTGGTGATCGCCCACCGGCTGTCGACCGTCGAGATCGCGGACCGGGTGCTGGTGATGGCCGGCGGCAGGGTGGTGGAGGACGGCGTTCCGGACGAACTCGCCCGGCGCGGCGGCCACTTCGCCGGGCTCCACCGGGCCTGGCGGGACAGCCTGGTCTGAACGCCCGGTATACGGACACCGATCTTTGGCCAACGAACAGTTTCCGGCCAAGTTGTTGACGCGCCCCTGACATCCCGCAGGGGGCGATGGCACTCTTCACCTCAACTGGCGCGGAGCACCCCCACATCCCCACCCCCTCCGCGACGGCGATCTCCCCCCTCTCTCCATGTGTTCTGCCGCGCTCCGCGCCAGTTGAGGTGAAG
>NZ_JAILXP010000011.1 GCF_020740895.1 Streptomyces sp. UNOB3_S3 | reverse complement strand
GATGTGTATAAGGGACAGCCCCCCAGCGGTAGCTGGGGGAGGGTGGGCACAACCAGCCCACCGGGCCGCACCCGAACAGGGCGCCCCCGGTGCGGGGCAACCGGCCGGCCACGAGAGCCGTCTCCACGACTGGGCTTCCGACACACGAGCAAAGGACTGGACGTGGACCACATACGCGGGTCGGCCACCGTGGCGACGGCGACGACGCCGCACGGCCTGACGGACCTACGGGGCCAGGAAGGCCCCCCGCTCACCCTGTCCTACCCGGCGGGCACCGTACTGGTCGTCTCCGGCCTGCCCGGCAGCGGAAAGAGCACCCTGCTACGGCGTCTGTCCGCGTCCACGACCGCCCCCGCCGTGGACCCACGCACGGCCCACGAAGCGTGCGAAGCGGTCATGCCCGCCTGGCTGCCGTACGCCGTGTACCGCCCTTGGGCCCGCGCGAAACACTTCCGGTGGCTGCGCGCGGAGGTGCGCGGCGGCCGGCCGTTCCTGGTGCACGACTGCGGCAGCCGGGCGTGGATGCGCCGGTGGCTGGCGCGGGAGGCTGCGCGGCAGGGGCACGAGCTGCATCTGATCCTGCTGGACGTGACCGCGAGCGAGGCCCTGGCCGGTCAGGAGGCCCGGGGCCGGTGGGCGCCCCGGCGCGTCTTCGACAGGCACCGCAGGGGGCTGGACCGGCTGCTGGGCGGGCTGTCCGGGGGCTCGCTGCCGGAGGCGGCGTCGGTGGTGCTGCTGGACCGGGTGTCGCGGGAGCGGGTGGCGGCGGTGGAGTTCGCGATGAACACGACCGCGATGAACACGACCGCGATGAACACAAGCGGCTAGAAGGCACTCACAACTCGATCTCCATCCCGTCGGAGGGAACCTCCACCGGCGTCCCGACGAGGGCGGTGCGCTCGGGGGATGCCGGGTCCGCGAGGGGGTTGGTGTTGTTGAGGTGGGTGTAGAGACAGCGGACGTCCTGGTGATCGCGCAGGCGTACGAGCGTCCCACCGGGGCCGTCGACGGGGAGGTGGCCCATCGCGCGGGCGCCGCCCATCTCGTCCTCGCTCCAGAAGGTGCCGTCGAGGATCAGGCAGTCCGCCCCGGCCAGAGCGGCGTCGAGGGTGTCCGGCCAGCGGGCGAGGGAGGGCGCGTAGACGGCGGCGCCGCCGGTGGCGGTGTCGTCGAACCGGTAGGCGACCACCCAGGGCCCGGGGGCGACGGTTCCGGAGGCATACCGGGGCCGTTTGTCGCTGACGGGGACGGGCGTCACCCGCAGCCGCCCGCCGTCCAGAAGCAGAGCGTCCTCGCCCGGGCCGGATCCCACCGCGTGCCAGCGGGCGGAGCCATAGGGCGCGAGCAGCGTACGGAGCGGGAACGGGCCGTCCAGCGCGTCCAGGACGGCGGGCGGGGCGTACAGGTCGAGGGCGGCGCCCTCGCGCAGGGCCAGCAGTCCGGCGGTGTGGTCGAGTTCGCCGTCGGTGAGGAGGACGCCGCGCAGCGGGGTGTGGCGGGTGCCGTCGGGCGGGGCGAGGCCGGGGGCGGCGAGGATCTGGGCGCGGTCGTCGGGTGAGGCGTTGACGAGGTACCAGGCGTCCGGGGAGACGGAGACGGCCAGGCACTCCTGGGTGCGCCAGGCGCGGGGCCCGGCGGCGCGGGCCCGGGCACAGCCGGGGCAGGCGCAGTTCCACTGCGGCAGCCCGCCGCCGGCCGCGGTGCCCAGGATCCGTAGCCTCATGCCCGGTACCGAAGCGTGTCGGGGGCGGTTTCGGCGTCCTGGACGAGGGCGCGTACGAGCGCGTGGTGCGGGGAGAGCCGGCAGGCCGGGTCGGTGGCGGCGGGGTCGCCGGTCAGCTGGAAGGCCTGGCAGCGGCAGCCGCCGTGGTCGGTCTCCTTGAGCGGGCAGCTGCGGCAGGGCTCGGGCATCCATTCCGTCCCCCGGAAGCGGTTGAACACGGACGAATGGAACCAGATGTCAGCGAGGGACGCCCGCCGAACTTGGGGCACGTCCAGTCCGGGGATGCGCGCGGCGGCCGGACAGGGAAGAACGTCGCCGCCCGGCGTGACGGTGAACTGCCGGCTGCCCCACCCATGCATACAGGGCTTGGGGACGCCGTCGTGGAGGTCGGAGCGCACATAGACGATCTCCAGTCGGCGGGCGAGGGTGTGCCGGGCCTCCTGTACGACGGTCTCCGCCGCGTCGAGCTGTGCGCGGGTGGGCAGCAGGGAGCGGAGGTTGAGCAGGGCCGACCCGTAGTACTGCGCGTTGGCGAGTTCGAGCCGGTCGGCGCGCAGTCGTAGGGCCAGGTCGACGAGGGCGGCGATGCGGCCGATGTTGGCGCGGTGCAGAACGACATTGAGGGTGAGAGGGAGACCGGCTTCCTTGACCAGCCGGGCGGCGGTGAGTTTGCGCCGGTGTGCGGAGCGTCCGGCGATGGCGTCGGCGGCCGTGGCGTCGGCGTCCTGGACGCTGATCTGTATGTGGTCGAGGCCGGATGCGACAAGGGTGGCCAGTCGGTCGGTGTTCAGGCCCTGCCCGCCGGTGATGAGGCTGCTGTAGAGCCCGAGGTGATGCGCGTGGGCGACGAGACCGGGCAGGTCGCGGCGCAGAAGGGGTTCTCCTCCGGAGAGATGGACCTGGAGCACTCCCAGCGCGCGGGCTTCGTCGAGTACCCGGTACCACTCTTCGGTGGTGAGCTCGCCGGAGCGCGCGTGGGGGCCTGTGGGGTTGGAGCAGTAGCCGCAGCGGAGGGGGCAGCGGTAGGTGAGCTCGGCGAGCATGCCGAGCGGCTTATCCATGGCGGGCCCCTTCGGCGGGCTCGACCAACCGCCGCCGGGCCAGCGCGTCGAGAAAACCCTCGAGGTCGTGCACGGGAACGACGTCATACGTCCGGGACAGGACGTCGGCGATCGCGGCCAGGTCCGTCTTCCCGTCGCAGAGGGCGAGAACGCGGGCAGCCGTCTCGTTCACGATCAGCACCCCCTCGGGGTGCAGCAGTACACCGGCGTCCCGGACGGAGTCGTGGGCCAGCCGTACGCCCGGCCGCAGCCTCCAACAAGTCACCGGCCGCGACCAGCGTGTTCGTGCTCAAGAGCGTCAAGCATGCTCCACAGCACCTCGCATTTGAACCCGAGCGCGGCGAGGGCGGCGTCCTGCTGTTCGCGGGTGACGCAGTGGGTGGTGACGAGGGTGAGCGCGTGGCCGGCGTCGTCGGTGGCGGTGTCGGGGCGGGTCTGGTGGTAGCGGTGGCCGGTGGGGGCGATCCAGGGGTAGTGGGTGCGCAGGGCGGTGAGGCGGGTGCGCATGAGGGCGGGTGAGAAGAGCTCGGTGAGGGAGGCGGCGACGGCCTCGGTCCAGGGCCGGTTGCGGGCGAAGGCGACGTACGCGTCGGTGGCGAAGCGCACCCCGGGCAGGACGTGGCGTTCGTCCAGGACCTCGGCGCGGGTGAGCCCGGCGGCCTCGGCGAGGTCGAGCCACTGGGCGTGCCCGCCGGGCCGGTCGCCGCTGCCGTCCTGGTCGGCGATGCGCCGCACCCAGCGCCGACGCACGTCGGCGAGGGGGCAGTTGGCGATGATGGCGGCGTCCTTCTGGGGCAGCCACTTCTGGTAGTACCACCGGTTGGCGATCCACTGCCGCAACTCGTCCGGCGCGAGGCGTCCTTCGTGCAGCCGGAGGTGGAGGGGGTGCTTGTGCCAGTACCGGTCCTCGTGCGCGTGGAGGGCGGCGGTGAACTCGGCCGTGCTGCGGGCCTCCGGGTCGGTCATGGGGTTCCTCCCGGTCGCGGGATTCCGTTCCGGGTGGGGGCTACCACCGTCCGGCGTAGGCGGTGACCTCGGCGGCGAGCTCGACATCGGTGAACGCGGGCGGCGCCCAGGGCCGCGAGCCGACGGCGGGGGCATCCTGGCGCGGGTCACCGGCGGCACCCGTAACGGGCTCGGTGGCGGCGGTCGACGGTGCGATGTCCGGCATGGCCTCTCCCCCTGATCCTCCGACGGCCCCTCCGGCTGGAAAGCCGCCCCGGGCCGGTGCGACGCACCCGTCCGGTATTCCAGGTTCGGTCAACGAAAGTCCGGCCCGCAATCACCGGAACGAGTGACGAATCGGTGCGGGCGGTCGAAAACGGGCAGAGGAGGAAACGTTCAATCGCATCAGATAGCCGGGCCGAGCATGCCGTCGCCATGCCGGGCACCGTGCCCTCGGCCTCGCGTACGGGCTGCCGGCTCAGCAGTCGGCCTGCCCGGTCGAGGGGATCGGCGTTGCCCCTGGCCCGAAGAAGCGCGCCTTGCTCCAAGAAACGAGACTCCGCAGTGAAGATGGTACGTATGCGGGCGTCTCGGACCTCCTCTATCGGGCCGATCAAAAGATCCGCCTCAGCAGGACCCAGGTCATACAGGAGGCGGAGCGTGACCACTTTCAGTCAGCGCCGGCACGATGACCAACGAGCTCGCAAGTTCCATCATAAATACCGAAATACCGCTCTCTTCGTTGTCCGGTTCAGGCGGCCTCTCCGATGAAGGGGCTGTCCGGACGACACATCCGTGCGGAATTCGCCGCTCAGGTTGCTTGAGAACGTCGCGCAGCCAGAGTTGGCCGGAAAGACCTGACCCTGGCTCCAGCAGGCACACGGCGTTACGTTCTGTACGCGGATCGCGGTAGGAGCCAGGGAGGGTGCGATGGAGCCGGTTTCGCTGATTGTCACAGCCCTGGTGGCCGGCGCCACGGCGGGCATGACTGATGCCGCGAAGGACTCCGTCAGGAACGCGGTCCTGTCTGCCTACCGTGAGCTGCGCGAGCGGGTGCGCGCCCGACTCGCCGCAAACGAGCATGGCCTCCTGGTGTTCGATCGGTTCGAGCGGGATCCACAAACCTGGGCGCGTCCGCTGCGGGCCGAGTTGACCGATGCCGGGGCCGCCGAGGACGCGGAGCTGATGTCCGTGGCGCAGCAGGTGCTTCAGCAGACGGGACAGGAGGACGGTTCGGCGCCGAAGTACAGCACGCGCTTCCAAGGAGAGGTCGGCAGTGCCGTCGTGGGTGACGACGCGCACGTGAACGTCACCATCAACAAGCCTGACAAGCCACTCCCGACATCCGATCCCGGACCGGGCACCGCCACACCGTCGATGTAACGTCATGCATGGGGAGCAGCCCGAACAGCCCACCTCTGTGAAATTCCACGGAGATGTCGATGTCGCAGTGGTCGGCGACCACGCCACCATCCACATCCACTCCCAGGCCAAGCCCGCTCCCCCGCCGTTTCTCGCCCCTTCCCGTCCCTCCGGCCTCCTCATCGGACGCACCGGATTACGCACCCGTATCAGGGAGTCGCTACTCAACGGAGCGGTAGCACTCTACGGACTGCCCGGCGTCGGGAAGACCGCACTGGCTCTTGACCTCGCCTACGACAGAGACGTACGGGAACGTTTCCCGGACGGCGTGCTCTGGGCAGGCCTGGGATCGCGGGCAAACGCTACGGACGTGGTGCGACACCTCGCGTTGTGGGGCGAGCAAGTGGGGCTCAGCCCGCAGGAGGTGAGCGCACCCAGCGCGCTCGCTTGGTCCGAATCGCTGGCTCGACGAATCGGCTCACGGCGCTTTCTGCTTGTCATCGACGACGCGTGGGACCCGGACGACGCGCTCGCTTTCCAGGTCGGCGGCCCTGGCTGCGCGCATCTCCTGACCACTCGCTTCCCCCGGGTAGCCCTGGAGTTCGGCGGTTCTGCGTTGCGGGTCGACGAACTGGCAGCCGACGAGGGCCTTCATCTGCTGGAAGCCTTGACAGAGGATTCACTGGGCACCAACCGCGAAGCTGCGGTCCGGCTGGTCGCGCTCGTCGGCGGCCTTCCATTGGCCCTGATACTGATGGGCCACCAACTGCGTGCGGCTGCGATCGACGGCCATGCATCGGTCACCGAGACTTTGGACCGGCTGCGCTGGGCAGAGGAGCGGTTGCGTCTGGAGCGCCGCCAAGCCCCTGCCGCCGCCCACCCCAGCATCCCCGGCGATTTGCCCATATCACTGTTGGCCGCGCTGGACGTCAGCTACGACCGGATTCCGGACGAGGCACAGCGGGCACTGCTCGCCCTCGCCGCGTTCCCGGCGAAGCCCAATAGCTTCCCGGCGGCTGCTGCGCAGGCCGTTGCCCAGTCGGTACTGGACGTCCTGCACGCCACCGTACGATCCGGGCTGTTGGAGTCCGCTGGACAGGACCGCTACACGGTGCACCAAGTGGTCCACGACTATGTACGAGCCAAAGCCATCGGGATCTCGGGGCCAGGTCACAGCCTGCTGGCCAAGGCAGAGCGTCGAATGGTCACTGTGTACGTGAGCCTGATCGGCGGAAGGAGTGCTACAGGAACCGAAGAAGGCAGCGCAGCCGGTGGAGCCGAGGAGGGCGCCATGACCAGCGAGGAGTTTCAGCGCGAATTCGGCAACGTCCTGCAGGCACTCGACCATGCTCATCGCCACGGCATGCACGAAGAGCTGCTCGCGGGCATCGATGCCGCCTATCCCCTGCTGGTTCACCGCGGGCTCTACACCGTGGCCGAGCCCCACCTCCAGCATGCCCTGCATGCGGCCCGCGCCGTTGGAGACGCGCGCGCCGAGGCTCGTACGCTATTGCGACTCGGCAGCGTGGTCCTGGAGCGTGGCGACTTGCGGGAAGGCGGTCGGTACCTCGACGAGGGCATGCATCGCGCCCAGGAGTCCGACTCGGTTGGCGAGATCATTGGTCTCTTGCTGAAGCTGGGTTGGAGTGTCGGCATGCGCGGCGACTGGGAGCGTGCCCGCCGCCACTTCTCCGACGCGCTCATTGGCGCACAGGGCGCCGATGCCGTCCCAGCACTACAGGGTCTGGGCTGGGTGGCTGGTCTGCAGGGAAGGCACGACGAGGCTGCGGTGCACTTGCAGCGTGGTCTGGAACTGGCCCGCGAAGCCGGCGATCCGTCGCAGATCGCAGGATTGTTGCAGGTCAGCGGCTGGATGCGGGCGCTGGCGGGCGCGTATACGGAGGCGCGGGAAATGTTCGAGGAGTGCCTCGAACTAGCCCGCACCGAACAGTTGGGCACAGACGAGGTGGACGCTTTGCACGGGCTCGGCTGGCTCGCCACTCGCCGTGGCTACCACGCTGAAGCGCACGCGCTTTTGACCAGGGCTCTTGAACTGGCCCGCGAACTGGACTACCACGAGCGCGTACCGCTCCTGATCAACCTGGGGCGAGTGCTGACCGGCATGGGCAGGTTCGACGAGGCCGGGTCACTGCTGCATGAGGCGGTGCAAGGGGCACGGTCGCAGGCCCGGCCTGAGAAGCTGAGCGACGCTCTGAACGCACTGGCCCGGCAGGAACTTTTGTCCGGACAGCACGAGGCAGCCGAGAGGCATCTACGCGAGAGCCTGAGCATCGCGGAGCGCATCGCGGTCCGCGAGGTATTGGTGGATGCCCTTGAGGCACAATCCGAGCTCGAGCTGGCGCAAGGCCACACCCAGGCCGCACAGGAACGACTGCTACGAGCCATGCGGTTGGAGCGGGGCAACGCCGCGGTAATCGCCCGGCTGCGGCTACGGCTGGCCGAGTCATACGTGGCGGAAGACGATCACAGTACGGCCGAGGAAACCTTCCAGGCAGCCTTCACAGGTGCCGAGCGCACTGGCCAGGAAGAGCTCGCCGCGCTGTGCCTGTACGGTGAAGCCCGGGCACGAGCCGCTGCCGGGAACGTGGATGGCGCCCAGCGACTGGGCACTGACGCCGCAGAGCGACTGGGCGGCCTGGATTCGCCCCGAACACCGGAGGTTCGAGCCTGGTTGGCCAGGCTCGACTGATCAGAAATACGTTGCTCCGTTCACGCCAAGGTCAGATGATCTTGGCGTGGGTGCTGTGGTGACGGCGTCGGAGTCGGGGACAAAACCGGGCCGTGAAGAACACCCCCCGCCTCATCCCGCACCGGCCGCATGGGTTCATCGGGCTGTCCAGGAAACGCCGTGCCATGTAAAGCGATCAGAATGTATCGCTTGCATGACTGTTCCAATCCCTTCCGAACACCCACATCGAAACGCCTGGAACAGCACATAAGGAAATGCAGGTCCTCACGTTTCCCCAGGGGGCTTAATTTACGCACAACGCCAAGGCGTGCAAGGCTACCCGATACAGCTCGAGGCGGATATCCTGGAGTCCTGCGATTCGGCTCAGCGCAATTAGATCGTTCGACCTGGTGAGCTCTGGCCCAACGACCGCATGGTTGCCGGTCAGGTAGTCAGCCAGCGGCTGGTGGCACCCTCCGCCCCACGGGCTCCACCGCCTGAAGCCTGTCTCGTGACGCCGGATCGGGGTGCGACGTTGAGCTGGCCGTGCAGGTCGTTACCGCTCAACGCGGTGAGCTCCTGGCGTGGCGCCCGGCCACGGTCGCGGAAGTGAGGAAGTACGTGACCGAGTAGAGGAACCTCCCGCTGCGGATCGCCTCGTCGAGGAGGGTATTGAAGCGGCGGGCCTCGGCCCGCTCGAGGCGGCCGAGATCGGCGAACGCGTCGGCCCAGCCACGGATGCTCATCACGCGGTCCACGGTTTCCCGGTCACGGACGAGAAGCGTGCGGGTCTCCACATGGACCTCCTGGAGGCCGAGCGCGGCGAGGATGCCCGGCACCTGGCGGGCGACGGTGCTGTGGCGCAGGCTCACGGCCTGCCGCAGGGACAGGATCCGGGCCGCGAGGCGGTGATCCTCGATGTTCAGGGCCTGTGTGCCCGAGTCCGGATCGAATACGACGACGCGGCCTCCGGGACGGGCGACCCGGACCATCTCGGCCAGGGCCTGCCCGGGATCCTCCACGTGCTGAAGAACACGGTCGGCCCAGACCCCGTCGAAGGCCGCGTCCCTGAAAGGCAGACGGTGCACGTCGGCCACGGCAACGTGCCGTAGCCCGTTCTTCCTCATCTCGGCGCACATGACCTTGGCCAGGTCGCAGGCCACGACCTCCGCACCGGTCGTGGCGGAAAGCTTCCCGGCGGCGTCACCCGTGCCGGCCCCGACATCCAGGAAGCGCTGCCCGGGCCGGGCTCGGAGCAGCTCCAGCAGACGCTGCTTGTAGGAAACGTAGAAGGCTTCGCTCCGCAAGCTGTACAGCGTGTCGATCAAGCGGCCCGGGTCGGGATGGGCGTCGACGTCGGAAAAGGGGTACGACGCTTGCCTGTTGCCCATGACAGGTCATGCTACGGCCGACGCACGCGCCGTGTCCGTCCCTCACACGGGCTATCACACACAGTCGGCAGGTCCCGTATGCCACACCGATCCGGAACTACGCGACAGGCTTTGGAAGGCTTGAGCCATCTTCACCGGCTACCGGCATAACAGACATCTCGTCGCGCTCCCGCACGACGCCGAAGCCACGTCCGCGCCCTTGTCCTTTGGGCTGGGCCGAGCAAACCCCTTTCATCCTGAACGGTCGCCGGTTGAGAGCGTGTCGACGGCGACGTCAGCTCACGCCGACGGGCATGGATCAGCCACGAGACGCACAACACCCACCATGGCGCCCATGCGCCGGTTGCACGCATCGAGTGCCCTGGTACGTGCTGTTACCCGCGCAGCAGTGAGGTGACAAGGATGAGTATTTCCCAGGAGTGGAGAGCCATACCTGGTCGGGCACGCGCTGCTTTGAGGGGGCGTCATGGGTGAGCGAGGCGGCGAGTCGGTTGCGGACTTCGTAAGGGCGGTCGTCCAGGATCATGCGCCGGAGGAGTTACCCGGCTTCGAGGACCGGACCTCCCTATGTCTTTCCGACCCGACCGTTCTGTACGCGTCGCGAAGGCGGCGCCGCTCTCCTGTGACCGCGTCGGGACTGGACGTCGTCGCCGTCGTCACCGCGATCCTCTTCGCGGCGCTCAACGACATCGCCCGCGACACTGTCAAGGAAGGGCTGCTGACCGGGTGGAAGCGGCTCCGGCGACGGCTGTTCATCCAGTCCAGCGACCGGATCCCTCCCGTCACCGTCGCGGTCCGACGCCGCTTCCGCCGGCGCCTTGAGCGGGACTTGCGACGCGCGGGCCTGGACGCACAGAGAGCTGGCGAGATCGCCGAGACCGCTGCTTCGCGACTGCCGCAGAGGAGCAGCCGTGAGCCCGAGTAACTTCGTTCTGCGCTCGCCGTCCTCCACTTCCACCCGCTTCGCGCTGCTGGTCTTCTCCCTGCTCTTCGCCGCCGTTCCCCTCTTCCGGAACTACACGGTGCTCCTGCAGGGACCTATCTCGATGAGAGATTGTCTGCGGCGGGTCCCGATGTCCAGCAGCACGGGAGACTACGTCAAGGCGGTGGCCGCGTGTCCCTTGCAGACCGTCCGGTCACAGATGGGCCCGGTCGTGGTGGCGCTCGTGGTCCTCCTGATCGTGATCTTCCTGCTGTACTTACTGCATCCCTCCTGGTACTGCCGCCGTCACAGGCTGATACCGGTCGGCGCGCAGCGGGTTCAGACCGTTATGGGAGATGCGTACGCCCAGCTGCTCGCCGACCTTGCCGCGTTGCACGAGGAGTGCGGGGTGAGCCGACCGCTCGGCGTCTTCGTCGGAGCGGCCGGGACATCGGTATTCGGTCGGTTTCCGCGGTACCGGATCGCGCTCGACTGGGAACTGCTGCTGACGTACAAGCACCACCCGGACCGGTTCCGGGGCATCGTGCGGCACGAGCTCGCCCATTGCCGCAACCGGGACGTGGACCGTACGCAGCTGACACGCATGAGCTGGTTCGCCTTCCTGATCCTCGTGGCCGGCCCGTTGCTGGCTGTCGCCCTCCTCGACTTCGTGCGCGGTTTCGCGTGGCAGTGGCAGGGGCCGCTGTGGCAGCTGGCCAGTGCTGTCGGCCTGGTGTGGCTGGCCGTGTGCTCGATCCACCGAGCCCGCGAACACTACGCCGACGTGCGCGCCGCCCAGACCGACGACGCCGGCGGCCTCGTCGCGGAGCTCCAGGCAGCGCATGAGAGGGAACGAGAGCGGCGCGGGGCTGTCGCGGCCATACGGCCGGCATGGGGGCGCTGGTACCACCGTATCCGGCAGACACGCGTCCTTCACCCGTCGTTCGCCCGCCGTCTCGACGTCCTCCGGGCCCCGGACGCACTGCTGCGCCTCGGACTCGTCGAGCCCTTCGCTGCCGGAGCCGCCGTCGGTCTGGGGCTTCCCGGACTCCAGACGATGTTCCAGGCCTGGGGCACACGAACCATGTGGACGACGCCCCAGGCCGGCTTCCTTATGGCCGTACCTATCGCGTTGGTCCTTTCCGCCTGTGTGCTCCGCGCGGCAGGAGCAGGCGTGGAGGCCAGGCGAAAGATTCGGATTCGCGGTGCGTGTGCGGGCGTCGCTGCCGCGGCCGGCATGTTGGTGGGCGAGGGACTGAACTGGAAAGAATTCCACGCGCAATGGTGGACGCACCTCATGGCGGACCCTGCGGATGCCTTGATCACGGCGGGAGTGCTGGCTGGAGGGCTCGTTCTCCTGGTGGAGTGGCTCATTGTCTCGGTCCCAGTCCTGCAGCCCGGCCCGCAGGCGCACCCACCGCGAGCATGGGCCCACTTGACGACCGCCGCGGCGCTGACGCTCCCGTTGGTGTACCTGTTCTCCCTCTGGCAGGTGGGACACGCCGGGCCCTCGTGCTCGGACGGCTCCGTCCCCTTCGCGTACGACCTGTTGCTGACGACAACTCCGGGTCTGGATGTCGCCGCGCTGGCCGGCCTGGGCGCGCTGCCGCTCCTCGGGGCTTGTCTCACCGCCCGTCCGGATGAACGCACCGATATCTCGTCGACGCCACAGCGGCTGGTGTTCACGGTCGCGGGCGCCTCGGCGGTGGCCTCCCTGGCGTTCATCGGCCCACTGGACCACTGGTGGGACCGGACAGTGACCGTTCCCCGGCCTTCCGACGCCACCGCCGTACTGCTCCAGCAGTTCACCGCCCTCGCCGTGCTCCAGGTGCTGGCGGGGATGCTGGTCGCGTGGGTGGCCGGACGCCAAAGTGTGTCCTTGGGCATTGTGCACGGCCTGTCAGCAGCCCTTCTCAGCGGCGTGTGCATCGTGCTGGCCATCACCACAGCAGTGGTCCTCAGGGACGCCGTGCTCGGCACCGGCATTCCGTGGCACGTGCTGCGGAACATGAGCGCCGTGCGGCTGGGCCAGGGGTCACTGACATCCCTGGCTTTCGTGCTCGGCGGCGCCCTGACCGGCCGCGGTCTGTTCCTCCTACGACAGCGCGTCCGCGCCCGCCGACGCGCCACGCCCTCCGGTGACCGCCTGACCGTACGGGTCTTACGAGCCTCGGCGGTGCTGGTAATGGCGGTCGGCATCGCCTCCCTGGGCACCACCGCGCGGCTCTGGACCCTCGGGGGTCCCTCCGCCCCCGCACAAGGCAACCCGTCCAGCAAGGGCGCAGACCCGGACGCCGGACTGCGCCTCCCGGCGGACCGCGGGACCCGGGCTCTGTGCGCCTGGCTCCCCAAGGGGTACGGATTCTCCGCCATCAACACCGTGATCGAGGAGAACAAGCGCGGAATCACCACCAGCGACGTCACACAGTTCACCTGGCTCGGCACCGTTCTCTCCCACGCCGACGACCCGCAGCTCGCCCGCGTCGGAGAAGGCGTGGCCACCACCACCCGGAAAGGCGACTTGAGGGAGGCAGTGGACGCGTTCACAGCCATGAACACACTGTGCACCCAGTCGGCCATCGAAAAGGAAACACCCGGCCAAGGCAGCCCGGTGCCGGCCAGAGATCCCTGTCTGGTCGGCGAGTGGCACCTCACCAAAGCCGTCCTGCGACAACCCCTTCCTGGCAAAGACCCGAGTACAGTCCTGCTCACCAGCACCACGTCGTACACCAGGACCTACCGCTCCGACGGATCCGGAGTCGAGATGGCACCCTCCTTCAAGGCCGAGGGCAGCGCAGGCGCCACGCCCGTCACGCTCACCCGCGCTAGCCGCGCCATCTACCACTGGGAAGCCGCGCTGGGCGTCCATCTTCAGACCAAGACAGCGGCCACGGGCACGACCACCCTGACCATCGACCACCGCCAAGCCTCCGGCGGCAAGCTGCCAACCAGGCCCCGTGGCCTCTCGCACAGCTATCGATGCGACCGATCGACGCTGCACTTCGAGTACGGACACGGTGAATCCGAGGAGTTCGCCCGCAGCAGCCCTGCAGGCTCCACCAGTTGGGCGGTGCCCGAGCGCACGTCGTGGACGCTGGTAGGCGACGTAGCACCGCCGTGACGGCGCAGACCGCGACAGGATTGTGGGGCCAATGCCCACATGACATATCGAGAGGCGCATTCCGGCCATGTAAGAGCGGACCGCTTCAATGCGCTGCACGCGGCGCTGGTGGTCTGACCGCCCGGGGCGTCTGGGTCAGGCCGCGGTCCTGAGGGGCGTCCGCCCCATAGAACCACAATCGTGGCCACGACCTGCTGATCACCAGAGCCCTGGTCGGCCTCGTCCTCCAGGATCTCTCAGGCATCGGGGAGCTTCAGGTCGCGCCGGCTCCATCATGGCCCTGCCCGGCGACACCACCGTTCCCGAGAGAGTCGCGGGTAGCCTACGGCGCACAGCTCTCGGTAAGAGGAGGGGCCCCGCTCGGGGTGCGCGCCGCCTGCGGCGAGCGGATACTCGTAAATGGACGTGTTTCGCGTCTTCCGCCGCGCGCACGACGTAGACGGTGAAGTCGATCGCCGGACGACACCTTCGGTGCGACGCCTTCGGTAGCGCGTCATCGACGAAGGCAGGATCAACCATCTGCTTGTCGCTGCCGGCCGAACCGGCCGGGACACAACGCTCCCCGGGCAAGGTTCATTACCGTTTCTCCTCGCACACGAGGTATCCCATGACTAGGAATTGCCGACTCAACTGTGTCATCCCGCCACACCTTCTCGACAAGCTCCTGAGAAGTGAAGACAGCGATGTGCATCAGGTCGCGTTGGACACTTTGCTGACCACCGCTCGGTTGCGGGGCGAGCGGACGGTGCGGGCATCCTTCGCCGGCGCCGCCGCCCACGGAAACGGCCGGCGGACCATCTTCGACTGCCAGAACGGCAGGCTTCTGTCCTCGGCCGTCGTGGCCCGGCCGGAGGACGGACCGGCCGCCACGGACCAGTCCGTCAACCGAGCGTTCGACGGGCTCGGCGCGACGTACGAGTTCTACCGTGCGGCGCTCGCTCGTGATTCGATCGACGACCGGGGAATGCGCCTCGACGGATACGTCCACTTCAGCACCAAATTCAACAACGCGTTCTGGGACGGCCAGCAGATGGTCTTCGGCGACGGGGACGGAAAGATATTCACCGACTTCACCGGGTCCCTCGACGTGATCGCCCACGAGTTGACACACGGAGTCACCGAGAACACCGCAGCACTCGAATACCATCATCAGCCCGGGGCCCTGAACGAGTCCGTCTCGGATGTCTTCGGGTCACTGGTCAAGCAGTGGGCGCTGAAGCAGTCGGCCGAGGAAGCGGACTGGCTGATCGGATCCGAGGTCTTCACTCCCGGTATCGATGCCGATGCCCTGCGTTCGATGGCGGCCCCGGGGCATGCCTACGACAACGACCTGTTCGGCCGGGACCCCCAGCCCGACCACATGAGCAAATACGTCACCCTGCCGGACACCGAGCAAGGGGACCACGGCGGGGTCCACATCAACTCCGGCATTCCGAACAAGGCGTTCTACCTGACGGCGATGGGCATCGGCGGATTCGCGTGGGAGGCCCCGGGACTCATCTGGTACGAATCCCTCAAGGCTTCCACCATCGACACCCAGTTCCAGGACTTCGCGGACACCACCTACCAGAAGGCCGGTGGATTGTACGGGGACGGCAGCGCCGAACAGCTGGCCGTACTGGCGGCGTGGCAGGGGGTGGGCATTCAGATCAGCGGGGTCCCGGCCGGGGTCGCCCGGTCACGGACCCTCGCGGCCGGCCGGTACGGCGTCGCGGGCCGGGACAACGGCAGCCTCGCGGCCTTGGCCAAGCAGGTCGAGGCACTGACCGCCCAGGTGGCGGGGCTGGCCAGGAAGTGACGTGCTGAAGGGCGCCAAGGGACTCGGTGGAGCGGTCGCGCGATGAAAGTGACGTTGGCGACGCACGGCGGGCAGGCGGCCGCGATCCACCTCCGCCTCCCGCCCAAGGCGCTGGACACCGACGCTCTGCCCCGGAGCGCCGCGGAGGAGTTGGCCCGGCTCGTGGCGGCGGCCATCCCCACGACCGAGGAAGCGACCGAGGAAGCGGCCAAGGAAAAACGCCCCAGCCGTGCCAGGGACGCGATGAGCTACACGATCACGGTGGAGGACAAAGGCCGTTCGACCGACCTCACCCAGTCCGACGCCGACATGTCCCCGGCCTTCGCGGCCTTGCTCGGCTGGCTCGAGAAGCACTTCGCACAACCATGACGCCCGGGCGCCACGCGCCCGGCGCGGCTCGAGCAACAATTCGACGCGACTGAGCGTGAGGGGGTCTTTCGCATGACTACCGGAAATGAGAGCGGATATGCCCCCGGCTTCCTGAGCGAACGGGTCGCCCCCTGAGCCGACGGAAGCGATCAAGAGTGACGCGGTCGCACTGGACGGCTCGAACACCATCCCTTGCACCCACTTCTCCCTCGCCCTGAGCAGCCCTCGACGATTCCCCTTCCGGGTGGGGTGGAACATCGACGGCGGCTCCATGAAGAAGCTCAGCCGCAAAGGTTCGAATTCGTGAGGGATCCGCGCATAACGGCGGACAAGCAGACGGGGAACGAGCTCTACCGTTCCGTCAAAGCCTCGACTGGGCCCGGTAACCATGCCACTCTGACTGCGTGACGGCGAACCCTCAGGGGAGCTATCAGGACGTTGTCGTGCGGAATCTCGGAGCCGAGCAGTCCGCGTGGGTGCTGCGCGACAGTGAAACCTGGTGCATGGTCACACCGCTCGGGCACCGGGGACGGAGGCAGGGGTGGAAGCTGCATCTGTCGGCCACCGTCGATTCCGCTCACCGGGTGCTGGAGCGAGCGGCACCCGTTCTCGTAACTCACCGGTGCGCGTTCAAGTTCGCGGTCTCGCCCCATGTCACCGCCGCCCTCACCTCGGTCCGGGCCCGGCGGGAGCACGCGGGTAAGTTCCTGACGATCTACCCCGCCGACGACGACCAACTACGCGCGCTCGCCGAGGAGCTGCACCGGGCCACGCTCGGGCTGGCCGGGCCGAGGATCCTGTCGGACCGGCGGTACCGGCCGGACAGTCTGGTGCACTACCGCTACGGCTGCTTCGCGCCGCCGCGCGAACTCGACGACGAGGGCTTCTTCCGGGGCCGGCTCCAGGCTCCGGACGGGAGCCTGGTCACCGACGAACGCAACCCCTGGTTCTCGCCCCCTTCCTGGGCACGATTACCCTTCGACCCACCCGCCCCTGCGGACGGCCGCCGGGAACGGGGCGATCCGGTGCTCCTGGCCGATCGCTATCTCGTCCGGGAAGCGATCCGCCACTCCAACCGCGGCGGTGTCTACCGCGCACTGCACCAGCACACCGGCGAGGACGTCCTGCTGAAGGAGGCACGCGCGCATGTCGGTGCGCAGCCCGGCGGGACGGACGCCCGGGACTGGCTGCGCTACGAAGCCGGCGTGCTGGCCCGCCTGGCACCGAGCGGCATCGTCCCCGCTCCCCACGAGGTCTTCGAGGCCGGCGAGCACCTCTTCCTGGCCGAGGACCTGGTCGACGGTGAGAACCTCCAACAGTGGTCGGCGGAAGAGGCGTCGCGCGAGGGAGGTTCGCTGTCGGCCCCGGTGGCGTGGCGGCTCGCGCGTGAGCTCGTCCGCCTGGTCGGAGAAGCTCACGCCGCCGGCTTCGTACTGCGCGACCTCAAACCGACCAACATCGTCATGAGACGCGACGGCACCCCCGTCCTCGTCGACCTGGAATGCGCGGTACGCGCCGGCGGTACGGCCCATGTGGCGGGTACCGAAGGCTTCACCGCGCCCGAGTACCTCTCCCGCACGGGTACGGGGCCCGCGCCCGGCCCCGAGGTGGACTGCTTCAGCCTGGGTGCCACCCTGCTCCACGCCACCACCGGCATCAACCCACTGCTCGCCCAGGACACCGCACCCGCGCGGTCCGCCGGAGACCGCCTCGCGGAGATCGTGGAAGCCGCCGCCGGCGACTGCCCCGCCCTCGGCGCCCTCGCTCCTCTCGTCCTGGGCCTCACGGCCGACGCACCGGATCGCTGGCCGCTGGAGAAGGCCGCCGCGTTCCTGCGGGCCGAGCCCACGAGCCCACCGGCGTCGTCCGCACCCGCCCTGGAAGGTGCCGCGCTCGACCGGCTGTTGCACGACGGGCTCGCACACATCGCCGCCACCGCCGACCCGAGTGCCCCACACCTGTGGCCCCGGCCCGGGTCCCTGCCGGAGGGAGACCCCTGCAACCTCCAGCAAGGCGCGGCGGGCGTACTGGCCGTTCTCGACAGAGCGGTTCGGACGGGTGAGGCACCCTCCCTCGAGCCCCTGCTGCGCACGGTGGCCCACTGGGTCGGCACACGGCTCACCCAGCCCGGTCGCATCCTGCCCGGCCTCTACTTCGGCCGCTCGGGTACGGTCTGGGCACTGCACGACGCGGCGCTGACACTCGGTGACTCCGGACTCGCGGACCTGGCCAGGAGCTACGCCCTGCGCATTCCGCTGGAGTGGGCCGTCCCCGACATCTGCCACGGTCTCGCCGGTGCCGGTCTGGCCCAGCTCCACCTGTGGCACACCACAGGCGACCCGCGTTTCGCCGAACGGGCGTCGCGGTACGCGGACGGAGTGGTCCGCCGCACCGCGGAACCCGGCTCCGGAGTGGACTGGCCGCTGGGCGCGGCACACCGCCGCGAGCTCGCGGGCTCCGCGTCCTATGGCTTCGCACACGGCGTCGCGGGCCACGTCGCCTTCCTGCTCGCCGCCGGACGCGATCTCGACCGTCCGGAACTCGTCGACATCGCGATCGGCGGCGGACACGCGTTGTGCGCCGTGGCCGAGCGCCGGGGTGACTTCGCGGTCTGGCCCAAGGGGCCGGGCCGTAGCGACCGGACGGGCCTCGACTTCTGGTGCAACGGCGCTTCCGGCATCGGGACGGCACTCGTCAGGCTGTGGCAGTCCACAGGGGAGCCGCTGTTCCGCGAGTACGCGGAGCGCGCGGCGCGCGCGGCCCATCTGGACCGCTGGCGGCTCGGTCCCGGCACGTGCCACGGCGTGGCCGGAAACGCCCAGCTGCTGGTCGACCTCGCCGACATCACCAGCGACGCGACCTACCGCACCCGGGCCGCCGAATCCGCCTACTGCCTCTACACGCGCGCCGCACGGCAGGACGGGCGGCTGGTCGTCCCCGACGACACGCTGCGCGAGTTCTGCGTGAGCTACCAGGTGGGCCTGGCAGGCGCCTTGGACCTGCTGCTACGCCTCAAGCACGGGGGCGCCCGCCCCTGGACGGTGGACGGGACAGAGCCACCGACGGCACGTCCGGAAGGAGCGTAGAAACCGTGGAAGAAACAATCCTGCAGCTACAGGAGCTGCCGGCAGCGGACGAACAGGCACAGGAGCCGTGGATGTGCTGCGACACCGCGGAGACCAGCTACGGCATCCTGAATCCGCCGCACAACGGTGCGTGAAGCCCTGACCGCGCCTAGGCCGGGGAAGGGAGGTGAGAGCATGGAAGACAACGTCTTGGAGTTGCAGGAGCTGCCCGAGACGGACGAGCACGCACTGGAACCGGCCATGTGCTGTGACACCTTACGCACGAGCGGCCAGCCGGCGGACGCGCCGTAAACCGTTCTCCGGTTCTGCGCGGCCGCCCTCGCGACCGCGCAGAACCTCCGAACGATGGTCAGGAACTGGGACTCCGACGCCGTGGCGTAGTGTGCAAGGGAAGCGGGCGAACCGTCGAGCAGACCGGGCCAGTGTGCGCGGGGGTGTGCCCGCCACGGAGTGGCGTCGCACTCGTGGTCGAACCCGTACAGGAACATTCCGGCCGGGTCGAGCACGACCGTGTATCGGAGGTACCGCACATGAACGCCGACACCGGCCGGCCGACCTTCCTGCTGGTCCACGGAGCCTGGCACGGAGCGTGGTGCTGGGACCCCGTACGCGCCGCGCTCGACGCCGACGGTTGGCGGTCCGACGCCGTCGACCTGCCCAGCGCCAATCCCCCGGTCGGCCGGCATCACGGCGCCTGCCCGGCGGGCGTGTTGGACGACGCGAACGCCATCCGGGACAGCCTCCGACGCATCGACGGCCCGGTGGTGGTGATCGCCCACTCCTACGGCGGCGTCCCCACCACGGAGGCCATCGCGGATGCCGCGAACGTGGTAGGGGCGGTGTACCTCGCCGCATTCCAACTGGACGTGGGCGAAAGCCTACTCACGTTTCTCGGAACACCCGCGCCGGACGACGACACGGGCCACACCCCGCCGTACGAGGACGCCCGGCGGATACTCTTCGACGACGTGCCCGAGGCCGTTGCCGACCGCGCCGTGGCCCGGCTGCGACCGCAGAGCGTCCGGACCTTCACGGATCGGGTGACCGCGGCAGGATGGCGCACCGTGCCCTCCGCCTACATCGTCTGCGACCGCGACCAGTCGCTCGAACCGTCCCGGCAACGCGAGCTCGCGACGCGCGCCGATTCCGTCCACCGGCTGCCGAGCAGCCACTCGCCGTTCCTCTCCATGCCCCGGCAGCTCGCCACTCTCCTGGGCCGGATCGCCACCTCCACTCTCCCCACCCCCCGACAATGACTCGCCGCCTCGGCCCAGCCGAGTGGCTGTGGCCGGCACCGTCGGGAAAGGCGGGCGGAGAGCCAGTGGAGTTCAGGTGGTTCAGGGGTTGATGGTGTGTTCGGTGAACTGGCCGCAGGAGCGGAACCCCAGGCGGCGGTAGACGGGCTCGCCCTCGGCTGACGCCTGCAGGACCGCGATGCGGTGATCCCGGTCGCGGGCCGTGCGGAGTGCTGCGAGCGTGATGGCACCGCCGTAGCCACGTCGGCGGTGGGCGGCCAGGGTGGAGATGTTGTAGATACCGGCGACCCCCGCGTGATGGAACACTTCAGCCGAACAGACCGGACGGCTCTCCACGTAGCCGACCAGGTACCGGGCCGGGCAGTGCGCTGCCAGTGCCTGCGGGGCGGCCTGGGCGAAGAAGCGGCGGACGGTGTCGGCGGGCGGGTCCCAGTTCGCGGCGAGAACCGTGGCGTAGTCGGCAAGCTGTTCGGGCGTCGCCACCCTCTGGATGTCCAGTCCTTGGACGGTAGGCAGTGGCAGGGTGTCGTCCAGCTCGGCCCACATCGCCGTCTCGCGTTCGGACGCCGGCAGACCGGCCGCCGTCAGGCGGATGGTGAGGTCCAGTGGTGTCGAGGCAGGCCCCACCCACCAGGAGAAACGGCGGCCTGTGCGGGCCAGCGTCCGAGCGGTCTCGGTGATACGTGCCGTAGCGTTGGTGACGGTGAAGCGGGCCGCGGCAACGATGTTGAAAGTGTCGTCGTCCAGGCCACTGTCGGCGACCAGGAGGTCACCAGCCTCCGTGACGGCCGCGCCGGTCATGCTGCGATGCAGGTGACTGGCATGTTCCGCCAGGTTCCGTTCCATCCTGTCCATCAGGTCGGCTTCATCGAGGAAAAGATCACTCATGGCGAGTGATCCCAGCATGACCGGGCGAAGATCGCATGCGATTTCGGGTCGTCCACGTCGGCGTGCCCGACACAGTCCGGTGGATCGCCGCTGTCTACCCTCACCCGTATGACGATCGACTGGATAGCGAGAGCCGAGCGCCTGGTGCGGGGGCGACGCCATGACGAGCTTGGCCACCCGTCCTCGGCGCGGGACTCCTACCCGGCGCCACTGTCCAAGGCAGAGGTCTGCGAGGCGGAGGCGGAACTGGGCATTACGTTTCCGGCAGAGTACCGGGAGTACTTGTTCCGGCAGAGCGCCGGTGGCACGGTGAACCGCCTGTGCCGAACCGCCGCCGGATGGGGCTGGCAAGGAGACTCGACCACCAACTACGACCTGCTCACCACCGCCTTCCCCCATCCCGACTCCTACCGCGCCGACGAGGACGAGCTCGACGCACGCGAGCCACTGGAAGAGAACTTCCCGGACCACGATGCCTACCGGGAGGCGTGGAAGCAGTGGGACGCGGAGTACGAGGTGCTCCAGGAGCGCAAGACATCCGGTGCCGTGTTCATCCAGGAGAACGGCTGCGGCTTCTCGACTCTGCTCGTTGTCACCGGTCCGCACCGAGGCACGATGTGGTTCGATGCCCGCGCCACCTGCGACCAGATCCTGCCCCTGAACCTCGGCGGTCAGCCCGTGTCGTTCGGGGACTGGCTCGGTCGGAGTTCCATGGATCTGCTCGACTGGTGAACGCCACCGGACTGCCTCTCGCCGGCCAGGCTTCGGTCACGTGCGCACGGTGACGCGCGGTGAAAGTGGCGGGACCAGGGCTTTACACGTAGGTGGAGCAGCCCGCTGAATCGTCCTTGAAGGGCGGCGCACCGTGGGCGCGATGTGCCATGCGGCAGGCGCCGTCCTCCTGACTCCTCTGGAGGCCGCAATGGACTGGCAACCTCACCGTCGCCTCAACCACCCCGGCCGGCGCAGACGGCCTGCCGCGAAGGCCCTTGCCGCGGCGGCCGCCCTCGCAGCTTCCTTCGTGGGCGTCTGCTCGGGCCCGGCCACCGCGGCAGTCGCTCCCGCCTCGCCACTGTGTCCCAGCGGGTACCTCTGCCTCACGGGGGCCGGATTCGGCATTCCCGAGCCGATGACGATTCGCGAGTGCAAGGTGGAGGACTTCAGCCCGTACTTCTTGGTGCGCGTGGTCGAGAACAACACCGACCACCCGGCACGGATCACGTACAGAGGCGGATCACTCATCCTGATGCCCCGTACCGGCATCGACTCCCGACCACCCCTGGAGATCACCTCCGTCGGGACCCTCTGCTAGTGCTGTGACCGCGTAGGTTCGCCGGGTTGGTGGTCGTGACGGTTGGATGTGCGGTGACGTCCATTCGACCGCTGGAGGTGCCGGTGATCGCCCAGCCGGTCCAGGCCGATGAGGACACCGTGCGCGACGTGATCCACCGCTTCAACGAGATCGGCCTGGCCTGCCTGGACCCTCAGCGGGCGGGAGGCCGTCCCCGCCTGCTCACCCCTGACGACGAGGACTTCGTCATCCGGACGGCCACCACCCGCCCCACCAGGCTCGGCCAGCCCTTCACCCGCTGGTCGATCCGCAAACTCGCCGCCTACCTGCGGGAAGTGCACGGACGTGTCATCCGCATCGGCCGTGAAGCCTTACGGCGCCTGCTCCGGCGCCGCGGCATCAAGCCAAACCGGCTGCCGGCGACCTACCGCCGCCCCCACGGCGTCACCTACTTCCACGGCTGCTACTCCGTGGGCGACGACCGCCTGTGGGGCGTCACCGCCGCCGCAGGGGCACTGCCAACACCCTGGCCGCCCTGAAGTCGATCCGCGCCGCCCGACCCGACGGCGCCTCGATCCACATCATCCTGGACAACCTCTCCGCCCACACCAGCGCCGCCATCCGCCGCTGGGCGAAGAAGAACAAGGTCGAGCTGTGCTTCACCCCAACCTACGCATCCTGGGCCAACCCGATCGAGGCCCACTTCGGCCCACTGCGGCAGTTCACCCTGGCCAACTCCCACCACCGCAGCCACCCCACGCAAACCCAGGCACTGCACCGCTACCTGCACTGGCGCAACGCCAACGCCCGCCACCCCGACGTACTTGCCGCCCAACGCAAGGAACGCGCCCGCATCCGCAGCGAGAAGGGCATCCGCTGGGGCGGACGCCCCCTCAACGCCGCGGCCTGACCGACCGCGAACCGCAGCCCCGGAGTGCCGAAAGGGACAAGTTCACGAGAAGGACAGCGACAGAAGGACGACTCAGGAGGCGGACGGCTCGATCTCCCCCGCAAAGACGATGACCTGGTCGATGAGGCTCCGCCGCAGATGGACGACGTCCGTTCCCGCCAGGCGGGGGCCTCCATTCGGCGTGGTGAAGACCCACTGGTACCGGGCCCACTCGTCAGGCATGTCCACCGCTGAGCAGCGCACCATCGTGCCGGTCCCCGCCGGGTGGCGCCGGATCTCCAGCACGAACCGCTCGACCGCCGCGATTCCTTCGCTGCGACCCAACGGCCCCCAGAAGACCACGTCTGAGGTCAGGGCCTGGGAAAGCAGGGCAGTCACATAGCTGTCGTCCGAGGCGTTAAACGCGGAGATGAACGTGTCGATCGCGGAGCGTGCCGTCTCTTCCTGCATGCCCCAGTAATACCAGCCGTTGCGCGGGCGCTCGTCCCGCGAGCCGCCTTCCGATCACGGTGGACCATCCCGGTCACAGCACTAGGTGCGGCGAACCAGCCGAACATCAGTGTCCGGTCTGTATCCATCATGTCGCCGCCGAGGCGCCGAACAGACGGACAACGGCGCCTCCGTGGCGAATGTGGGACTGCAACGGGAGTCCACAGCAACGGTGGCACGTGGGCTGCGCTCCCGCCGCCCGATGTGGTACCGGCCTCGGCAGTGGCTGGTACCACGATCGCCGAACACTGCGCAGAGGGCGTCAGCGCAGTGCGGCCTCGCCCGCGTGGACGGCCCGCATGGCGCGCTCGACCGTCTCCTGGTTCTCACCGACCGGAGCCACGTAGTCGATGACGGCGCGCGCGGCGTCCGCCCCGAGCGTTCGTGTGATCACCCACGTGGCGAGATACTGGGACGCCAGGCAGCCGCCCGCCGTAGCGATGTTCCCCTCGGCGTGGAACGGCGCGTCCAGCACGGTGACGTCGCAGGCCTCGACAAAGGGCCGGCTCGTGTTGTCCGTGCACGCGGGCATGTCCCTCAGCAACCCGAGCCGGGCGAGCACCAGCGCGCCGGAGCACTGCGCACCGATCAGCTGTCGCGAAGGGTCGAGCGGCAACCTGGAGATCAGCAGGTCGTCGGCGACGACGTCGCGTGTCTTCACTCCGCTGCCGATCAGCACGACGTCGGCCTCGGTCACGAACTCCATCGGGCGTTGCCCGGTCACCTCCACGCCGCTCATCGACGTGACCACCGGCGTCGGCGTCGTAATGAAAGCTTCCAAGCCGTCCTTACGGCATCGGTTGATCAACGCGGAAGCGATGAAGCTGTCGAGTTCGTTGAACCCGTCGAAGGTGACCACGGCTACCTGCATCACAACTCCTTCAAGTACGAGATGCCCCAGTCTCACCGACGCCCCGTTCCGGGTCGAGTGCCAATCAGCAGTTGGTGGCATGCCCGGCGCCGCCGCACGCTCCCGTCGAGGCCAAGTCCCGAGACCCAGAAGTGTTCTGCCCTGCCGTGCCCGTAAGACCATCGCCCTGCCCCCCCGAGGCCGACCTGCCACCAGGACACATGGCATTAGGTCATACTTTCTCGGTGTCTATAGCCGCGATGACCCCAGCGCCCGCCCCTCGCCCGAAGCGCCGTAAGGCGCGGTGGCTCATCGCCTTGGCCGCGACCGCGGCCCTGGGGGGCCTGGCGTACGCCTTCACCGGGGCCGGGGACGCCGTGGGCAAGGGCTTCCAGGAACGCCCGATAGCCTGCTCGGAGGCCATGTACGCCATGGGCTGGGTGCTTCCCGACCATGCGAGCGACCAACGGTGCACCGAGTTCGTCGGCGGCCTCGCGGGCCACACCCAGTCGGGCACCTTCCGCATGCGGCGCGCCGATGCCCACCCCTGGCTCGCTTCGCTCCCCGGGGAGCGGAACCGGCCGGACGGGGTGGGATCCGACAGCGTGGCGGAACGGAAGGAAGGGCTCGCCCTCGGCATCCTCAGGCCGCCGGGCGGACTTGAGGCCGACGAGGTGAGGGTGGACGTCCGCTGGGAAGGCGAGGACACCGCAGTCGTCACCTTCGAGACGTTCGACTACTGAGGGTTGTCCGACGTCGTCAATTCTGCTTGCCCAACCCGTCGGTCGCAGTGGCCGTGGACGGCCGGGCATGCCCTGCGGTGACCACACCGCAGAGCATGCCCGTGTGCGCTTTCGGACCGTGTCTCAGAAGTTCCAGTAGTGGTCGGGCCATGTGCCGCAGGGCCACTGGATGACCTTCTCGCCCTGGGCGGTGCTCGCGCCGGGGATGGCCAGGCACTGCCTGCTGTTCCAGTTCACGAGCCGCTTGCCGTTGCTCGTGTACTCGATGCCCCAGTAGTGATCGGGCCACGTGCCGCAGGGCCACTGAATGACCTGGGTGCCGGCGGTGGTGCTGGCGCCCGGGACCGCCAGGCACTGGCCGCTGTTCAGGTTGTGCACGCGGTAATAGCTGATGGCGCCGCTGGAGAAGGCGTATTCGAACTCCCAGTAGTGGTCACGCCAGCTGCCGCAACCCCACTGGATGAGCCCTTTGCCGTTCTCCGTGCTGGCACCCGGGACGGCCAGACACTGGCCGCTGTTGGCGTTGCGGACCCAGCCGTAGCTGTCGGCCCCGTTCTGCGCGCGTCTCTCTGACTTCCCGGTGTCCTGCTGTGTGGTCGCGGAGGCCGTGGTCACACCCGAGGTGAGGAGCAGTGCCGCGGCGGCCGCCAGGATTCCGGGCAAACGGAAGTGCGACTTCATGTGTCCCCTTTGTCTTCGTCGACGGACGGAAGTACATGGACCTGAAGTGCGTGAAGCAGGAGTCGTGCCGACCCGGCGCGTCCCGATGCCGGGTCGCGAGGCGAGCGCAGGTTACCGCCACGGCGCGGCGAGTGGCAGACGTACGAACCCGGTTGGGCTGATTGGCGCGAAGGCGTCTCCCGTCCGGCCGGGTGGAGACGGCACGGCTCCGGCACCTCCGGGTCCACCGGTGGCGCCGCCCCACGTCCACAGGCGAGCAAGTCATCGTCGTACTCCCCCGTGGCCGGTGGCGATAGGGGTCAACGGTTTTCAAAGCGTAGGCAAACCCATCCTGTTGGCGCAGCGGTGCGTCCTGCGCGGCGAGGATCACCTCGGGCGGCAGAGCAGCGAACGTCTCACAGGTCGCCGGAACGCCCGCGGCTGCCGCGATCGTCGCGGTGGCGGCACCGGCCTCGCCGGAACGAGGAATGGGCTCGGCACGGATCGGTACAGCTCGCTACAGATGCACGGCCGCCGGTCCGAACCGTTCCCTTCCCCCGCAGACGGCAGAGCCGTCAAGCGGCCGTAAAGCATACGGTCCAAAAAGCGGTTCGTCGCGCCCTCGCGCGGCCGTCCTGCTGTCCGGCTCGCGCGAGGGCCACGCCGGGCCGGATACGGCAGCGCGCCTGCCGCCCACACTTGCCCCAATGCGTTACTAATAGCTACAAAACCGGCATTTCTGACTCTTGGTGACGTCTGCCCTGCTGGAGCCAGGCGGATCATCTCATGAATCATGAATGGGGAGAGGTAGTCCATGACTGTCGAGACGCGCCCAAGTACGGCCGCGAAGACACAGGAACGAACAGAGGAGCAGCTCAGCCTCAGCACAGCGGCGGCGCGGAACCTCGCGACCACCACCAAGTCCGAGCCCCAGATGCAGGGGATCAGCTCACGGTGGCTGCTGCGGAAGCTGCCGTGGGTGGATGTTCCCGGCGCCACCTACCGGGTGAACCGGCGTCTGTCGTTCACCGTCGGGGACGGGAAGGTCACGTTCGAGAAGAACGGGGCCAAGGTTCGTGTGATCCCGGAGGAGCTGGCCGAGCTGCCGCTGCTGCAGGGGTTCGATGACCGCACGGCGCTGGGCGCGCTGGCCGACAAGTTCGAACAGAAGGAGTTCGACCCCGGTCAGGTCATTGTGCAGGAGGGCCGGAAGGCTGATCACGTCTTCCTGGTCGTGCACGGCAGAGTGGACAAGGTCAGGCCCGCGAAGTACGAGGGCGAGGACGTCGTGGGCCGACTGTCGGACGGTGACAGCTTCGGCGGCAACGTTCTGGCCGAGGCGGACGGCAAATGGGACTTCACGGCCCGCGCGACCACCGCGACGACGGTCCTGACGCTGCCGCACAGCGCGTACAAGACGGTCGCAGGCCAGCACGAAGCACTGCGGTCGCACGTCCACCGGCGCATGACCGACGCGCGGAAACCGACGAACAAGGCCGGTGAGGCCGCGATCGAGTTCCTGTCCAGCCACACGGGCGAGCCCACGCTGCCGACCACGTTCGCGGACTACGAACTCAACCCGCGCGAGTACGAGCTGAGCGTGGCGCAGACGGTCCTGAAGGTGCACAGCCGGGTGGCCGACCTCTACAACCAGCCGATGAACCAGACACAGCAGCAGCTGCGGCTCACCATCGAGGCGCTGCGCGAGCGTCAGGAGAACGAGCTGGTCAACAACCCCGACTTCGGGCTGCTCAGCAACACCGACTTCGACCAGCGCATCCCGACCCACTCCGGCCCGCCCACCCCGGACGACTTCGACGACCTGCTGAGCATGCGCCGTGGGACCCGGTACATCTTCGCCCACCCACGTGCCATCGCCGCCTTCGGCAAGGAATGCAACAAGCGGGGCCTGGCCATCAGCAGCGTCGATGTCGACGGCCACCACATCCCCGCGTGGCGAGGCGTGCCGATCCTGCCGTGCGGCAAGATCCCGGTCTCGGAACACCAGACCTCGTCCATCATCGCCATGCGCACCGGCGAGGACAACGAAGGCGTCATCGGCCTCTACCAGACCGGCCTGCCCGACGAGGTCGAGCCCGGACTCAACGCCCGGTTCATGGGAATCGACGAGAAGGCGATCATCTCCTACCTCGTCAGCGCCTACTACTCCGCCGCCGTCCTGGTGCCGGACGCGATCGGCATTCTCGAAAACGTCGAGGTACGACCGCGTGACTGAGTACCCGGACAGACGAGCGGAGGAGGGCTGAGACGGTGTCGTCGTCACCCCGGATGCCCGCCGCTCCCACCATCCATGAGGCGGCGGGTCTGGTGAGCGCCTTGCCCTCCACCCCGGCACCGCCCGGGCGAACGA
This sequence comes from Streptomyces sp. UNOB3_S3, assembly GCF_020740895.1. Classification (GTDB taxonomy): domain Bacteria; phylum Actinomycetota; class Actinomycetes; order Streptomycetales; family Streptomycetaceae; genus Streptomyces. The sequence continues at coordinate 14,095 of NZ_JAILXP010000011.1, read as the reverse complement.
ATCCGTCCTCCTCGGCGAGCCTGGCAGCGGCGTGGCTCGCCGGCGGCCCGACCGGCCTGGGCACAGCAGCGGCCAGGGACCTCCTTCCGCCACCCGCTGACCACAGCCGGGCCGCTCCTGCTTCTGCTCCCGCCCTCACGGACCGGCCCCGCGCAGGCGACCCGATCCCGGGCCTCCACTGCCCGCCCGCCGTACCGGCCGACCCTGCCAAGGTCGCCGAGGTGGACCGGCGACTCGAAGCCTGGGCCCGTGAACTCGAACTGTTCCCCCCTCAATGGGCCGGAGACTTCACCGGATTCCAGTTCGGCCGTGCGGTCGTCCTGCAACACCCCGCGGGGGCCGACCTGGAACGCCTCGTCGTCGCGGGCAAACTCCTGGTCGCGGAGAACGTCGTCGACAACTGCTACTGCGAGGAGTACGGCGGATCCCCCATCGGCCTGGGCGGCCGGCTCATCATCGCGCACAGCTCCCTGGATCCCTTGCACACCGCGGACGACTACCAGCGGCAGTGGCACGATGGCCTGGGCGCGGACGCCTCGCTGCGCTCCTACGCCGGTGCGATCCGCGCCTTCCGGGACATCGCCACTCCCGGCCAGGTCACCCGGTTCCTCCACGACATGGCGCGCCTCCACCTGGGATATCTCGCCGAGGGCGCCTGGGCACAGACCCGCACCACCCCACCGGTGTGGCAATACCTCGTGATGCGGCAGTTCAACAACTTCCGCCCCTGCCTGTCCATCGTGGACACCGTGGACGGCTACGAGCTTCCCGATCCGCTCTACTCCCGTCCCGAGGTCCAGCGCGTCACCGCGCTGGCCTGCAACGCCACCACACTCGTCAACGACCTGTACTCCTTCACCAAGGAGATGGCCGCCGACGAGCACCACCTGAACCTCCCGGTAGTGATCGCCGCCGAGGAGCGCCGCGGCCTCAAGGACGCCTACCTCAAGGCCGTCGGCATCCACAACGAGATCATGCACGCCTTCGAGGACGAATCCTCCGTCCTGGCCACCGAGAACCCGGTCCTGGCCCGCTACACCGCCGGACTCACCGCCTGGGTCGCCGGCAACCACGAATGGCACCACACCAACACCCACCGCTACTCCCTACCCAACTACTGGTGAGAGAAGACACCCGCATGACCACCACAGCGCCCCGCGCCGGCGCGGCAGCAGCTCCGGCCATCAGCCCCTACCAGGAGTCGGTGGCCGATTACTGGAACCACGAGAGCAACCCCGTCAACCTCCGCCTGGGCGCGGTCGACGGCTTCTACCACCACCACTACGGCATCGGCAGCGTCGACTGGTCCGTCCTGCAGGCTCCCCAGGGCACCCGCGACGAGCACATCATCGCCGAACTGCACCGCCTGGAGTGCGACCAGGCCGACTTCCTGGCCGACCACCTCGGCGCCGTCAACCCTGACGAACGCCTCCTGGACTCCGGCTGCGGACGGGGCGGCGGCAGCCTGGTCGCCAACAAGCGGTTCGGCTGCCACGTCGACGGGATCTCCATTTCCGAGACCCAGGTGGCCTTCGCCACCGAACAGGCCGGGAAGCACGGCGTGGACGACAAGGTTCGTTTCCACCTCAGGAACATGCTCGACACCGGCTTCGAGTCCAGCTCGTTCCGCGCCATCTGGAACAACGAATCCACGATGTACGTCGACCTGTCGACGCTGTTCGCCGAATACGCCCGCCTCCTCGTACGCGGTGGCCGGTACGTCACCATCACCGGCTGCTACAACGACACCTACGGGCTGCCCTCCCGCGAAGTCTCGACGATCAACGCCCACTACATCTGCGACATCCACCCCCGCTCCGCCTATTTCAGGGAGCTGGCCAACCACCGGCTCGTGCCGATCAGCGTGGTGGACCTCACCGCGGCGACCATCCCGTACTGGGAACTGCGCGCCCAGTCCTCCCTGGCCACCGGCATCGAGGACACGTTCCTGACCGCGTACAAGAACGGCAGCTTCCAGTACCTGCTCATCGCCGCCGACCGCGCCTGATCCCGCAGGCCGTCCGCGGAACGCGGCACGGGTTGGGTGGGCGGTGTCTCAGGGGTGAATCAGGGGTGAATCAGGGGTCCGTGGCCAGGGTGATCACTGATGGGCAACAGTGCCTGCTCCCAGCAGAATCGACCTTGTCACCAAGGCAGTCAACGCTGCTCCGGAGGAACCCCGACGCCTACCCACCTCGACCTCACCGCCCTTGACCTGCCCACCGCTGTCACCACCGGCGTGGCGGCACCGCGACCGCCGCCGGGCCGGACCCCTGTTGATCGTTCCGATCCGCTCTTTCAGTCACGCCCGTCGCGCGGTGTGTCCAGCGTCGAGTCATTTCTCCTCCAGGGGCGCCCTCAGTGGTTCGCTCTCCAGTCAAGGGCCCGCCGCCTGCCGACGCACGCCGAGAGCCCCGCCCCCGGCGACAGCTCACCTGGACGGCTCACACGGCCGGCCGACAGACCCGCCGGGCCGGATTTCACAAGGCTGTGGCGGTGGGGTGTCGGGCGGTAAAATGTATGGGATCGCGGTTTTGTGTGGCGAATCATGACCTCGGATGGTGAGCGGAGAGAAAGAGAGACCCCCGGGCGGGATCCACCGCGGCAGTGGGTGCCACGGTCGTCGAGTCGACCGGACGGGGTGCTGACCTGCGCCGGGGACGGCGGGTCCGTCCGGTGGCGGGACGGCGAGCGGCTTGAGCATCTGTTCGAGGAGCGGTGCGACCAGCTGCGTGCGGAGGGGCAGGAGAGCCGGCTCGCGGTGGACGCCGGTGATGTCACGCTGACCTACGCGCAGCTGGACGGCAGGGCGAATCAGCTCGCCCGCTTTCTGCTGGACCAGGGCACACGCCCCGCTGACCGGATCGGGCTGCTGCTGGACGACCCGGTGGACGCCTACGTCGGGATGCTGGGCGTGCTGAAGGCGCACGCCGCGTACGTCCCGATGGACGTCGGATTCCCGGCGGACCGGCTGTCGTACATCGTCTCCGACGCCGCCGTGCGAACGGTCCTGACGCTCTCCCGTCTCGACGACCGGGTGGCCCATCTCCCGGATGGAACAGAGCTGTTGTACCTGGACCGGATACGGGCCGACATGGCGCGGCGACCCACCCGACGCCTCGATACCACCGCCACCACCACCGGACGGCAAGCCGACGATCTCTGCTACGTCATCTACACCTCGGGCTCCACCGGCCGCCCCAAGGGAGTGGCCATCGGGCACCCGGCCATCTGCAACTTCGTGCGCGTAGCGGCGGAGGTCTACGGCATCACCGCCGAGGACCGGGTGTACCAGGGCATGACCCTCGCCTTCGACTTCTCCGTCGAGGAGACGTGGGTGCCCTGGATGGCCGGTGCGACGCTGGTGCCCCGGCCCGCCGGGCCCGGACTGCTCGGGGCCGAGCTGGACGCCTTCCTGCGGGACCGGCAGGTCACCGCGCTGTGCTGCGTACCCACGCTGCTGGCCACACTGGACGCCGGCCACTCCGAGCTGCGGTTCCTGCTGGTCTCCGGGGAGTCGTGCCCGCAGGACCTCGTCCGCCGCTGGCACCGGCCCGGACGGCGGTTCCTCAATGTCTACGGCCCGACCGAGGCGACCGTCACCGCGACCTGGACCCTGCTGGACCCGGACCGTCCGGTGACGATCGGCGTCCCGCTGCCGACGTACGCGGTGGTCCTGCTCGCCCCCAGGGAGAACACCGCTCTGCCACCCGGCACGATGGGCGAGATCGCCATCGCCGGCACAGGGCTCGCCAACGGCTACCTCAACAGGCCGGACCTCACCGAACGCGCCTTCGTCCCGGACTTCCTCGGCATTCCCGACAACCCGTCCGGCAGGATCTACCGCACCGGGGACCTGGGCAGGATCAACGCTCACGGCGAGATCGAGCACCACGGCCGCATCGACACCCAGGTCAAGATCCGCGGCTACCGTGTGGAACTGGCCGAGATCGAATCGGTGTTGCTCCACGTCCCCGGAATCGCCCAGGCCGTGGTGACCCGGCACGAGGCCGCCCCGGACGCCGTGGAACTGTGCGCGTTCTACACCACGCGCGAAGACGCCGTCGTGGACCCCGATCACGTCGTCCTGCAGCTGCGGGAGCGGCTGCCGGGCTATATGGTCCCCGCCTACCTGGAACCCATCGCGTCGATACCGGTACTGCCCAGCGGCAAGGCCGACCGCAGCCGTCTGCCCGCACCGGCCGCACCGCGCCGGCTCACCGCGCGGCGCGACTTCGTCGCACCGACGACCGGCACCGAACGCGCGCTGGCCGAGCTGCTGGCCCGTACCCTACGGGTCGAACAAGTCTCCGTGGACAGCCACTTCTTCGACGAACTCGGCGCCAACTCGCTGCTGATGGCCCACTTCAACGCGGCGGCCCGCGAACTCCCGGGCCTGCCCGGCGTGTCGATGAAGGACGTCTACCTGCATCCCACCGTACGCGCCCTCGCCGCGGCCCTGGACCGGACGGCGCCGGCCGCACCGGACCGCACACCGGCACAGGCACCGCGTCAAACGCCGCCACTCGCACCGGCGCCTACGGCGAGCACCCCCCGGTACGCCCTGTGCACGGCAGCGCAACTCCTCTTGTTCCTGACCTACGTATGCCTCGGCTCGGTGGCGCTCGACGCCGGGACCGCCTGGGTGAGGCAGGGCAGTGGATGGCCCGACGCCTACGGGCGCGCGATCCTCTTCGCCGCCGTGGCGCTGGGCGCGACGGGTCTGGTGCCGATCGCCGCGAAGTGGGCTCTCGTCGGCCGGTGGTCGGCGCGGCGCATCCCCTTGTGGAGCATGGCCTACGTCCGCTTCTGGTGCGTCAAGACCCTGGTCACCACCAACCCGCTCGCCCTGCTGTCCGTCGGAACGCCGCTGTACACGCTGTACCTGAGAGCCCTGGGCGCCAGGATCGGACCCCACGTCCTGATCCTCACCCTCCGGGTACCGGTGTGCACCGACCTGCTCACCATCGGAGCCGACTGCGTCATTCGCAAGGACACCTATCTCAACGGCTACCGGGCCCACGACGGGGTCATCGAGACCGGCCGCGTCACCATCGGCGACGGCGCCTTCGTCGGCGAGCACAGCACCCTCGACATCGACGTGCGCCTCGGGGACGCCGCCCAGCTCGGCCACGCCTCCGCACTGCACTCCGGCCAGTCCGTACCGGACGGGCAGTGCTGGCACGGCTCACCGGCCGTACCGGCACCGGCCGGCTGCCAGTACCTCACGGTCCCGCCGGCCCGTTGCGGCAACGTGCGCCGCGCCTGCCACAGCGTCGTCTGGCTGCTGGCCGAGGTGGCCATCGCCGGGGTGGGCGGCATCACCGTCGCCGCGCTGCTGGAGTCCCGGCCCTCCCCACTGGCCGGTGCGGTCACGGGCGCGGCCGGCCCGGACAGCTGGACGTACTACGCCGACGGCCTGCGGGTATCCGCCATCGCGGTGCTCGGCCTGGCCGTCCTCGGACCGATCCTGATCGCGGCCCTGTCGCGGTTGCTGTGCCGCCTGGTCAGGCCGAACGTGGTCCATCCGCTCTACGGCGCGCGGTTCGCACTGCAACGCGCCACCGCCCGCCTCACCAACATCGGCTTCTTCAACGCCCTGTTCGGCGACAGCTCGGCCGTCGTGCACTATCTGCACGCCCTCGGCTACCGGCTGAAACCTCTCGAGCAGACCGGGTCCAACTTCGGCATGGTCGTCAAGCACGAAGTCCCCACCCTCAGCCGCATAGGCACCGGGACCATGGTCTCGGACGGGCTGTCCTTGATGAACGCCGAATTCTCCAGCACCTCCTTCCGTGCCGTCCCGGCCGCCGTCGGCCGGAACAATTTCCTGGGCAACAACATCGCCTACCCCGCCGGCGGCAGGACCGGCGACGGCTGTCTGCTGGCGACCAAGACCATGATCCCGGTCAGTGGCACGGTCAAGGAGAACACCGGGTTGCTCGGCTCGCCGCCCTTCGACATCCCGCGCTCGGTCGAACGCGACCGCCGCTTCGACCACATGGGCACAGGACCCGAGCGCCGCAGGGGGCTCGCGGCCAAGAACCGCCACAACGCCGTCACCGTCGCCCTGTTCCTGACCGTCCGGTGTCTGTACGTCTTCGGCCTGGTGCTGATCTCCATGCTCCCCTCGGGAGACAACGACGTGTCGTACTGGCTGAGCACAGCCTGCTCCGTCGTACTCGGGCTCGCGTTCACCGTGGGCTGGTTCGTCCTGGTCGAACGGGCCGTGGTGGGCCCGCACGGACTGCGGCCCCGCTTCTGCTCCATCTACGAGAAGGATTTCTGGAGACACGAGCGGTACTGGAAGGTACCGGCCACGGTCTACCTCGCCATCTTCAACGGAACCCCGCTCAAGCCGGTCATCTGGCGGCTCCTCGGAGTCCGCATCGGCCACCGGGTCCTCGACGACGGATGCCACATCATCGAGCGCACCCTCACCCGGGTCGGCGACGACTGCGCCCTCAACGCGGGCAGCACTCTCCAGGCCCACTCCCTGGAGGACGGTGTCTTCAAGTCCGGCCCCATCGCGATCGGCAACGACTGCACCATCGGCACCAGCGCGTTCGTCCACTACGGCGTCGTCATCGACGACAACGCCCACATCGACGCCGACTCCTTCCTGATGAAAGGCGAACACGTACCGGCTCATACGCGCTGGCGGGGAAACCCGGCGGCGGAGCTGGTCGCCGACCGCGGCGCTCGAGGCGGCGGCTCGCGCCCGTGAAGGCGGCAAACCCGGAACGGGCGGCGGCCCGGACTCCACGCGGTGAACGCCCCCGGTGTCCGGATGTGACAGAACCGCGTCATTGCGGTCGTGACCGTGATGACTGGACGATGGGGGCATGCACCAGACGCACCACCGCGTTGTGATCGCGGTCTTTCCCGACGTCGATCTCCTCGACGCCACCGGCCCGGCCGAGGTGTTCGCGCTGGCCAACCGGGAAGGCGGCGGCCGCGCCGCCTACGAGGTCCTGCTGGCCGGTCCCGGTCCGGCAGGCCAGGCCGTGGCGACATCGGCGGGTGTGCGCCTGGTGACCGACATGAGCCTGGGCGACGTGGGGACGGCGGTGGACACGCTGCTCGTCCCCGGCGCGGTCGACCTGGGACCCGAGGGCCCCCGGGCCCGGATCGACGACGACATCGTGGACTGGGTCAGGGCCACCGCTCCCCACGCGCGGCGCGTCGCCTCGGTGTGCGTGGGCGCGCACCTGCTGGCCGCGGCCGGCGTGCTGGACGGCAGGAGGGCGACCACCCACTGGTCCACCGCAGCGCAGCTGGCCGCCGACCATCCGCGGGTCGAGGTCGACGCGGACCCGATCTTCATCCGTTCCGGGCGGGTGTGGACCGGGGCGGGCATCAGCGCCTGCCTGGACCTGGCGCTCGCCCTGGTCGCGGAGGACCACGGCGAGGACCTGGCGCTGGCCGTCGCCCGGCAGCTGGTCGTCTACCTCAGACGACATGGTGGGCAGAGCCAGTTCAGCGTGCCGATCAGCCGCCCGGCCTCCTCCCGCAGGGACATCGACGAGCTGCGCCAGTACATCGGCGAACACCTCGACGAGGATTTGTCGGCGGCCGCTCTGGCGGCGCGGATGTGCCTGAGCGAACGGCACTTCTCCCGCGTGTTCACCCAGGAGACCGGCGCCACCCCCGCCGCCTACGTCGAAGCCGCCCGGGTCGAGGCCGCCCGCCGGCTGCTGGAGACCACCGACCAGCCCCTGGAGCAGGTCGCCCTCACCTGCGGTCTGCGGTCGCTGGAGACCTTGCACCGGGCGTTCCGCCGGCAGATCAGCACCACCCCGGCCGCGTATCGCCGCCGCTTCCGCACTGCCTGACCGTCATCCGCCTGTTTCCTTGTATCGCGGCCGTGCGCCAGCGCGCCTCGATGCGCCCCTTATGTTCGCAATTGAGAGGAATGCACCCATGTCTATATCGACGAGCCTGCGCGACGTGATCGGCCTCGACAGCAAGCTGCCGCTCCTGAAGGACACCACTGTCGTTTTGATCGACTTCCAGAACACCTACCGCTCCGGCGTCATGGCCCTGGAGGGCGTCGAGGAGGCCCTCGTCGCCGGCGCCCGGCTGCTGAGCGCCGCCCGCTCCCAGGGGGCACCGGTGGTGCACGTGGTCAACGACGGCGGCCCGGGGACCCCTTACGACGTCCGGGCCGACATCGGCGCGATCAGCGACGAGGTCGCCCCGCTCAAGGGGGAACCCGTGGTGGTCAAGCAGTTCCCCAACGCTTTCCACGCCACCGACCTGGACGCGACGCTGCGCGCGCTGGGCGCCGGGCCCGACGTGGTGCTGGCCGGGTTCATGACCCACATGTGCGTCACGTTCACCGCCCAGGGCGCCTTCAACCTCGGCTACCGCCCCACGGTCGTCGCCGAGGCCACCGCGACACGGTCGCTGGCGGCCCCGGACGGCACCACGGTGCCCGCAGCGGCCCTCCAGAGCACGGCCCTGACGACCATCAGGGACCTCTTCGGACCCGTCGCCCTCCACGTGAGCGACCTCATGCCCTGAAATCCCGGGACGGCGTCGGCCATGAGCGCGGGGACCCGGGCCTCGGCACCGCGCCGGGGACGGCCGCTGCCGCCCCGGCCGCACCACAGCTGACGTGGGGAAGCTGCGTGCGCGGCCCCGACGACAGCGCGGGCAGAGAACTGGAGGCGGCGGGCGCCCGGTGCGCGCGGCTGGCCGTCCCACTGGACCACACGCGGCCCGGCGGCAGGACCGTGACCGTCGCCCTCGCCCGGATCCCGGCGGCGGACGCGGCCCACCGCATCGGCACCCTGGTGGTCAACGAGGGTGGCCTTGGCGACCCGGTCATCGACTTCCTCCCCGCCCGTCGCACGGCGTTGGGTACCACCGGCGCCCGTTTCGAACGGACTCCTTCCGCCACGCGGTCTACGGCACCGAATACGGCAACACCTGCGTGAACGACGCTGTCAACGCCTACCTGACGAACGGCAACCTCCCACGGACCGACCTGAAATGCGCCGCCAACCGTCCGTAACGCATGGGCTCCGGCCGACCGGCCGGACGCGAAGGCCGGAAGCGACATCACGGCAGGTGCTCAGTCGCCTGGGCCGGAGGAGTCCATGAGGCGGCTCTCCCAGGCCCAGGCGGCGATCTCGACGCGGTTGCGGACACCGAGTTTGTTCTGGATGGTCGCCAGGTGACTCTTGACGGTGCTGAGGGTGATGAAGAGGGTGGCGGCGATCTCCTGGTTGGTGCGGCCCCTCGCGATGGCCCGGATCACCTCCGTCTCGCGCGCGGAGAGCGGTTGGGCCGGCCGGGCGACGGTGGTCGTACGGGCCGGGGCGAGGTCGCGGAGCAGCCGCAGGGTGATGGACGGGGAGATCAGGGCGTCCCCGGCGTGGGCCGACCGGACGGCCTCGACGAGCAGCGCGGGCGCGGCGCCCTTGAGGACGAAGCCGACGGCCCCGGCGCGCAGCGCCCCGTGGATGTATTCGTCCAGGTCGAAGGTGGTGACGATGACCACCCGGAGCGGGTCGGCGGCTCCGGGGCCGGCCAGGGCGCGGGTGACGTCGATGCCGTCCAGGCCGGGCATGCGGATGTCGACCAGGCATACGTCGGGGCGCAGCCGGCGGGCGAGTTCGACCGCCGCGGCGCCGTCGGCGGCCTCTCCGACGACGGCGATGTCGTCGTGGTCCTCGAGGATGAGCCGCAGGCCGCTCCGGATCATCGCCTGGTCGTCGGCGAGCAGGACGCGGATGGTCAACGGGACTTCCTCTCCGGGACGGGCAGGGTGGCGTGAACCGACCATCCGGCGTCGCGGCCGGGTCCCGCGGACAGCCGGCCGCCGAGTGCCTCGACGCGTTCACGCATGCCGATCAGGCCGTAGCCGCCGTGGCGCTTGCGCGGGGCGTGGCCGGGTGGGGCGTCGTCGCTGACCGTGACGGTGACGGTGTCCGGGCCGTGGGTGATGTCGACGGCGGCGGAGCGGGCGTGCGCGGCGTGGCGGGCGATGTTGGTCAGGGCTTCCTGGACGATCCGGTGGACGGTGGTGGCCACCTCGGGCGGCCAGGGCGTCGGGTCGGCCGGCAGTCGTAGGCTCACCTCGGGGCCGTGCCCGTCGAACCGCCGGACCAGTTCGCCCAGTTGATCCGGACCGGACGCCGGAGGAACCGTGGTGGACACGTCGTCGGCATCGCGCAGCAGGCCGACCACCCGGCGCATCGCGGCGAGGGCTTCGCCGCCGGCCTCCTCGATGCCGGCGAGCGTGGCGTCCAGGCTCTCGGGCCGCCGTCTGGCCACGATCCGGGCGGCCTGGGTCTGGACCACGATGCCGGTGATGTGATGAGCGACCATGTCGTGCAACTCCCGGGCCAGGGCGAGCCGTTCGTCCTGCCGCACGGCCTCGGTGGCGGCCCGGCGGCGGTGATCCAGGAAGCGCAGGCCGAGGCCGGCCCCGAGCGCGAGGATCCAGACCTCGATCCCGACCCGGAACGGGGTGCTCGGCGCTTCGCCGGTCAGCAGGCCGACCGTCATCAGGGCCAGCCCGGCCACCGCGACGGCGGCCGCCTGCCGCCGGGCGAGCGCGCGTACCGCGCGGCCGCCGAGCACGAGCAGTCCCAGCACGGCGGCGGCTCCGGGCTCACCGGGCAGGTGGGCGAGCCGAGCGATCACCGCCGCGATGCCTGCCACGACCAGTCCCAGGGCCGCCGCCCGGCCCGGGTGGCGGCCGCGGACGAGCGCGATCAGGCAGACGACGGCGCCGACCGCCGCGTCGAGGGCCCAGACCCGGCCCTGCGCCGCGTACTGGGCGGCCATGACGACCAGCACCATGGCGAACAACATCCCCAGTGCCGCGTTGACCAGCCACTCCGGCCCCCGGGCGTACCGCTTTGTCGTACTCACCATGCACACGCTAGGCGATGCGGCCCGGCCCCCGAACCAGCCGAAAGTACGACTCGATGATCAAGGAACCGTACCTTCGGCCGCTGCGGCGGTCAGCGGGCGTTCCGCAGGCTGTGCCCCATGGTTGATCTCATTTCAGCAACACCCACCCTGCTCGCCACGGCGGCGGCCCAGGCCGAGAAGACCGAGCGGAGCCCGCTCCTGTATGCCTGGTGGGCGCTCAATCTGGCGGTTCTGTTCGCGGTCGGCTACGGCGTCTACCGGCTCGTCAAGTCGTGGCGCGCCGAGCGCCGCCCGCGCGGCTGAGGCGGGGAGGGAGCACATGACACCGGTACTCGAAGCCATGAGGCTGGGCAAGCGGTACGGCCGCCACCACGCGCTCACCGACGTCGACCTGGACGTTCCGCCCGGCCGGGTGATCGGACTGGTCGGCCCGAACGGCGCGGGCAAGTCGACCCTGCTGCAACTGGCCTGCGGCCTGATCAGGCCCAGCTCGGGCACGATCCGCGTCCTGGGCGGCACGCCCGCCGCGGGCCCCGCCCACTTGGCCAAGGTCGGCTTCGTCGCCCAGGACACGCCCGTCTACGCCGAGCTCTCCGTCGCCGACCACCTGCGGATGGGCGCCCGGCTCAACCCCGCCTGGGACGCGGCCCTCGCCCGCCGCCGACTCGCCCGCGTCGACCTCGACCCACGGCAGAAGGCAGGCCGGCTCTCCGGCGGCCAGCGTGCCCAACTCGCCCTGACCGTCGCCGCGGCCAAGCGGCCCGAGCTGCTGATCCTCGACGAGCCCGCCGCCGCCCTGGACCCGCTGGCCCGGCACGCTTTCCTGGACCACCTGCTGGAGTCCGTCACCGAACTCGGCGCCGCCGCCATCCTCTCCTCCCACGCGCTGCCCGACGTGGAGCGGGTGTGCGACCACCTGATCGTGCTGGCGGGCTCCCGGGTCCAGCTGGCCGGCGACATCACACGACTGCTGGCCGACCATGTTCGTGTCACCGCGCGCCGGTCGGACCTCCTGGCCCTGCTCACGGCGGCGGACATCGTCGCACTCACCGACCCGGCCGAACGGGACGGCCGGGAGAGTACCGCCATTGTCCGCGCCGATCGCGCGCTGCTGGCCGGCGGCCCCTGGACCACGGCGGACGTCGGCCTCGAAGAGCTGGCCCTCGCCTACCTCGGCCGGGCCGACCGCGGTGACACCCCGCCCTCCCCCCGCCTCCGACCGGGGGTACCCCCATCGACCACCGTGGAGGACCACCGGTGATCTGGATGACCTGGCGCCAGTTCCGCGCCCAGACGCTGGTGGGCCTCGGGGCCCTCGTGCTCCTGGCCGTCTACCTCGTCGTGCTCGGCGGGCGGATCCACGGCGCGTACGACGACACCCTCGCGCACTGCGCCGCCCGCGACGCGTGCTCCGGCCCGCTCGGCGCTCTCGCCGACCGCTACAGCCTCCAGACCGACCTGCTCGGCTATCTGCTGCTCGCCGTCCCCGGTGTCATCGGCGTCTTCTGGGGCGCACCGCTGATCGCCCGCGAGCTGGAGGCCGGCACCCATCGGCTGGTGTGGAACCAGAGCGTCACCCGCACCCGGTGGCTCGCCGCCAAACTCGCGCTGGTCGGCCTGCTGAGCATGGCCACCGCCGGCGTGTACAGCCTGCTGCTGACCTGGGCGGCCGGCCCGGTGACCACCGTCCTCAACAACCGTTTCGAACCGGTGAACTTCGCCTCGCGCGACCTCGCCCCACTCGGCTACGCCGCCTTCGCCTTCGTCCTGGGCGTGACCCTGGGCCTGGTCCTGCGTCGCACTGTGCCCGCCATGGCCGCCACCCTGGTGGTCTTCACAGCCCTCCAGATCGCCGTACCCGCCCTGATCCGCCCGCACTACGAAGCTCCGGTCCGCACCTCGGTGCCGCTCACCGCCGACCTGATCGGCCGTCTGACGAAGATCGGCACGTACGGTGAGATCGGTGGTCTGCGCATCCCCGGGGGGCCTTGGGTCGTCGACACCAGCCCGATCCTCGATTCCGCGGGCAAGGAGGTGGGCCGCACCGCCTGGTTCCAGAACTGCATGGATCACAGCTCGCTCTCCGAACTGCCCACCTGCCTGGCCAAGGGCGACATCCGCGTCGAGATCACCGAACAGCCGGCCGACCGCTACTGGACCTTCCAGTACCTGGAGACCGCGCTCTTCGCCGTCCTGACAACCCTTCTGGCCGTTCTCGCCCTCTGGCGGATCCGCAAACATCCGGTCTGACAGACTCATCGGCCGTCCGCGCAGCGACAGTGCCCGGCACGTCCAGGTTCGTCAGAAGGATCAGGTTGGGGCGCGAACCCGTGGAACGGCGCAAGTCCGTAACAGCAGTGGCACGTGGGCTGAACTCCCGCCGTCCGATGTGGTGCCGGCCGCGACGGTGGCCGGCGCCACGATCGTCGGATCCGCTCGCGGATCCGGGCAGTCCCCCCTGCCCGCAATCATGAGATCACCTATTTCAGCAGGATTTCACCACAGGTGTGATACTTCTTCGCATCGCCGTCCACGCGGAGGAGCGACATCCCTTATGCCGTACGACGTTCACGCGTTCCCGGGAGAGTCCTCGCTGCTTTCCGGATGCGTTCAGGCGGCTCTTGCACGCCATGGGGCCACGGACTGGTACATCAGTGACGGAGACTTCTGGTGCCATGTCGCACCGCACAACAGGGGCCACCGGATTCAGGGTTGGAAACTTCACCTCTCCGCGACTCCTCTGTCCGCTCCGCTCGTGCTGGCGCGGGCCTCCGATGTCCTGGCCCGCCGTCGCTGCCAGTTCAAATACGCAGGATCTCTGGCACGGGCGACCGAACTCGTTTCGCGGCAGTACGACCGGGGCGCCGGCGGAAAGTTCCTCACCGCCTATCCCGAGGGCGACGAGGTCCACCTCCGCGAACTCGCCGAAGAACTGCACCAGGCGACCCTGGGACTGCCCGGGCCCGGAATTCTCTCCGACCGCCCGTATCGCCCCGGCAGTCTGGTGCACTACCGGTTCGGCGTCCATGACGGGGTTCCCGTGCTCGGCAATGACGGATCCTACGAAGCCATGCTGATGGCCCCCGACGGCACTCTGGTGCGGGACGAGCGCAACGCGTGGTTCTCCCCGCCGCGTTGGGCGCCACGCGATCCGTTCGCCCCGCCGAACGCCGGCTCCGCCGCCTCATCCCCATCTCCCTCCCCC